>NZ_CP031963.1:0-358333 GCF_003443675.1 Aquimarina sp. BL5 | reverse complement strand
CTCATACATTTTATTCCCGTTAGTTTATACATTGTTTATAAGATCTTTATTCTTATTTATGATGCAGCTCAACCAGGATTTGATGAAACCCAAAACGGGTATCTAAAGGTTTTTCTAGATGAAAAATATGTAAGTCCACTAATAGGAATTGTAGAAAATCTACAGATGTTATTATATCTGGCATTTACCATACAACTATATTATATATACAGAAAAAAGATCCAGCAGTTTTTCTCCAACACCTATAGTCTAGAACTAAATTGGATTAGAAACTTTCTTTTTATTTATTCTTTCCTATTTTTATATAGCATTTTTCAGGGAGTCATTGGTTCAGTTATTACGGATTTACATTGGACCCAAAAATGGTGGTATCATTTCTTTACTGCTGTAGCCATTATCTATTTTGGAATAAAAGGATACTTTACAGACACTAATAAATTGAATAACTTGAATTTTTCAGTGACTGTAAAAGAGAGTATCGATACTCCACAAATTGAACTTAGTGAAGATGTTATTAAGATTAAAGAAAAAATTGAAGAGTTCATGGAGAATGAAAAACCATTTCTTAATCCAGATTTAAATCTTACAGAGCTTTCTAAAATGCTTAAAATCCCTCCACCAACCCTATCAGATGCAATAAATTCAGGGTTTAAGAAAAACTTCAATGATTTCATAAACTCATACCGAGTTAAAGCAGTTCAAGCGATGTTACAAGAAGGAAAACAGCAACAATTATCTTTATTAGGAATTGCATACGAATGTGGTTTTAATAGTAAGGCAACCTTTAATAGAGTATTCAAGAAACTTACAAACACCTCACCTTCTCAATACTTAGCTTCCCAAAATAAAGCCTAATTTGTGATTTTTACGAATTTCACAATTATACAAAGATGGATTTTTATGCTCAATTTTATAGATTAGCACCTTAAACCAGTATTTACTATTGTTTCAATTCTTTTATTCTGTCTTAATTATTATCAAGACAAGGAATACTTTGAAACACAAAAACAAACACATGAAACATTTATTAACAACTACTTTTTTGGTGCTTTTCTGTATCCTTATTTCCTGTAAGAGTGATACCAAAACAGCATCTTCGACAATCGAAACTGCAGCATTGGAGACTGCTAAACCGGTAACTACAGAAAATATGCCTTTTATTTGGGAAGGTGCAAATGTTTATTTTTTACTTGCCGATAGATTTAAAAACGGAGATACAACCAATGATGAAGTTTTAGAAAGAAAAAAGGAAACCGGAGTGTTACGGGGTTTTGAAGGAGGTGATATAAAAGGAATCATTCAAAAAATTGAAGAAGGATATTTTACAAATCTTGGAATTAATGCGCTTTGGGTAAACCCGCTTGTAGAGCAAATTCATGAAAGTGTTGATGAAGGGACTGGTAATACGTATGCATTCCACGGATATTGGGCAAAAGACTGGACAACCATAGATCCTAATTTTGGAACCTATGAGGATCTTAAGAAATTAGTAGAAATAGCTCATAAAAACGGTATTAGAATTTTAATGGATGTAGTTATCAATCATACAGGTCCTGTAACTGATAAAGACCCTGTTTGGTCTGATGATTGGGTACGTGCCGCTCCACAATGTTCTTATAAAGATTATGAAACCGCGGTGAAATGTACTTTAGTAGAAAATCTTCCGGATATCAAAACGGAAAGTGATGAAGAAGTAAAACTTCCTGAAGCATTAAAAGTAAAATGGGAAAAAGAAGGTCGACTGGAAGCCGAAATGGATGAATTAGAAATCTTTTTTGCAAAAACAGGTCTTAAACGATCACCTAAAAACTACATCATTAAATGGTTAACCGATTATGTTAAAGAGTTAGGTATTGATGGATATCGTGTAGATACTGTAAAACACGTAGAAGAAGGTGTATGGAGTGTACTGGCAGAACAAGCAAAAGTTGCTTTTGCAGAGTGGAAGAAAAACAATCCAGATAAAGTATTAGATAACAACGAGTTTTATGTTCTTGGAGAATTATATGGGTATGGAATAGATGGGAAGCGTTTTTACGATTTTGGAGATCGTAAAGTAGATTATTATGCTAATGGTTTTGATAACCTTATTAATTTCCAGTTCAAATATGATGCACGACAGTTAAACTATGAAAAATTATACAGTAAATATAGTACAGCACTACAAACTGGTTTGATTGGTAAAAGTGTTATGAATTACATTACTTCACATGATGATGGTGATCCATTCGATAAAGAAAGAAAGAAAACCTATGAATCTGCAACTAAACTTTTATTAACACCTGGTATTTCTCAGGTATATTATGGTGATGAAACAGCAAGATCATTGATCATTGATGGGGCCCAAGGAGATGCTACATTAAGATCAAATATGAACTGGGACGATCTAGAGACAGAAGAAACCAAGTCATTATTACTACATTGGCAAAAATTAGGGATATTCAGAAAAAATCATCCAGCCATTGGAGCTGGAAAGCATAAAATGATTAGTGAAACACCATACGTATTTTCAAGAACATATAAAAAAGAGGGTGTCAATGATGGTGTTGTTGTAGGATTAAACCTAAGAAAAGGAACTAAAACTTTAAAAGTAAATGCTATTTTTAAAGATGGCACTGTCTTAACAGACGTATATTCTGGAATTGACACTACCGTAAAAGACGGCAGTGCAACAATAAAATCTGATAATGACATTGTACTATTAGAAGCTAAAAAATAGCTTATTAACAACTATCTCACTTAATTTAGGACGGCTCAAATTATAATTTGAGCCGTCCTATTTTGTTTTGGGGCGTAGTATTCACAATTGGTTCGGACATTTGAAACATCAAACAATCTAAAATCGTTTCAGTTATGAAAAATGTCATTAAAAAAATTATCCATCCGATTACTATGTTTCATTGGTCAGTAGACGCACTATTCGCTTTTCCTAGAATCATCTGTGGTTATTTTTTAGCAGTGAATTTTGGGGGAAGTAAATTCGGAGTTCCTTGGAGTCCAGAAGGATCTCCTGATTTAGCTTTTCTAGAAGTTGTAGAATGGTTCCCTAAAGATATTGCAGAATACGGAGGTCTTTTTGCAATGTTCCCAGTATTCTTTGCATGGATGGGTGCCGCTAGCGAAGCTATCGGAGGTGTATTCCTTCTACTAGGTTTTAAAACGAGAATTGCTTCTTTTTTTATTATGTGCACGATGCTAGTTGCTATAATTTTCCAAAAATGGGACAATGGATTATGGGCTATGCTACCAGCAATGGGATTCTTATGGATTGCTATATACAACCTTATTTTAGGATCGGGAAGATTTGGTATCGATTATGTAATCACAAAAAAGTGGCTCCCTAAAACTAATCACAACATTATTAAAAATCTAATTTAAAACACAAAGTCATGAAAAAAATCATAAACATATTACTACTATTAGTTAGTATAACCACCATAGCGCAAATAAAAGGAAATCAAGAAATTATAACCAAAACATTTAACACTACTAATATCGAAAACATAAAAATCAATTTTTATGCTCAAGTAATTATTGATCAATCCAAAGAAGAAAGTCTAACTATAACTACAGATGCTAACCTATTTGATTACATAGATAAGGAGGTAGTAAATGGGACTTTACATTTGGATCAAAAGGAATGGATACAACCGTCAGAAAATGCTAAAATCGTTATCGGTGCTCCTAATATTAGAAAAGTAGAAAGTGGGACACACGATACTACAAGAATTATTAACCTTAATAACAATTACATTCAGGTCCTAGCACCTATCGGTAAAATCTTCATGGATGGTAAAACAAAAGAACTCCGTATCGCAGCAGAACTTGCAACTATTGATGCATCTAGCTTGGTTGCAGAAAATGCAAGAGTCGATATCTGGAGCAGGGGTTCTGCAAAAGTCTATGTTACTAATGAATTGGATACCAAATTAAGTAAAGATGCTAAGCTAAAAATCCTAAATACTCCAGAAAAAATTAAAGGAGATGCAAGAAAAGTAATCGTTCATAGTAAAAAGAAAACCAAAGATGACCAAGTGAAGTATATAAAATTCGAAATCAAGAATAATTCCCTAACCAGAAATCAATTCTTTGTTATCGGTCCCAAACCGGATGGTTCGAAATTTAGTTATGGTTTTCCTATGATGCCTCAGGCAACTAGAAAAGAAAATTGGACCACTGGAACTAAAGTATATAAAGTGAGTATGTTGGGAAAAAGAAAATTATTAATTACAATAAAAGAAGAAGATGAAGATAAAACTGTAGCTTTATTTTAATTACGAAATACCCCAAGAAGAACTTACCTCCTGTATTCAAGGAGGTAAGTGTTGGGGAAAACAAAAAAAGTAAGGGAAAAATTGTAATTGGAATACTTTTCAAAGATAAAAAGGATTAAGGAATTTTGGTTACGGTTTAACCTCAAACTTTAGCTGGAATACAAGCATAGACAAGTTTTTCAGGCAATAAACAACTAATGGTCAGTATTTTATGGGGAAAATTCCTCGTCTTAATTAAAGATATTTTTTTTCAATATTTTTTTTAACAATAAAAAGTAAATTTATTGTTTTAAAAGATTTCAAAGATTTAGATAAAGGGTTAAATTTGCCATAATCATTTTTTAAAACAAACTAATTTTATAATCCTTGGAAAATAAAAAGGCGCTCAAATTAATTGACAAAATTCTGACTGATTTAGAAAAATCCGGAATCAATACAGATACACTGATAGAGGATCTTAAAGCTTTGAGATCTTATGCTTTAGAACAGCAAGTACCATTGGTGGTAAAAGTGTTAAGACTTACCTACGAACATATCGAAGAAAATGATAGTTTTCTTATTCCCATTCCAGACGATGAACCAATCGAGGAACAAGAAAATGAAAATGAAGCACCAGTGAAGAATGAAGATGTGAATCCGGTGGAAAGTCTTATGTATCTTGTTTCTCTGTTTAAGGATATAAAAAATAAAATGAATGTTATGGATTTGGCAGATTATAGAGATGCCCTGAATGCATAAAATTTAGATAATATTATTTTTCTTATTACAATATCAAAAAGAAACCTTGATTATTTTCAGGGTTTTTTTAGTATAAATACCTTTGTCTAATTATACATTACACCTTATAAAATGAGCATTTTGGTACGTTTTCTTTGTATCCTGTAATTATTATAACAACTTCTCGACAAATTTTATGATTTTATAAACGTGAAAAAATCAATTATATATTATTTTTGTTGCCTTGTGGAAAAATTGTTATGAAAATGAATCCCCGATCTGTAAAAAAAACACGATTGCAATTATTGCATCAATATTATAGTTATACCGGTTTCTATAAGTTTTTAGGAATCAGCTTAAAAAAAGCATTACCTCCTATTTTACTTTTTATAGCAGGTTTATTAATAGTAAATTATTTTGTTATCAATATCAATGATGTATTGATTTATGTAACAGAAAACTATTCGGATTATGTAGTTTTTAGTGTGTTTTTTGCATCGGAGTCTTTGTTAGGCTTGATCCCTCCAGAAATTTTCATCGCGTGGAGTGACAAAACAACAAGTCCTATCCTATATCTCTCAATTCTTGCATTATTATCATACTTAGGTGGAGTTATCTCCTATTTCATAGGGAAATCAATCACCAAAATCCCCTCAGTTCACCAGTATTTAGAGGTGAAAATGGCCAAACATATTAAAAACACTCGTAAATGGGGTGGTTTTTTAATAGTGGTAGGAGCATTACTTCCCATTCCTTTTTCTATTACCAGTATTGCGGCAGGAATGATAAAATATCCTTTTATTAGTTATTTGCTATTTGGACTATTACGTTTTGTAAGATTCTATTTGTATGCCGTAGCTATTTTCAGTTTGGTATAGAACTTATTAAAATAATAAGTTGTAGGTTTAGATTCGATCTGAATTCATTTTTTTTATGGAAAAACTAACTAGGTATTTTTATAAAGTTTTAGTTTCTAATGGCTTTACGGAAACTATGGCAGAATACCTAAATGTGGTTATTGGTGTTTGTGTCCTGCTAATAGCCCTATTCATTCTAGATAAAATAATTAAAAAGGTAATCTTAAATCTTTTTAAAAGATACGCTTCAAAATCAAAGAATACTTTTGATGATCATTTGGTCAAAAACAAAACTTTTGACTATTTATCTCACATCATACCATTATCCATTAGTATTTGGATCATACCTGAACTATTTATAGATTTTCCTATTGCAGAGAATTACTTAGAAATTCTTTTTAATATATTGGTTATTGCTTTAACGATTTGGATTGTAAGAAGTATTCTCGGAACCTTCAGAGATTTCTTGAAGTCTTTAGAGTCATTCAGAGATAAACCTATAGATAGTTATATTCAGGTCTTTATGATATTTATCTGGGTAATTGGTGCTATTTCAATTTTCTCTTTAATTACTGGGAAATCAATTTGGACATTTTTAACAGCACTTGGGGCAATGTCTGCAGTTATTCTTCTGATATTTAAAGACACTATTCTTGGGTTTGTAGCAAGTATTCAGGTTGCCGTAAATGACACTGTTAGAATTGGTGACTGGATTACAATGGCTAAATATGGAGCTGATGGAGATGTAATCGAAATCAATCTGTCCTCGGTAAAAGTCCAGAATTTTGATAAAACAATCACAACAATCCCTACCTATCATCTAACTTCTCAGTCATTTAGGAATTGGCGAGGTATGATGGATTCTGGTGGAAGAAGAATAAAAAGAGCTATTTTAATAAAAGCTTCTAGCATTAAATTTTTATCTGAAAATGATGTAGATCGTCTTAAGAAAGTAGAGCTTATAAGGGAATACTTGGATCAAGCACAGCACAAGGTAAATTCTTATAATGAAGAAAATCTGATAAACAAAGAGGTTTTAATGAATGGTCGAAATCTTTCTAACATGGGTGTATTTAGAAAGTATGTAGAATCATATCTAGAGGATCATCCTCATATTAATAGTGATATGATGATTATGAGTCGCCAATTAGCGCCTACTGCTCAAGGGACTCCTTTAGAAATCTATGCTTTTAGTAATGATAAAATATGGAAAAATTATGAGAAGATAGTAGCAGATATCTTTGATCATTTGTTATCAGCTATCCCCTATTTTGATCTCGAAATATTTGAATTGGAGTATCCTACTAAAAAATAGGTATTTATTAACGTTTGGATATATTCTGAACCTTAAATTTGCATCCAATTTTAAATAAATATAAATATGATCACCAGTTTCAGATTGATTAGTTATCTCGAAGGGATTTCATACTTGGCTATACTATTCGTAACAATGCCGCTCAAGTATCTATTTGCCTCACCAGAACCTAATAAGTTAATTGGTATGGCACACGGTTTTTTATTTCTAGCTTATATCGTATTTGCTTTTTTAGTGAAACCTGAAAAAAGATGGGATAATAAAACATTAGCAATAGTGCTTATATGCTCTATAATACCTTTTGGAACTTTCTGGATGGATGGGAAATATTTATCTAAAAAATAACTGTACCATTAAAATCTCCCTCAAATTTGCTGTGTAGGTTTATGACAGAGTGAAAACCATTTTCTTTTGGCTGAAGCGATAAACTTCCGTCTCTTAGTGGTATTTTCTGATCATTTAATAATACTTCTAAAATTCTATTTTTTTGCGAACATTCACAATTATCACTATAACTATGATAATTAAAATCTTGGAGATTGGCTGTTACAATAATTAATTCTAATACATCTCCTGAGTCTAAAACATAGGTAACGCTTTCAGAACCAACACGGTTTGATTCTAATTGTGCATGAGTTACTAGATATATTTGACGTCCATATGGCCCGTTTTGATTTTGAATCTCTCCATAACTAACATATTCATTATGAGAACAGTTATGATCACAACTGTGTATTACTGGAGCAGAAGGCCTTGTTTCAATTCTTACATCTGGTCTTCGTTCAATAACAATATCAGGAACCGGAATATTTATACTTATATCGATAGAAGCTTCACCTCCTATTATAACTTGACTATATGATGTAAGACTAAATATTAGACATGTTAGAAATGTAAAAGTTCTGAAAGTTTTCATAGTAAAATTTTAAGATGGTTTATGTTATCGATTACCTTATCAAATAACATACCAGTCTAAAAGTACTACTCAGGATATTCAATCCTTAAATGGTAGATATTAGTTAACTTTCGTTTAAAGATCTTTTTAACCTGTTGAATTTCCTTGAACGTAATATTTGCATTAAGAAATTGACCATCTTCCATTTGCTTATTTACTATCTTCTCCACAAATGAATCGATTAAACTACTAGTAGGGTTTTTCAAGCTTTTGGAAGCAGCCTCTACACTATCACTCATCATCAAAATAGCAGTTTCCTTAGAAAAAGGTTTTGGTCCTGGATATTGAAAATCTTCCTTGTTTACATTCTCATTGATTTCCTTAGCTTTCATGTAAAAGTAGTATACCGTACTAGTCCCATGATGCGTTCTTATAAAATCAATTACACGATCAGGTAATTTGTTCTTTTTTGCAATCTCAATACCCCTTATAACGTGATCGATAATAATTTTAGCACTCTCTTTAGGAGATAATACATCGTGGGCATTTCCTGAAGCTGTCTGATTTTCAGTAAAATATGTAGGGTTTGCCATCTTTCCAATATCGTGATAAAGAGCTCCTACCCTAACCAGCATTACATTTGCCCCGATTTCGCTAGCCGCAGCTTCTGCAATGTTAGCAACATTAAGAGAATGATGAAAAGTTCCTGGAGCTTTATCAGATAACTCTTTTAATAAAGAAGAATTAGTATCGCTAAGCTCCAAAAGAGACACATCAGAGATTAAACCAAACATCTTTTCATATGCGTAAATCAATGGATGCACTATTAATGTAGCAAAACCACTTATAACAAATAAGCCAATAGTAGTCCAATCAATATCACTAATACTTCCTTCATGAATGATATGAAAAGCTATATAAGCCAAAATGTAAATCGCAGTAATCTGTCCGACAGTAATGAATAAATTAGCTCTTTTATAGGATTCAGAAATAGTCAATATCGTAACAATCCCTGCAATGATTTGTAAAAAAGTGTATTCATAACTATTAGGAACAACAAAACCTAAAATCATTACTGTTACTACGTGCGTAAATAAACCAAGTCTAGAATCAAAGAAAGCCTTTAAAATTAAAGGTAAAATACACAAGGGAACTATATAAATATAATCTGACTTATATTTCACTACTAACGTAGTGATCAAAACCATTAGTAAAATATTGAATGCAATAAAAGTAACCTGAGTATTATTATCGTAAATATCCCTTCTATACTTTCGGATGAAAAGTAATAACATCAACAAAGCCAAAGAAACTAGAATTCCATATCCAAAAACAATCCAGTAAAAATTCTTATCACTCCATACCTGGGACTCGTATTCCGCCTTAAGAGACGTAAGAATCTGCAATCTATTTCCTTCTACTACTTCTCCTTTTGCGATAATTCTACTTCCCTTAGAAACACTACCTCTAGTAGTAAGCACTTGAGCTAATTCATTTTCTAGTGTGCTTTCAGTCAATTTTTGATTTAGGGATACGTTTGGTTTAATCAAATCATAAAATAAAGCTACAAAACCACTTTTAAATTTAACATACTCGCTTTTATCAATTCTGGAACTAATTAGCGAAGTAACCGCATTAGGAGTTAATATTTGCCCAAAAGTTATAGCCTCTGCTTTATTGCCTTTATTAAGAAAGATTTGTCTTTTGCTTTCATAGGAATATGACTCTTGTAAAACACCATATCTATAAATATCATTAAGAAGTATTCTACCGAAAAGCTTCGCCTGTTTTCCGGAACTACTCTGATCCAAAGTTTCTAAATTACTTTTGAACGCTGCATTATAATTATCCTTTGCAGTATTTGCTATAATAGTATCATACTCGAAATACGGTATGTTATTATCTTCGATACGTTTCTTCTCTGCATCAATATCATCTTGAGTTTTTGCAATGGCAAAATCAAATGGAGCATATAGGTTTTCATATTGCCAAGGTTTCCCTTTTGTAAACTCATATTTAAAAACACCTCCTTTTGGAAATAAATATACTATGAGAATCAACGTACTAACAAAAAGAAACCCTTTATATAAAAAGGATTGATTTTTATAAAAATTATTTAAAAACTTTTTCACCAGGATATTCGTATAGATTACTCAAAAGTACTAAAAAATAAGTCAGTACAAAGAAGGTAAAAAAATAGTGTATACCTATAATTCCGGATTAGTAAATCCTATAAATAACTTAGCTATGTATATCCTCCAAAAATCCTTAAATTCGCAAAATAACAAACACACATATATTAAATTCGAACATAATGAGCAAAGACGTTGTAATAGTATCAGCAGCACGTACTCCAATAGGTAGTTTTTTAGGAAGTTTATCCACAGTTCCTGCTACACAATTAGGATCAATAGCAATAAAAGGTGCATTAGATAAAATCAATCTGGATCCTTCATTAGTAGAAGAAGTATTCATGGGAAATGTAGTACAGGCAGGAAATGGACAAGCACCGGCTAGACAAGCCGCTTTAGGTGCTGGTTTAAGTGAAATGGTGCCATGTACAACGGTAAACAAAGTATGCGCTAGTGGTATGAAAGCTGTAATGCATGCTGCTCAGACGATCGCGTTAGGAGATGCAGATATTGTTGTAGCTGGTGGAATGGAAAATATGAGTCTAATTCCTCATTATGTTAGATTAAGAACTGGTCATAAATTTGGTTCTCAAACACTCGAAGATGGAATGCAACGTGATGGTTTAGTTGATGTATACGATCAGAATGCGATGGGAGTTTGTGCAGATTTATGCGCCACAGAACATAACTTTAGTAGAGAAGATCAAGATGCTTTTGCAATTCAATCTTATGAGCGTTCTGCCAAGGCGTGGTCAGAAGGTAAATTTACTAATGAAGTTGTGCCTGTTCCAGTACCACAACGTCGTGGAGAACCTGTAATGGTTACAGAAGATGAAGAGTATAAAAATGTAAAAATGGAGAAGATTCCTGCCTTACGCCCTGCTTTTACAAAAGAAGGAACAGTTACAGCAGCTAATGCTTCTACAATTAACGATGGTGCTGGAGCTGTAGTAGTAATGAGTGCAGAAAAAGCGGCCGAACTTGGATTAAAACCTTTAGTAAAAATTAAAAGTTATGCAGATGCAGCACAAGAACCTAAGTGGTTTACAACAGCACCTGCAAAAGCACTACCAAAAGCAATTGATAAAGCAGGAATTACATTGGATGATGTTGATTTCTTTGAATTTAACGAAGCTTTCTCAGTAGTAGGTCTTGCTAATATGAAAATACTTGGATTAAACGATTCTAATACCAATGTTAACGGTGGAGCGGTATCTTTAGGACACCCATTAGGATGTTCTGGTGTTCGTATCTTGATTACGTTAATGAATGTGTTAGAACAAAATAATGCAAAAACCGGAGCAGCGGCTATTTGTAATGGTGGTGGTGGTGCTTCTGCAATGGTAATTGAACGCCTATAATAAGGATAAAATATCATTGAAATTCTATTAAATGTTTAATATCTAGTACCTATAAAGATTCATGCTATACGGTATTTGCAATCTTAGTATTGTCCCTTTGCGTTTTGAACCAAGTGATCCTAGTGAAATGGTATCACAGGTTTTATATGGTGAGCATTTTAAAGTTTTAGAAAAACGAAAAAAATGGAGTAGAATTCGTTTAGCTTTTGACACCTATGAAGGTTGGATCGATAATAAGCAGTATGTAGAAATTACAGAAGAAGTGTATAAAGATTTTGATACGAAGCCTTTAGATGTCACGGCGGATTTAATTGATTTCATAAGCTGTAAGGATAATCAGTTGATGCCAATTGCCCTAGGTTCTTCATTAGGAGCTTTGGATCTTTTTGAACATCAATATGATGGCAATAGAATTACTGAAAAGCAACCAAAAGATAAACTAGTAGAAACTGCATTTCTTTTCCTAAATGCTCCTTATTTATGGGGAGGAAAGACAAACTTTGGAATCGATTGTAGTGGTTTCACACAAATGGTTTATAAACTAAACGGTTATAAACTATTACGAGATGCATCTTTACAAGCAACCCAAGGAGATCCACTAAGTTTTATTGAAGAAAGTGAACCAGGTGATCTTGCTTTTTTCGATAATGACGAAGGAGCAATTACACATGTTGGTGTCATTATGAAAGATAACTATATCATCCACGCGCATGGTAAGGTACGCGTGGATCGTATAGATCATACAGGCATTTTTAATGGAGAAAAACGTTTATATACTCATAAATTAAGGGTGATTAAACGAATTATTTAACTCTTTATCTTATTTACTTTCTCTAATAGGTAGATTTCATAATTACACAGATCATACCGATACAATTTCAAAACCCGTTGTGCATTTAGGAAAATGCAAGTTGAAAAAGTGTCAATTCAGGAGTGGTTTTTCATAGTGAAACAAAGAAAAATTAGCCTGCCTGTCCGCCTAAGGCGGAGTATCGAGAATAGCTTTTTTATCTAAAGCTCGTATTCGCGATAGCTCTGCTGAGCTTGTCGAAGTATACTTCCTCTCAAGTTAGAAGCACTTGAATTGATGAATTTTATATAAAAAAACCTAAATGCACAACGGGTTTTTAATAATATTTATTCAAGTATTTCGTTATCTGATTCTTCCTAATAACCTTAATGTATTTACATGTAGATTTTAATATGGTTTTACCATAAGAAAATCATTTATTCTGTAACCATTAATAGGAATGACAACTACAGTTAAAATACAACTATCACGTTTTCAATATTTTAACACACCCTATTTAATCTTTTCCTTTTAATTCTATAAAATAACTTAACAAATCATATGTACTCCCTTTTTAAATATCAGAATCAATTGTTAGCTACTCAATTTCATAAATTGTAAATGATTAATATCAAACATAATTATTAACTCTAAAACCTAAAACCTAACACAAATCATGAAACGCACACAAACTCGAATTTCATCATTAGGAACTATAATGATGATTTTAACTCTGTCCTTTATAGGACATACACAGACAGTAAATATCAACGGAATCCTACAAAAATGGCATAAAATAACCGTCTCTTTAACCCTACCTGGAGGCAATTTGTCAGAAGAAGCAGGAACATTTAGAAATACCCGAATGGATGTAGTTTTCACAAGTCCTAGTGGTAATAATATCAGGGTCCCTGGATTTTTTGCTGCCGATGGTAATGCTGCCAATAGCAATGCAAAAGCTGGTAAAGTTTTTAAGGCCTATTTAAGACCAAATGAAACGGGTAACTGGACATATAGAGTCCTGTACTATACAGGAAATGATGTTGCAATAAGCAATGTTGGTAATTTACCATCTCCAGTACACAATCTTACAGGAAGTATTGGAAGTATCGCTGTATCTAATAAAACAGCTCCTGATTTAAGAGCAAAAGGACGCTTAGTATACAAAACAACAGGTACTGACAGCGAACGTCGTTATCTTCAGTTTTCTGAAACAGGAGAATACTATCTAAAATTAGGCCCTGATTCACCAGAAAACTTCCTGAATTATAATGATTTTGATGCTGATGTAGCCGGTAATGTGAATTCAGGATTTACTCCTGAGCATCAGTTTAACCCACATGCATCAGATTTTAACACCGGAAATCCAACTTGGGATGGCGGTAAAGGTAAAAATATCATTGGAGCCCTGAACTATCTAAAAAATCAAAACATGAACTCTGTTTCTATGAGTCTTTTTGGTGGTGATGATAAAAATGTATATCCATGGACAACAGCTGGCGCTAAATTCGTATATGATGTGTCAAAACTGGAGCAATGGGAAATTGTTTTAAACCATGCTGAACAAAATGGATTATTATTACATTTAAAATTAGCTGAAAATGAAAATTGGGATGCCTTAAACAGTACTCAGTTAAAAACGTATTACAGAGAAATGATCGCTCGTTTTGGGCATCACCTTGCTATAGAATGGAATTTCTCTGAAGAGTATAGAGGGACTCCTGCCAGTGCTATTGAGCGTATAGATTTTATGGCAGCTAATGACCCTTGGCAAAATCATCGCGTAATTCATACGTATCCTGATGAGCATAATAAATATACTACTTGGTTAAATCTTGACGCAAAATTAACTGGAGCTTCTATACAAAGTTCTAGTAAAAACAATTATGCTTCTGCTTATAATGGTCCTGACGGAATATTAACTTGGATTAATAATTCAAAGAATGATGGTACTCCTTGGGTAGTAGCCTCTGACGAGCAAAACCCTGGTGGCACTGGAATATTTACTTCTCAAGACATTGCAAATAGTAATGTAAAAACAGAAGCAAGAACGCGTATCCTTTGGAAAACTATGATCGCTGGTGGACCAGGTGTAATGTGGTATGGTGGTGGACAAGGTGATTTTAAAACCGAAAATTTTAATCGTTTTAACACATTATTCAACTGGTCACGTTATGCAGTAATTGACTTTTTCCAAAATAATAATATTGAATTTTGGAAAACTTCTAATAATGACAACCTAGTATCTGGTTCTGCAAATTGTCTAGCAGAAGCAGGAAGAACTTATGTAATTTATCTAGAAAATGGAGGTTCTACTAACCTAAATCTTAATGGACAATCAGGAGATTTTTCTGTACAATGGTTTAATCCACGTAGCGGAGGGGCACTTTTAAATGGTAATGTTACTCAAGTTGCAGGTGGTGCTAACAGGAGTATTGGTAATCCTCCTAATTCTGCAAACTCTGATTGGGTAGCTTTAGTAAGACAAAATGGAACAGACCCTGTTTCTGGAGTGAGTATCACACAAGCATCTGTATCTTTTAATGTAGGAAGAACATCTAATTTAACAGCGGCTGTAATTCCTTCATCAGCCGCTAATAGAGATGTAACATGGAAATCTAGCAATACAGCTGTAGCAACAGTAAATGCAACTGGAGTTGTAACTGGTGTTGCAGAAGGCACGGCTACTATCACAGTGACTACTGTAGATGGTGGTTTTACAGATACTTCTACTGTTACTGTTACTCCTGCACCAGTAGTAACAGGTGCTTGGGTAGAAAATGATGGGTATTTAGTAATTGAAACTGAATCACTTGATTTTCCTACAAACTCACTTTGGTCAAAAAAGACAACTGGAGGAAATCAGCCATTAGGTAATGGTTATATGCAATATGATGGCCCAGATCGTCAATTTGTTGATCCACTTCCTGATGGAGTATTAAAGTATAATATCAAGATAAATACTCCTGGTACTTATCAATTTATTTGGCGTACAGGGTATGGGTTCAATTCAACAACATTTGATGGTGCAAATGATTCTTGGTTAAAAGTAAACGGAACCGATTTCTATGGAACTAAAGGAGGAGCTAAAACAGGAAGCTTGAATGAATGGATGAAAGTATGGGTGCAAAAAGATGCTTTTGTAAATGAATGTACCGGAGAACATGCTGGTGTAAATGGACTTACCATTTTTGCAGACTTCGATACACCTGGTTATTATTCAATTGAAGTAGCAGGACGTTCAAAAGGTCATGTTATCGATAGACTATTCATGTTTCAAGATGGAAAACGTGCTATTGCTTTGAACAATAGTACTCCAGAATCTCCGCGAGAAGGTAATACCAACCCTATAGCGGTAACTGGTGTATCTGTTTCTCCTGCAACGGTTTCAATCAATGCAGGACAAACTAGTGCTTTAACACCTATCTTCACTCCTTCTAATGCAACGAATAGAGCAGTAACTTGGGAATCAAATAATACTTCAGTTGCCACAGTTAATATTAGTGGTGTAGTTACTGGTATTGCAACAGGTAATGCTATTATAACTGCTACTACGGCCGATGGCGGGTTTACTGCTAGAAGTACTATTACTGTAGGAGGAGGATCCTCTTGTTCTAATATAACCCTAGGTGCTGTAAGTGATTTTTCAAATTTTGAACTTACAGGATTCGTACCAGGATATATAGATACTGCTAGAAATGCTTTAGCTATTGATGCTTCACAATACAAAGACCAATTTGCTGCTGCAACAACTTCATTTAGTGGTCAAGCAGGAACTTATGATGTGGTTATTAATACACTTGCTGAATTAGATGGTGAGAGTACCTATAGAATATTTATTGATGAAGTCTTAATTGGAACATTCCAAAACCCAACTACTACTGTAGATTATTCTCCAGCTAGTCAAACTTTTACTGGTATTACTGTAGCCAATGAAGCTGTACTTAGAGTAGAATTTAATTCAAACTCAAATGGACAAGTACCAGAAGGAGGAGGATTTGCTTTTTCTAGAGGTCGTTGGACATCATTAGAGTTTAAATGTACTGATAGTACAACTCCAACGGTAGATTGTAGTACTGCTCCAACTGGCTTGGCAGTTTCTAACGTAACTGACACATCAGTTACATTATCTTTTGATAATACAACTACAGATACAAGAACTTTTGAATTAAGAGCATTCCCTGAAGGTGGATTTACGGGTGATATAAACACTGGAGGTGTTGGTTTTGCTGCTGCTGGTGCTGGGAGCTCTTCTGTTACTATGACTGGTTTAGTAACTGGTACTGCTTACGATTTTGTTTTCCGTGCGTTATGTGCCGGAGGAACTCCAGGAACAAGTCCATTAGCTCCAACGGTTGTAGGGACTACCTCAGGAGGTACTACAACAATAGCTGTAACCGGAGTTAGTGTTTCTCCAACAACAGCTTCAATTGAAGTTGGACAAACTAGTAGTTTAACGGCTGCTGTTGCTCCTGTTAATGCAACAAATAAGAATGTAACTTGGTTTTCTAGTAATACAGCCGTCGCAACAGTAAATACAAATGGTGTAGTTACTGGAGTAGCTGAAGGTACTGCAACGATTACTGTTACTACTGCTGATAGCGGGTTTACTGCTACAAGTAGTGTTACTGTAAATACTGTTACTTCACCAAATATTTTTGCTATACCAGGAACTATACAAGTAGAAAATTTTGATTCGAAAAGTGGCGATGTAAAAGCCGAAAACACACCAGGAACAAATGGAGGTCAAAATTTAGGTTTCATTAAAAACAATAATTATACCGAGTATGATATTGATGTAGCTTCTAGTGGAACGTATACGCTTACTGCTTTTACTTCTTCTAATGGTGTTGGAGGGAATATTGTGTTATCTATTGGTGGAACTAACTTAGGTACTATTGCTGTTCCTGTTAACAACGAATGGCATAATTATAATACTCCCGTTACAACTGATATACAATTGAGTCAAGGTACGCAAAGACTTAGATTAACATATACAGGAGCTGCAGGTTTCTTATTTAATTTTGAAAGAGCAGAGTTTACTTTAAAAACTACAACACCAACTGCAGACTGTAGTATTGCGCCAACAAGTATAGCAGTATCAAGTGTTACCGATACATCAGTAACTTTATCTTTTGATAATACCCCTAACGATACTAGAACAATTGAGGTAAGAGCATTTAATGATGGTACTTTTACAGGTGCTTTATCTGGTGCTTTCGCTTTTGCTTCTGGATCTTCAGGTATAACGTCAATTATTGTTAACAACTTAGTAGCAGGTACAACATACGATTTCGTTGTACGTTCTTTATGTGGTGCGGGAGGAAATGGTCCAAGTCCGGTTACTACACTTTCTGGTAGTACTTCTGGAGGTACCACTACTACACCGCAAACAGCAACCTTAAACCCTGTAGACGATGCATATATACAGGCTAGTAATAATTCTACAATAAATAATAGTGTTCTTTATGTTGATGGAACAAACCGTGTTTCTTATTTAAAATTTGATGTTTCAGGTATCAACGGAACTATTACATCTGCAAGCTTAAAGCTTACCGGAAGTACTGACGCTGGTAGTGGAGTAATTGACATTAATCTGGGAGCTAACAGCAATTGGACAGAAACAAATTTAACTTCTGCAAATGCTCCTGCTAAAGGTGCTTCATTAGGAAATGTAAATGGTCCTTTCTCTAATGGTACGGTTAAGGATATTACTTTAACAGGTGTTACTGTTAGTGGTAACTTTTTAACCTTAATCGTTAGTCAGGCTATCGGTGGAGATGCTAACTTTAATTCTTCTGAAGCTGCGACTGGAGAACCCGAGCTAACGATTGCTTTTAACGGTACAACAAATCGCATCAATAGGTTGGACGATAAGATAACAAACAATGCTTTAATTGTATACCCTAATCCAATTGTTGGAGATCAATTCAATATAAGTCTTGGAGATAACAATGGTAAATCTTATGTACGAATTTATGATATCCTAGGAAATGTTATATATCAAGAAGCTACCAATACTAAGAATCTAACTTTAGATTCTGGGATATTTACTTCTAAAGGAATATACATTATAAGCGTTAAAACCCTAAGTACCACTAAAACACTTAAATTAATAGTTCAGTAGTTCAATAATGTAAACCGCCACTATTCTGTGGCGGTTTTACAAACTTATTATTATGAGCTATTCCAACATATAATTAGCTTTTTATAACACTATGCTTTAAAGTAATAGCTAAGCACAAGTATTTTTTTAAGCTAACTATAAAGAAAGAGTGGTTAATTCTTTAATCGCTAACTGGGATATAAAAAACCCTGACAATAATGAAATTCTTAAAACCTTTTTAAACACTATTAATCATGAAAACTAAAACTAGTATTTTTTTAACTATGATCTTTTTGGTTATGTATTCAGTAACCTTTGCTCAACGTCCCAGTTTTAATAAAAATAAGGATATTTTAATTGCCTGTTTTGACATTAAGCCCGATCCTGATGATATTCACGCAGTAGCTGCACTAGGTAGTATGCTAGTGCACCCCGATTTAAGCGGCGTAAATTATTTTGCCGTAGCTGGTGCATATGGTAGTCAAGGTGGCAGTTACCTCCAGTCTAATTCGCTTTTTAACTTGGCTTTTGGTAATAACTGGACTGATGCACATTCCAATAGATCTGCTGCTATCGCTGCTATTACTAGCAAGGTAACCCCAATACTTCAAAACGGAGGAAAAGTTTGGGTACAGGAAGGAGGTCAATCAGATGTTACTGCTGATTGGTTGATGCCATTGATTAATGCCAACAACGGTATCAATTCGACAACAACTAAAAACAATGTCATTCTTGTACAACATGATGATGGTTTTAATGAGGGGCAGGCAAACCAATCGAAACTTAACAATGTAAAAGCTAACACAAGGTATTTTCTTCTGGATGATGGTAATGCAGGTTGGACAGATTCTTGGGGAGATCATGGACCCTGGTCAACACCTATGTACAGGAATAGAAGTAACTCATTTGTTGATAATGCTAAAAATTCTCCTAACACAGTAGCTAAAAATCTATGGACAGAAGCGGATCGTCTTTTTAACAGTTATTTTCCAAATGGATTTCCTCATGATTGGTCATTCTTCTTCACTGATGGCGTTGACTATTCTGATTGTGTAGAAAATTGGTGGATTTTTGAAATAGGTACAAATGCAGATACGCATGCCAAATTTTGGTCAAGATATGTGATGAACACGAATAGTGGCGGAGGCAATAATGGCGGAGGTGGTAACCAGTTGGCCATTGGTTGTGCTAATATCCCATCTACAATTACATCTGCAACTTCACTTAGTGTACCTATAACATATTCTCACAATGAAGCCGGAAATAAAGACATTGTTGTCGTGGCTTGGCAGAATGGTACTTGGAAAGGAAATGGTTTTGCAAGAAATATAGCAAAAGGTGATAACAAGTCGGTTAATGTTACAGTCAACATCAATCCCGCTCCATCGGGTTCTGGTTGGAAGTTAACAGCTATTATTAGACCAAACGCTACAGGATGGGTACCTGCAGATAAAGAATGTGAGAAACCCATAACATTTTCAAGTAATCAAGGTGGAAACAATGGAGGTTCCGGTAGTGGATTTTATATAATCAACAGGCAGACTAATTTAAAAATTCGCCCACAAACGACTGCAGATGTATCACCAATTATCCAAGTTGCCGCTTCTCAAACAGGTAATGATGTTCTTTGGGAAAAGATAGATACAGACAATGGATATTTCTATTTAAAAAATGTAGCATCTGGAAAGTACTTTAGACCATCAACTGATGCAGACGGTGCTCTTCTAGAGCAAAGACCAACAAGTTATAGTGGAAATTACACGCAATGGAAGCAAGTAACTTCAAGCGGAGGATATTTTTATCTACAAAACAGACAAACTAATAAGTACTTTAGACCAGTTGGGAATGACGTAAACAGCCCTATGGAGCAACGTCCTGCTACATATACTGGTAACTATACACAATGGAAGTTTGAGAATACAACAAGAGCCAAAAACGGAAATGGTTTGAATGCAGATCTATCGGATACTTCTAAATTCCTTGTTTACCCTAACCCATCACATAACTTTATCAAATTAAAAGGGGTGTCATCAGGAGATATCGTTACAGTTATTGATCTTTCTGGTAAATTAATAATCAAAAAAACAATATCCAAAAACGAAAACGCGGAATTAGATCTATCCAATATTGAAAGTGGAGTTTATTTTGCAACTGTGAAAAATAATGTAAAAGAAAAGACCATTCGATTTATTAAACAATAGATGCTACTCATATAATTAATTTGAATTAGACTAGGAAAAGGTTATCTGTATAAAAGAGATAGCCTTTTCTTATTATGAAAACACTAATCATAAAAAATCATTTAGGTAAACTATAATTTTTCTTTACTTATTTTCTCTTATCAATAATAAGAAGTAAAGAATTACCAACTTCGGTTATAAAATATTCTACTCGATAAGGTATTTCAACATAAGTTTTTCTATCCTGTAAAAAATAAATAGATAGCATAATTTGAAATAATTTTAACTACGTTTGGTACTATATCCAAACCGTTTTTTCTATATTTAGTAAGGATCAACACTACTACTAAATGTATTCGCATCATTTAAAATTTATTAATGTCAAACCAGAAGATAACCATAAACTTCTGGAAATTGGGCGTCAGACATTTTATGATGCCTTCGGACCTCCTATTAACACTAAAGAGAATATTAGTCATTATCTAAGTCAGAAATTTACTTTAGAAAAAATTACGAACGAGATTCTAAACCCTGAATCACAGTTTTATTTTGTTTTTCATAAAGACGAAATTATAGCATATCTTAAATTAAATTTGGGAAAAGCACAAACCGAAATTGTAAAAGGAAAATCACTAGAAATCGAACGAATTTATGTAATAAAACCCTATCAAGGCAAAGGTATTGGTCAACATCTTTTTAACTATGCTAAACAAATAGCAGATGAAAAAGCTTTGGAATTTATATGGTTAGGAGTTTGGAATAAAAATAAAAGAGCTATTCAATTTTATGAGCGAAATGGATTCAAAACCTTTGATAAACATACTTTTATGCTAGGGTCTGAGAAACAAACAGATGTCATGATGAAGTTTATACTTTAACAAAATGTAAAACTTTAGTATTTTTATAACATTAATATTTCAGAATTATAATTAATTTTGAAACGATCATTTCAATAACATGCCAAAAGTAGAAACATTTAATAGAACAGAGGTCTTGCAGAAAGCGACAGAAGTATTTCATAAAAAAGGATACAACGGTACTTCTATGCAAGATTTGGTAGATGCAACCGATCTAAACAGATCTAGTATTTACAATTCTTTTGGGAGCAAATTAGGGATTTTTATGGAAGTCCTTTCATTTTACCAAAATAATACAGATGAGAATTTTGGTAAAAGACTAGCTAAGGCCTATAATGCTGCAGATGCTATTAATGTGATTTTTGAATATACATTAAATGATATTATTAATGATACTGATAGCAAAGGATGTCTTATTGTTAATTGTAAATCTGAAATGACTAATCAAGACGTAACTATAAAGTCATTTATAGAGAAGAATCAGGACCAAGTGGTTGCAATGCTTGAAGACATTGTAAATAAGGGTCAAATGGAGAAAATATTTAACACAGATCAGACACCTAATCAATATGCATTATATTTATATACTTCTCTTCAAGGATTAAGAATGACCTGTATTATAAATAAAAGTGAAGAAGATCTAAAAAATATAATCAAAACAGTACTAAAAGTACTATACTAATTTTTTTTAACCTAATTTGAAATGATTGTTTCAAATAAAAATTTAATATAATGAACAAATTGAAAAACAAAGTAGCTGTTATTACAGGAGCCAATAGCGGTATCGGATTAGCAACCGCCAAATTATATTTACAAGAAGGTGCGAAAGTGGTAATTTCTGGACGACGTCAAGAAGCCTTAGATGAAGTAGCTAAGGAATTAGAAGGTGATTTCATAACTGTTAAAGCGGATGTAGCTATAGCAGAAGATAATAAACATTTAATTCAGGAAGCAACTAACAAATATGGAAAAATAGACATTTTATTTTTAAACGCGGGAATAGCGCCTCCCACTCCTACTACAGATATCACAGAGGAACATTATAATCACATATTTGACATTAACGTAAAAGGCCCTATTATAGCAACAAAAGAAGCATTGCCTCATATTAATGATGGCGGAACTATTCTTTTCACCAATTCTGTTGTGCATCAAAAAGGTTTCGACGGATTAGGAATCTATTCTGCCTCTAAAGGAGCGTTAAGAGCATACCAAAGAGTACTTACATCTGAAGTAAAAACCAGAGGTATTCGAGTAAATGCAATTGCTCCAGGACCTATAGACACACCTATTTATGGAAAAATGGGATTGCCAGAAGATGTTGTAGAAGAAATGGGGAAAGGATTTGCTCAACAAGTGCCACTTGGGCGTTTTGGAACATCAGAAGAAATAGCAAAATCGGCTTTATTTCTAGCCTCTGAAGATGCATCCTATATTAATGGAGTAGAATTAGAAGTAGATGGCGGATTAAGTCAGATATAATTAGATATTAGCTTATTAAAAAGCAGTAAACCTTTCAGATTTCTATAATTTGAAAGGTTTACTTTTTATAAATTCAACCAATATGTAATCTTCAAGACAATAGAACGAGTCCGTACATCAAAAGCAAATCGATTCATCGGATCTACATCACCAGTAAGGTAATTGTCTGTATAAACCAAAATAAGATCAGATACAGGTGCAAACCTCCATTGAATACGAGCATTGATGTTTGTATTATCATTTTGTGAATTATACTGTACAAAAATAGAAGTAAAAAAACTTTTGGAAAAAGTATAATCTATCCTTGGACTGATCAAATAGGTTTGTCTAGTTCCGTCTAAATGTGGTAAATCAAAGACATTTACAGCATAGTTTAAAGAAAGAAATCCCTTAGGCTGAAAACGTAAATTAAAGCCACCTCTAGTACCATAGCGCCAACCATTAAAATATTCTCCAATATACGGGCTTAAATTCCAACTGAACACTTTTCTTCTGTCACTTCTATAATTTCCGGTAAAACTAACCCACGAAAAGTCTTGATCAGCTGCAAGTTCTTCTGAATCCGTACCTGTAGGATCAAATGGATCGAATAAATACACGTAGCTATGATTCAGATTAAATCCGAAGTTCGATCTTTGGGTTAGCTCGCCACCCCATCCAACTGACAAAAAATGATCTGTTTTACCAAATCCTGGACGCCAAAAAATATCTGCTTCCGCTCCATAGCTATGATTATTCAAAAAATCATTCTGAGGATAATAGCGCAGTTCGGCGTTAGGACTTATTCTAAAGTAATCAGTCCTTGGAACGAATCCAACCTCTGCGTTATAGTCTTCATGAACATATTCGTGTTTCCAAAGTGCTCCAAATTTTCTTGTATTATAATTTAAAGTAGTTCCTTGAGCAATAGCTACATCGGTATCAGGAGAAAAAGTTCCATGGACAAAACTTTTACCAAACCAAGTATTGCTTCGTGTAGAATAATTATAATCAATACCAGCCATTCTATTGTACCTATTAATATCTAGCGTATCTAAGTTTTCATCAAAATTGACAGCTTGCTTATTGACTGCAATAATTCCGATATTCGATCGTATTCCTATTTTACGCTGTACAACCGCTACTCCAAAGTTAGTTCCAGGTATACCTTGCTCCTTACTGGATGCTGTTTGCATATTTAGTAAACCTACTCTCGTCTTAGGATCCAGTTTCCCACTAATACGCAATCCTCCATAAATTCTATTCTGCACCAATTCTTCTGTAACAACATCCTCGGCAGCACCAATACGTCTAGAAAAGAATGGATTGATATTAGAAAAACCAAATTGCCCAAAAAGATCTGCATTTTCTAAAAAGAACTGCCTTCGCTCTGGAAAGAAAATTTCAAAACGATCAAGGTTTGTAATCTGCTCATCTACTTCTACTTGAGAGAAATCAGGATTTACGGTTAGATCGAGATTTAATCCTGGTGTCAAGGCAATTTTAGCATCACCACCAACTTCAAAAATCTCTTCAGTAGGGGTGTGATCTTCATAATCTTTATTAATTCCAGATGAAACAAAAGGTATTAAGGATACTGCACTACTCTTGGTTATTAAATCTTCTTCCCAAATCATATCTGCAGTATATGCTAGCGTAAATACAACTTGATTACGAGGTGTACCGGGATATGTACTAATCTCATTAGATTGTGTATCGAAACGGTAGCTTGTAAACCCCCACTTTTTTGAAGGTATTGGATATCTAAAAGTGCTAAAAGGAATTTCTAATTCGGCTGTATAATAACCATCATACTTCTTCGCTTTTCCTTTCCACTTATTATCCCAGGAAGTAGAAAAGTCCTGAAACGTATTTCCTCCATTACTAATCGTACCTTCTCTTAGAACGCCTTCTGGATTTATTCCAAAATAAAATGCATTTGTTTCATCATCAAAAGTATCAAACAATAGCGTGATGTTATCATTTCCTCCTGCTCTATAATCTCTTCTCAATGATTCTACAACCCAATCATTCCCTTTCGCATAACATTTAATCCCTATATACAGATTCTTTTTATCTGTGCACATATAGATCTCCGTTTGCGCAGCAGCAGGCAAAGAATCATTAGGAAAATATTGAGCAAAATCTTTTGCAGGGGTCAATTTAGTCCAGATAGCTTCATCTAATTGACCATCTATGTTCATGATCTCATCTGTAGTCCCAACTACAAAAGATTTTTTTTCTGTATTTCCTGATTGAGCAAAATTTTGATATCCCCAGACTATGCAGAGTACAATGATCCAAAACCTCATATTGAAACTTTCGTATTAATTTGTGATGCTTTCTTACTTTTAATATTGAATTCTCAAAAATAGAATACGAAAATTAACTTTGTGTTAAAATTATTACAAACAAAACAAGTAGAGACTTTGGAAATAGCAAAATAGAATAAACCATTACAATTCTAAAATCTGTCGAATCATTTGATTAGTAAATCCCCACTCGTTATCATACCAGATCATAACCTTGACTAAATCGCCATCTACAACTCTAGTCATAGACGCATCAACAGTTGAAGCATATGGATTCATCTGAATATCAGAAGAAACGATAGGTTCATAAGTAACATCTAATACTTTAAGATATCTATCTGTATTCGCTTCTTTCTGAAGTATTTCATTAATCTCCTCTGCTGTAGTATTTCTTTCGGCAATAAATGTAACATCACTAATAGAACCTACAGGAACCGGAGTTCTAATCGCTATTCCATCGAACTTACCTTCAAACTGAGGCAATGCTTTAGTTGTTGCAACCGCTGCACCTGTAGATGTTGGAGTAAGATTGACTGCTCCTGCTCTACCCATTCTTGGGTTTTTCTTAGAAGGTGCATCTACTAATGTTTGTGATGCTGTATATGCATGAATTGTATTAAGAATAGCTTTTTTAATTCCAATTGTCCTTCCTAATATCTCTACAACGGGGCTAATATTATTGGTTGTACAACTTGCACAAGAGAATATAGCGGTTTTCCCATCTTCAGTATTCACTCCGTGAACGACAGTGGGTGTATCTTTACTTTTGGTTGGACCAGAAATTACAACATTAGTTGCACCTGCTTTTATATGTTTTTCAGCATCTTCGCTATTGGTAAAAAAACCAGTACTTTCGATTACAATATCAATATCATTCTCTTTCCATGGAAGTTGTTCAGGGTCTCGCTGATTAAAATATAATATTTTTTGTCCATCCACCTGTAAATGATCTTCATGAACACGAACTTCTTTATCATAAATACCATACACACTATCATATTTCAAAAGGTACTGCGCATTTTCTATCGACATTAAGTCATTTACTGCAACAACTTGTAATCCTGGCTCTTCCATGAGTACTTTAAGTGATGCACGCCCTATTCTTCCAAATCCATTAATTGCTACTCTTTTCATGTTTTTATTGTTTTGTTGATTAACTGTACGGTTAAAATTATTTTATAGTTGACGAGAAATGTAAATAAAAATTACATTATTATTCGATTAAAGATACTCCATTAAGGTCCGTAGTTAATACATCACTCATATAATCAAAATAAGGGCGTAATAATTCATAATGATAAATCAGTTTATCTAAAAAACCAGAAGAAAACACCTCCTTATCGGTAAATTTATGCTCTACAAAAAACGACTTATTTTTAATCAAATCAATAGCGGGGTGATCTTTACTAAACCCTTTGGGTGCAGTCTTAACCTGATACCCCGTATTAAAACTACCAAATGCTTTCTTGAAATCTGAATTAGCCAGAATCTCTCGTATTTCTTGATCATCCATTTCAAATTCTTTACGGATACGTAACAAATCTTTTGGCTCCGGACTAAAAAAACCACCAGCCATTAAAGAATTACCAGGTTCTAAACGCAGATAATAACCTCCTCGACGATAAGCTCCTGACCTACTAAAACTTACACTTCTATGTACATTATAAGGTGTTTTATTTTTGCTGAAGCGAACATCACGGTTAATCCTAAAAACCTTTAATTTCTCTATCTCATCGTGCTCATTCAGTCTTTCTTGGACTGAGGTATAAAATACTTTCAACTCCTTTTCATTGGCTTGATAACGTTTTTTATGTTCTTGCATCCATTCTCTGTGGTTGTTCTTTTTCAAATCTTTTAAAAACTCAAAGGAAGATTTTGGTATCGTACTCATAAAATTACTTTAGTGTTAAAATTACTAAAATCTAATCGCTGAGTAGAAGTTTAACTAAATTTTAAACAATGAAATCCTCTTCACTTTTTGCTTTAGCCTAAAATGCAAATATGAATGCAATACAAGAAACCTTCTTTAAACGAAATCAAAGAAGGTTTGTCTAGCAATAATTTGGACTGACTAAGAAATATTGTAAATGATACTAAAACTGTTCTAACAAATAGTTTATTAAATCAGTAGTTGTTACGATTCCCGCTAGTTTACCATTGTCGATAACTGGTAATGCGTGGAATTCTCTACTAGCCAGTATTTCAGCCACTTCCTTTATTGTTGTACCAGAGCTAACACTTACTAGATTCTTTGCCATTACTTGTTCTATAGTGAACATCTCATACACTACGGTATCTACATTGCCATCATTATCGTTGATTGCATCAGCAAAACTTATACGCAGTAAATCTGTATAACTTAACATTCCAATAATCGAATCGCCTTTAACTACAGGTATATGTCGGATTTTATGCTCTTTGAATAGCATTTCTGCAGTTTCTAATCCGTTTGTACTATTTAATGTGATTACATCAGAAGTCATTATTCTGGAAACTGGAGTCCTTTTTTTCATGTTGAATTACTTTAAAAATGATATTCAAAAGTATCATCCTACTCCAATAAAAATTATGATAAATATCAGTGGATAAAAGAATAAAAAATAAAAGAATTTTGATAGATGTATATTTCACAAACCATATATGTTATTCACGTATTTTTTAAATATACATGGACAAAACAAGATTGTTTTCTTCTGAGTTTTTAACCAAATTTTATGGATTACTATCAATTCTTACCATTCTTTGTTATTATTATTGTAAAAATGTAAGTAATTATGGCATATTAGGACGAATATATTCTTTATTCTATATATTTACTAGACTTTTCAAAAAAGGCGTAATGACAAAAGCAAAAGATCAAATCATAGCTAAAATTGAGGAACAGAAAAAAAATCCTAATCTTAGACTAAAGCTAAAAGAAAGAACTGAGTATTTTACCAATCTACTTTTCTATACCTTATTCGATTCTGAAACTGAAGTAGAGAAGAATATTGATATTTTAGAACAAACCTTCGAGGAGCTGGTTGATCTTGCGTGTTGGGAAACTGAAAAACCATGTAGCAGTATCTGGCAATCCTATTTAGAGAAATTACCGGAGGTTTTACAAAAATTAAATAAAGATGCAGACTCATTTATAACCAGTGATCCCGCAGCTAATTCTATAGAAGAAGTGTATCTGGCATATCCAGGATTTTACGCAATTGCTATATACAGGTTAAGTCATGAATTATTAAAATTTGGTTTACCATTGATCCCTAGATTAATGACTGAATATTCTCACAGATTAACAGGTACCGATATCAATCCCGGTGCAGAAATTGGAGAATCTTTTTTTATTGATCACGCCACAGGAATCGTTATTGGGGAAACAGCAATTATAAAAAATAATGTGAAAATATATCAAGGTGTTACATTAGGTGGTTTATATGTAGATAGAAAACTTCGTAATGTAAAAAGACATCCAACCGTAGAAGATAATGTAACCATTTATGCAAATGCTACTATACTTGGTGGCACAACAATAATTGGCGCTAATAGCACTGTTGGCGGTAATGCGTGGATTACCTCTTCTGTACCAGAAAACTCCATTATATCCAATACTTCAGAAATCAAGATCAAAAAAGTTGTTTAATGTCGCATAGCATTTTAGACCTCATAGGAAACACACCTTTAGTAAAGGCTACTTCCATTATTAAAAACCCGAATATTACATTATATCTAAAACTAGAAGGACATAATCCTGGTGGTAGTGTAAAAGATCGTGCAGCATATAACATGATCAAATCTGCATTAGACCGGGGCGATATAGATCAAACTACTAAACTTATTGAAGCAACCAGTGGAAATACAGGTATTGCACTGGCTATGATTGCTGGGATTTTCAAATTAGACATAGAACTAGTCATGCCGGAGAATTCTACAAAAGAACGTGTACAAACCATGCGTGCATATGGAGCAAAGGTTACATTAACTTCTGAAGACGTTGGTATTGAAGGAGCGCGAGACTATGCTGAAGCTAAAGTTACTAATGAAGGTTATATAATGCTTAATCAGTTTGCCAACGATGATAACTGGAAAGCTCATTACAAAACGACGGGGCCGGAAATCTGGAGGGATACGGAAGGAAAAATTACTCACTTCGTCTCCTCTATGGGAACTACTGGAACTATTATGGGAACTTCTACTTATCTCAAAGAACAATCCCAAAATGTACAAATAGTTGGTGTGCAACCTACGGATGAATCTAGAATTCCTGGAATCCGAAAATGGCCAAAAGAATATTTGCCAAAAATATTTAATCCTGATAAAGTAGATCAAGTTATAGAAGTTAGTCAGGAAGAAGCTACCGAAATAGCTAAAAGACTAGCAAAAGAAGAAGGTGTTTTTTCTGGAATGAGTAGTGGTGGTTCTGTTACTGCAGCCCTAAAATTAGCAGAAACTCTGGATAGTGGAGTTCTGGTAGCAATTATTTGTGATCGAGGGGACAGATATTTAAGCTCTGATTTGTTTTTATAAATAAGAACAAATTTTACAACCTGCAGTAAACCAACCACAACCATTAACAAACCATAAATATCAGCATATGAAACATGTTTTCGTGTATCTTCTTATTTTATCTACTATAACATCCTGTTCAGAAAAGAAAGTGACTTATAAAAGCTTTACAGAATACCCAACTCCAACAGAAACAAGCCTTTGGCTAGAGTACACTAAAGAAGCTACTATTTTCAAAATATGGTCTCCCATTGCCGAAAAAGTACAACTTCATTTATACAAAGAAGGTAATGGCGGGACTCCCTTAGAAACTGAAACTTTGAAACAAGAAGAAAAAGGGATTTGGACATTACGGATTGATAGAGATTTACACGGTACTTATTATACGTATCAAACGATGGTCGATGGTAAATGGTTAGAAGAAACTCCTGGTATTTATGCAAAAGCTACTGGAGTAAATGGTAAAAGAGCTATGGTGCTGGATTTTGAAACAACAAATCCTGATGGATGGGATCAAGATAAAGGTACTGCCCTTACATATCCAAATGAAGCTATTATCTACGAATTGCATATAAGGGATATGACGATACATCCACAATCAGGATCAAGTAAACCTGGTAAATATCTCGGACTGGTAGAAGAAGGTACTAAAGGTCCCGATAGTGTTGCAACAGGAATTGATCACCTAAAAGAATTAGGTATCACACATGTTCATCTTTTACCAACTTATGACCACTACTCTATTGATGAAACAAAATTAGATACGCCACAATTTAATTGGGGATATGATCCACAGAACTATAACGTGCCAGAAGGTTCATTTTCTTCTGATCCATATAAAGCCGAAGTGAGAATCAAAGAATTTAAACAAATGGTCAAGGCATTTCATGATAATGGAATTGGAGTCATTTTAGACGTGGTTTATAATCATACTGGAAGAACTGAGAATTCTAATTTTAATTTAGAAGTTCCTGGGTATTATTATCGTCAATGGGAAGATGGTAAACCTTCTGATGCTTCGGCTTGTGGAAATGAAACAGCTTCAGACCGAGCAATGATGCAAAAGTATATTACCGAGTCGGTAGCATATTGGGCGAAAGAGTATCACTTAGATGGATTTCGTTTTGATTTAATGGGTATCCACGATACCGAAACGATGAACAAAGTAGCCAAAACGGTAAAGACTATAAACCCAAATATCTTTGTATATGGCGAAGGATGGACCGCTGGTGACTCTCCTCTGCCAGAAGAAAGAAGAGCTTTAAAAAAGAACACTTTGGCAATGCCACAGATTTCTGCTTTTAGTGATGACTTAAGAGATGGGCTAAAAGGTTCTGTTTTTAAGGAAGAAAGTATTGGTTTTGTTAGCGGAGCAAAAAATGCTTCAGCATCTGTGAAAATGGGAATTGTAGGATCCATAAAGCATCCACAAATTGATTATACAAAGGTAAATTACTCAAAAGCACCTTGGGCAAATGAACCTTGGCAGTCGGTATCTTATGTTTCTTGTCACGATAATCATACTGTATTCGATAAACTAAAAATCTCCAGAAAAGATGCAACGAAAGATGAACTTATCGCGATGCAAAAACTGTCAAACGCTATTGTGATGACGTCTCAAGGAGTTGCTTTTATACATGCCGGAGCAGAAATGCTACGTACCAAAAATGGAGAACATAACTCTTATAATCTTCCAGATAGTATTAATCAGATAGATTGGAGTTGGAAAAACACACATGCTGATGTCGTTACTTATTATAAAAACCTTATAACACTTAGAAAAACGCATCCTGCTTTCAGAATGACTAAAGCAGATGATGTAAGAGAAAATTTAGAGTTTAAAGAAGACAAAAACGGATTGATTAGTTATCAGATTAAGAATAATGCTAATGGAGATAGTTGGAAAAACATTCTTGTGGTATATAATAGTAACCCAAAAGCTATAGCCTACCAACTAAACGAAACTTGGCAAGTAGCCGTTTTAGGAGGCAACTTTGATTTTGAAGAAACAAAAAACGTAAAAAGCAAAATAAACATACCTCCTATATCGTTGATGGTTTTATTTCAGGAATAGAATACTAACCCTATTTTTCTGACAATCATACACTAAAATACATACTGAAATTTTAGTTAAAGATTTTTCGATTAAATTGGTCGTAATTATTTAATACAAGTGCTAGTTGCTTATGTAATTACATCTCAAATTTTTTGAATTGGTTTACAAATTAAACAAGAAATAAAACACACAGAAAAATCGATTAGTTCAGGCATAATTGTCTTACTACGTTTCATATATTTGGCTTTAGCAACAGTTAAAATTAACTATCTTAAATGATTGCATCCAACTCCATTCTATTTACTATCATCTGTGTATTTGCTTTTCAAGCTATGTTTTTGAGTGGCTTAATTATCTTTAAACGTCCGAGAAAATTATTTAATATTTTTCTGGCTATTTTGGTATTTTTTTATGCTCTAATGGCAATAAATATAGTGATGGTTAATATATTAAAAGACCTAGGTAGGCTTGATATATTTAGATATATCCAAATGGAGATGTTATACGGTATAGGACCAGCACTTTATTTTTACACTAAATCCATTTCGAATCCAAAATTTAAATTTACCAAATTTCATTACTTGCACTTCTTACCATTGGTATTTGAATTTATTTTTTATAGAACTTCAATTTACAGAATTGGATCAGATGGTCTATACTTAGAAGAATTGCCATCCTACTCCTATGTATATTTAACACAACAATGGATTGGAATTCTTTCTATATTAATTTATAGCTTTATCTCGTTGAGTATTCTAATAAAATACCAAAAACAGCTTAAAGAATATTACTCAAAAATTGAACACCTTTCTCTTAAGTGGTTACAAGCACCTGTCATCATTTTTGGAAGTTATTTTATGTTATGGAATATTCTGACAGAAATAGATAGATTTGCTTTTGACGGAAATCTACGTGAACATTACTTTTTACCAAATTTTGTAATACTTTCTATTGTTACTTGTTGGATTGGATTTAAAGGATATATTCAAAAAGAGCTTGATATAGTACAATTACAACCTGTTTTAAGAAAATCAACACCTATTGAGATTGAAAAAGATGAAGCATTTCTTTTAAAGATGAAACAACTTATGGAAAACCAAAAGCCATATCTCAACCAAGAACTTAATCTATCGATACTTGCAGAATCTTTACAGATGAAACCTAAAGAATTATCCTTAAAGATTAATCAAAACTATAATAAAAATTTTTATGACATTATCAATTTTTATCGTATTCAAGCTTTTAAAAGTAGGTTAAAATCTTCTGAAAGAGATAAAATGTCTTTACTTGGTCACGCCTATGAGTGCGGATTTAATTCTAAGTCAACTTTTAACCTTGTGTTTAAAAAAACGATGCAACAAACTCCTAGTGAGTATCTTAAAAAGTTGAAAAATACGTCCAGTTAGAAGCATTCGGTCGATTAAACATTATATATCATATATGTTTGACGAAAAATATTTTTATAATGAATAAAACAAAATTATTCAATAGCAATTATTGTACTGTATTTCTATTTTTCCTTGTTGGTTTAGTACATATTCAAATTTCCGCACAACAGTTTTCAAAAGCAGAAGTATTATCGGATTTAAAATACTTAAAAAAGTCGCTTGAAGACACACACTTCAACCTATATGCATATACTAGTAAAGAAGATTTTGAACAAAATTTTGAATCCATTAAAAATGAGATTAAAAAGGACAGTTTTAACCTATTAGAAGTAACGAAATTATTTCAAAAAATAGTTTCTAAAGCTAATAATGGCCATACAAGAATTTCGTTTGTCCAACCTTACAAAATGTATGTTAAGACAGGTGGAACAGTTTTTCCTCTAGAAATAGCTATCGAAAACGGTAAAGCTTTTGTAAGAAAAAATTGGTCAATAAATAAAGACATCCAAATTGGCGCTGAGTTAAAACGTATAAATGGACTTCGGATTAAACAAGTTTTAGAAAAAATATATCCATTAGTTTCAGGAGAAAGAACGTATTTTATGAATGCTCAAATTGAATATTTGACGCTTCCCAGATATTATTGGCTTGCTTTTGGTGAACAAGAGAATTTTGAGATTGAAATATTTCAAAATGAAAAATCTAAAGTAATTAAAATCAATGCGATTAGTGCTCTGGATGATTTTGAAATGAAGCGTTACGACATCATAAATCATGAACGTACGATTAAATTTTATCCTAATGCAGCATACTTAAATCCAGGACATTTTGGTGGAAAATTCGAACAATATAAACAGTTTATTGATACTACTTTTATTCAAATCAAAGCTAAGAACTCTAAAAATCTAATTATAGATTTAAGGAACAATCCTGGCGGAGATGATGCTTTTAGTGATTATTTAGTATCATATATAGCCAATAAACCCTTTAAGTGGGCGTCAAGATTTCAACTTAAAACAAGCGCTCATTTAAAAGAAAATACTAGACATACTAAGGATACTACAAAAGCGTATTGGAAATCTATCTTAGAGCACAACAATGGTGAGATTTATGACTATAATTTCAGCTTTAATGAGCCACAAGCCAAAACAAAACTTTTTCGAGGAAAAGTCTATGTACTTGTAAATAGACAATCCTATTCACAATCCACGGTGACCGCTTCACAGATCCAAGATTACGGTTTTGGAACTATTGTAGGAGAAGAAACCGCTGAATTTCCCAATCTTTATGCGTCAGTATACAACTATAAATTACCTGAAACAGCTATAATTGTGGAGGTTTCAAAAGGAAAAATAGAGCGTATCAATGGCATAGATAACGGCAAAGGTGTTATACCAGATATTCTAATTAAAGATCATTTGTTAGACGAACAAGATGAAATTTTAGAAGGATTGTTAAAAAGGATACATTAGATTGTTATTAATCTTTTCTTGATGAAGAGAATTTTGTTTTAATTTTAAATCAGAATCAAAGAAGAAATCAACGTTTTTTTAATGTCCAAATCTGAAGCATATTTTAGCAAATTTCGATATAACTTAGAACATTCTGTATAAGGTAGTTACTATAATTCCATTATGATTATTTAAAATAATTGATGATAATTGTTTTTCTTCTTTTACCTTAAAATTAAATGGTGGAGCTAATACATCTAAACCACTTTGTTTTTTTAGTCTAATTCCTTGTCCAGAAATGATATCTATATTTGGTTCAAAGTATCCTTCAGGTATGTGCTCGGTCAAAATCACATATTTAAAATTGGTTAACTTACTCAATATGCGATGTATTTCTACATTGGATAGGTGCTGTAATACTTGTCGCAATAACACACAATCACCAGAAGGCAAAGCATCTGCAGAAATATCCAAACAATGAAATTCTAAATTTTCTTCTTTAAATTTTTCTTTGTTATGCTTTATAAGTTCAGATACAATATCAACAGCAATATACCTTTTAGTATGTGCTACCAATTCTTTTCCTATATTAAAATCCCCACAACCTAAATCACATACAGTAAGTAGACCTTTAAACGATCCTAAAAAAGAAATTAAAACATCTATATAGGGTTTTACTATTTCAGGATCATGTGACCCAGAACCTGAATAGAAAAGAGAACTATTACTACCCCAAAGATTCTTTTCATAAATCTGTTCCATTGCATCTTTTGTCGGCCAAGGCTTTTTTGTTCTTTCTACTATATTGCCTTTATTTTTCATACCGTATAAACTACAAAATATAATTACACCTATTCAAATATAATATCTCTAACATTGAAAAATGTAACGAATGCTCCTATTCTTATACTTATATTGATGAATCTAATATATTATTACATTATGAATACGAAAACAGGTACTACTAAAAGAAATGATTACATACAATGGGGAATAGCTTTTTTAATGATCTTCTGGTTTATAATAACTGCTTTCGTTCATAATCAATATCACTAATTTAAATTTAGTATCTTTTAAGAGTTCAAACTTTTGACAAAAAAATAACCTATTTTATATATAGGATTAGAGTCATATAAATCAAAAACTATAAAAAGATGAAATTAGGAGCTTTTTCGATAAGTCTAAATGTAAAAGACATTAACGTATCGAAAGAATTTTATGAAAACCTTGGTTTTAAAGTGTTTGCTGGAGATATCGAAAATAATTATTTGATAATGAAAAATGAAAACAATCTAGTTGGTCTCTTTCAAGGAATGTTTGAAAACAATATTATGACCTTTAACCCTGGATGGGATACCTCTGCTAATAAACTTGAAAGTTTTGATGATGTAAGAGAAATTCAAAAAGATTTAAAAAAGAAAGGCGTAAAGTTAGAACAAGAGGCAGATGAAGATTCGAGCGGTCCAGGAAGTATTGTATTAATGGATCCTGATGGCAATACAATTTTGTTAGATCAGCATGTCTAAGTAGTTCTAAAAAGTAGAAAAGAAATTAATATGCGCCGATAAGATCGTTTAATTTTTAATGGCTTTTTCCTTTCTTTGCATTTATGCCAGAACAACAACAAATTCTTAGTACCTTAAAAGAGTATTTCGGATACGACAGCTTTAGACCGTTACAACAAGAAATCATTGATTCCGTATTCAATGGATTGGATAATATGGTTGTCATGCCTACGGGTGGAGGAAAATCCATCTGTTACCAATTACCTGCACTATTACTTCCTGGTATTACCTTAGTAATTTCTCCATTAATTGCATTAATGAAGGACCAAGTAGATGGGTTATTATCTAATGGCGTGCAAGCATCTTTTGTGAATAGTAGTCAAAATGAAAATGAACAACAAGAAATCTATCAAAAACTACTAGATAAAGACATTAAATTACTCTATGTTGCTCCAGAAAGTTTGAGTTTCTTAGATAATATACTTTCACAAATTACTATTAGTTTAATTGCTATTGATGAAGCGCATTGTATATCATCTTGGGGGCACGATTTTAGACCGGCATATACACAATTAGGATACTTAAAAAACAGGTTTCCTGATACTCCGGTTATTGCATTAACGGCTACCGCTGATAAGGCAACCCGACAAGATATTTGTAAACAATTAAATATTCCTAATGCAAAGCAGTTTTTAGCATCCTTTGACCGTGAAAATCTAAGTCTGGAAGTACGTCCGGGTAATAAGAGAGTAGAACAAATTATAGATTTCCTGGAAGACAAACCTAATGATGTCGGTATTATCTACTGTTTGAGCAGAAAAACAACAGAAATGTTGGCAGAAAAACTACAAAGTAAAGGGTTTATCGCAGAAGCTTATCATGCTGGTATAGATCACAAGAAAAGAGCCAAAGTACAAGAAGGTTTTATAAATGATACTATACAAATTGTATGCGCTACTATTGCCTTTGGTATGGGAATCGATAAATCTAATGTACGCTGGGTGATTCATTACAATTTACCAAAAAACATAGAAGGTTATTATCAGGAAATTGGACGTGCCGGTCGTGATGGATTACCTTCTTCTACGGTACTATTTCACAGTTATGCTGATGTAGTGCAATTACAAAAATTTGCAACAACATCTGGCAATCAAGAAGTACAGATGGCCAAGTTGGATCGAATGAAACAATATGCCGATTCTCTTAGTTGTAGAAGAAAAATATTACTTAGCTATTTTGGAGAATTAATTGAAGAAGATTGTGGTAATTGTGATGTTTGTAAAAATCCGCCAAGTTTTATTGATGGAACTGTTATTGCGCAAAAAGCATTATCTACAGTAGCAAGAATCAAAGAAGAAGAACCTATAGGAACAGTAATTGACGTTCTTAGAGGAGCTCAAAATGCTATGGTTTTGGATAAAGGATATCAAAGCCTTAAAACGTATGGCATTGCTAATGATATTTCTTGGAGAGATTGGCAACAATATATTATACAGTTAATTAATCAGGGATATCTGGAAATTGCTTTTCATCTTAACAACAAACTTAAACTAACTTCCCTTTCTAAAAAAGTACTTTTTGAAGGAGAAAAAGTTAGCCTCGCCAATCTTGCGGAGTTTGAAAAAATTAAAGAAATAGCTGCTCAACAGGTTAAAAAAGTAAAAGCAAATACATTGTTCGATAAATTGCGTGAACTACGCTTAGAACTAGCTAAGGAAGCTGGTATTCCTGCTTATCAGATTTTCAATGATGCTTCCTTAAAAGAAATGGAAAAGTCGAGACCTATGAGTGATGATGAATTCATGCAAATCAGCGGTGTCGGTAAACTTAAAATGCAAAACTATGGATATCAATTCATAAAGGCAATCATTGATTTTTCTGCAGAAAAAACTAAAAAGAAAAAGAAAACCAATAAGAATAAGGGGAATTCTCACAAAGAAACCTTGCATCTATATCAACAAGGATTATCCATAGAAGAAATTGCACAAGAAAGAAAACTGGCACAGTCTACCGTTTTTTCTCATATTATGAAATTATACAATGATGGTGAAGATATTGATTTAAAACAATTTGTAAGTAAAGAAGATATCATTTCGGTAAAAGAAGCAAAAGAAACGCTGGATAGTCCTGAAACTCTAAAACCCTATTTCGAACATTTCGAACAAGCAATGGATTATAATACAATAAAACTGGCTTTAGCTGTTTTGGATAATGAATCATTATAATAGTTAATTTTTAGTAATCGGAATCATACGATAAAATGGTCCTTGATCACAACCATCTGCAACTTGAGCTAATCCAGTTTCTATTAAAAACATCTTATGTTCGACAGATAAAGAAACATTTACTATGCTTTGATATAACAAACAATTTTCATGAATATCGGTACCTCCATTACAGCAAAAACCATGGGAATTTACTTGAGGTAATATAAATTTTTCACTTTTACACACTTCATTAGATACATTGACTTCTACGTACATCTTATTATCAATAGGATCTACTTTTTGATCAAATTTTAGAATCTCTTTTAATGTATAATAGTTATCACTCTCTAAAAGTTTCTTTACTTTTTCATAAATAGACTTTTGTTTTGCAACCATAAATTCATCAGCCTCTTCACTTGGTGACAGAATAATTTCATCTAACAACTTTCCATCACTGGAACGTATCTTTTGTAACGAAAATCCTAAATCAACACAACAAGAATATTGACTGTAGATAATCAGATAATGCAACCCATCTTCTGAAATAGCTGGAAAATTATCACAAACAAGATTATCACCATAATGTGCAACAAATGGTCTTAATACTTGCTGAGCGCTTAAGAACTGACTTCCTGTTAATACTAGTAATAAAAGAAGTAGTCTATATTTCATATATAAATAGTATTAAATGATTTATAAAAGCATGCTACAAACTTCATATAATCATTAAAAGAATTATACACTGTAAACAGTGAAATTACTTACAACTTTTCAAAATTTTTGTTACAATTGTTTTAGAATCATTAAAGATTGTTCCCAGAATTCCACCAAGTTTGTAATTATCAAAACCTACAAAAAATAACCCCTTATGGTCTCCATTTCCAATTGCGTTTTTAGGAACATTGTATCGATCAAATAATCCTTCTGTATTCTCTATAAACTGTTCCACTTTTGCTCTATATCCTGTTGCTAGAATTACAGTATCTATTTCTAATTGTGTTCCGTCTTTCAGTTGAACGCCACACTCATAAAAAGATTCAATATCCCCTACTAATTTGATCTTACCAGATTTTATTTGCTTTACCGTTCCTAAATCAATGACTGGAGTTTTTCCGGTTTGTTTAAGATGGTCAATAGGATCTTTTTTAGATATTGAAACTCCATATTTAGATAGATCACCAATAACAATTTTTCTTACTTGCTTACCAATCCATCTTCCTAATCCAAAAGGTAACTTCTCTAATTTTTTAGCTGTCGTTTGAACGGGTCTGCCATTAATATCTCTAGGAACGATTAGCAATGAACTTCTTACAGAAATGGTGACATCGATATCGTGTTCGCTAAGATCCAGTGCTAATTCAGCTCCTGTATTCCCCATACCTATTATAAGTACTTTCTTATTCTTAAAAGGAATTACATTTTTATAATGTCTACTATGAATAATTTCACCTTTATAATTTTCCTGATTTTTCCAAACTGGTAAAAAGGGAATTCTATTCACTCCAGTGGCAACAATTACATTGTATGATTTGTAATTTTCTTTATTGGTGGTAACGATCCAATAATCATTTTCTTTTTTAATAGATTGAACTTCTAAATTGAATCTAGGTTTAATATTAAAATGTTTTGCATAGCTCTCATAGTAAGCAGCTAGTTTAGCTTTCGGAACATATCTTGGAAATTCTTCTGGAAATTCTAAATGAGGTAAATGAGAAAGTTCTTTTACTGTATGTAATAATAACCGGTCGTAGTGGTTATGCCAACTCCATGCAATTTTATCGGTCTGCTCAACTATTTCAAAAGGAATACTTTGTTTTCTAAAACGACCGGCTATAGCGAGACCTGCAGGTCCTGCTCCAACAATTAGATTTTTAACTTCTCTTGTATTCATTAATAAAGGGGCCTTATTCTTCCTTAATCTATTGTATACGTTGATTTCTTTTTACTTTCTTTATGATAATCAATACTTAACAATTATCTTTTTATTTAGAAATGGAACTCCCATACCGATTCAAGATACTTTTCTTGTTGTTTACGGTAACAAAAGGATTGTCAAGTGCTTTTTTAGCCAAATCTAAATATGAATTTTGATCATAAAGCAATCGATACATATCACGAATAGATATTCCATCCTTATGTATTTCCTCTGCCATCAAAACATCGTCTGTTTTAACTTCTCCAGAAGTCAAAACTCTTAGATAAACACCTGGCATCATGGCTTCGATAAACTGTTTTAAAACAGTTTGTGTTCCGAAACGCACTCCTAATTTATAACAAGGTTGTCTTGGTTGCGAAACCTGAACTATGGCATCTCCTAATTGATATACATCTCCTATTTTAATAATACCTTCATCTAGCCCCAAAACCGTAAGGTTTTCACCAAACATACCATAACTCCAATCTAGATCAGGATATTTGCCTTTCCAGTATGGATAATGTTCTGCTGCATATAAATAACAGGCTTTGTCAACACCGCCATGAACACGCCGATCCATAACGTGATCACCTTTTACATCTTCGGTATCAAGAAAAATAGGTTCTATAACGGGGTATTTATAAATCCCTGTCTTTACTTCTTTCCCTCTCCATGAAATAGTCTGCGGTTCTCCAATATTAGTAGATACTACTTTCATAATATTTCATTTTTAAGTGTTACTGAATTTAAAATCAATCCGGAACCTGGAACAATATGTTCTAAAGTTATCTTTTCTCTATCCGGATCTAATGTCTGTTTAATAAAATCTATATCTATTTTGCCTTTTCCCAGATCTAATAATACTCCCATCATCAATCGAATTTGGTTTCTTTTAAACCCTTCTCCCTTTACTCGAAGTAAATAACTTTCTTCCGGAAAAAAACTAGCTGTATATAAAGTATTCTTTACAATTTCACATTGTATAATTTCTCCATGTACAATTGTATTCTCATTCGGTCTATGGCAATAGGATCTGAAATTATGCTTTCCTTCAAATAATTTGGCTGCTGTTACCATTAAATCAATATTAAGATCTTCCGTGATATTATACATAAATGGCGCACTAAAAGGATGAAACTTTTTACCAAAAGTAAAAAGATATATGTACTCTTTTATTTTTGGATGTTGTATGATATTAAATTGCTCATCTGTCTCCTGTATGCTTATAGCTCTTATATCCTGTGGTAGATTTTGATTAAATAAATCAAAAAAATCCTTTAGTTCTAATGGCGTATGATCCACAAACAATTCTATATAAGCTTCATTTGCCGAAACTTTAGCATCTGTTCGCCCAGCTGCTAACACCTTAAAATCTTTGGTCTCCAATACATAATTTATAGTACGTTCTACCATTCGTTGTAAAGTATTCACATTTGGTTGTTTTTGCCATCCATGATATCTAAATCCCAAATATTGTAATTGGATAATATAATAGAATCGTTTTCGAAACATATTGACTTTTATTTATAAGCATTCGAATATAGATAAATTATGCATTTCATCGATTATAAGATGTTTTTTAATCAGTAAATTATATAAAATCAATTTTATAAATTATTATATTTGAGTAAATCTAATTAATAATTTATAAAATCAACTTAGTTATGGTTAAAGCAAAATATCAAGATGTTTTGGATCTAGGACAAGAATTGAATATCCAAAATGGAGACGTTTCTGAAGATAATGGAGTACTTAAAGTAAAAGGAACTGCAAATACTCAATATGAAAAAAATCAACTTTGGGATAAGATAAAAGAAATTGGAGGAGAAGCCCCTGCTGATATTGTAGCGGATATTGATGTAGCAGATACATCTGTATATCACAGACATACTGTAAAAAGTGGAGAGTCTTTAAGTAAAATAGCGAAGCACTACTTTAAAGACCCAATGAAGTACAAGGAGATTTTTGCTGCAAACACTCATATTCTTAAGAATCCTGATGTTATTCATCCTGATCAAGAATTAATTATCCCTAATCTATAAGATACATTTTAAAACATACTTTATAATATAGGCCTTCCAAAATGCTAGTGGATGGCCTTTTTTTTGATAAATATTTATTAAAAATTTCGAACGTTCCATCGATAAATTAATAAAATTTAAGTGTTTCTTGAAAAATACTGGTCAAAAACAATAAAATGTTTAAATTTGAGGTTTTACCGTAACACACACAATCCAAATCTGTAAATAATTATGAAATCGATTTTATTTTCATTCTTCTTAATGTTGGTAATATCTGGGTATGGGCAGGCTTTATCTAAAACCAATATTATTTTTGAATCCAAAAAAATTGTGGTCATGAACAATGGCAAGGAATACAAAATTCTTAAGGAAACACCTCTATATGCTATTACTGATACCACTATTCCCCTAAGATATACTTTCGAAGACAAAACACTTATTCTTAATCGTGTACTATTAGTTAAGGAAAAGAATGAAAAAAAAGAACTAATAGAATGGGTGAAAGGAAAAATGACTTTCTATGAACTTAGGGAACCTAAAGAGTAGGAATAAGAAGTCTAAGGAAAAACTTATTATTTACTATTAGCTTAATAAGTTTTTTTGGGCGATAGCATCCTTTGCTATAGTATGTATTTGATCAAATTGTTCTACAAGAGTAAGATTAGAATTATCAATTGTTATAGCATCATCAGCCTTGCGAAGTGGAGAATCTTTTCTTGTACTATCGATATGATCTCTATTAACTACATTTTTTAGAACATCTTCATAACTAACATTTTCTCCTCTTTCCAAAAGTTCATTATACCTCCGCTCTGCCCTATCTTTTGCGGTTGCTGTCATAAATAATTTCAATTCTGCATTCGGAAAAACAACTGTTCCAATATCTCTGCCATCCATCACTATTCCTCTGTCTTTACCCATTAATTGTTGTTGTTCTACCAATTTTCTTCGAACCATTGATATAGCAGCAATTGGGCTTACTTGTCTAGAAACCTCTAGCGTTCTTATTTCTTTTTCTACATTTTCATCATTCAACATTACTTCCGCAAGCCCTGTTTCCGAACTAACCTCAAACCTAATATTAATTAAATGAAGGCTCTGTTCTAATGCTTTTTTATCAATCTCAGACTCATCGATAAACTTATGTCGCATAGCATATAAAGTAACGGCTCGATACATAGCCCCTGTATCCACATAAATATATCCTAATTCTTTTGCCAATTGTCTAGCTACAGTGCTTTTACCAGTAGATGAATGACCGTCTATTGCAATGATTATTTTTCTATCCACTATTGAAGATTTACATTTACACCAAAAGTACTGGAAGAAGCTGCAGAATTGTAACGAGCATAAGAATAAGCAAATCTAAATTTACCAAGTTTTAGAGAAAATCCACCGCTAAGTCCTGCAAATGATCGTTGATCTTCTATTCTTAATTCTTCAGATCTTCTGAAATTATACCCTAAGCGAATATTAAATCCACTTTCTGGAAAAAACTCCAACCCTACCACCACGTGGCGCAACGCATTATTTAAAAAACCAGGATCATCAGCTTCCACATTTCCTTCTAGATCCGTAATATCCCGTGCAGGATTTCGGAATGCTACATCCCATACCTGTAAATTTTCAAGAGTTAGATTCCATCGGATTGGAACATTTTTTAATGTTTGAGCAAATCCCATATCCACTGATAGTGGTAAATCCTCTCTTGTATTCTCATACGTGGTAAATTGTGTCCCCAAGTTACGAACAGCTAGTCCAAAATCAAATTTTGAATCAGGATTATGATATATCAAACCTAGATCTAATGCACCACCCAAGGATGTATATTGCTCTAACTTCGAAGAAATAAATTTTCCGCTGGCACCTACATGAAAATTCGAATTAGGTATAGCATATCCGTATCCTACTGATATTGCTACTTCACCAGCTCCAAAATCTCCGGTTTCATTTCCAAATTCATCAAAACCATCAAACTTACCATAATTTATATAGGTGATTCCGGCATGGAATACTCGTCTTTTTTCTCCAAAAGCTTTTGCATATGATACAGACCCATAGTTAACATCGGCAATATAATTCACATAGTTTACAGCTAATTGATTATCCATATCGATATTAATCGCTGCTGGATTAAGCATCGCAGAAGTAGGGTCCATATTATAACCAGTAACGTACTTACCACCAAGTGCTGCCTGTCTTGGAGACGAAACCAAATTCAAGAATTGATAGGTATATCTCCCTCCTATTTGTGAATAGGTCAAAGCGGTAAAAAAAAGTAGTACCAGAAATATGTATTTACGCATCATTAGCAGCAAAAATAAAAGAAACTATCTGGAAAACGATAGTAAGTGATAAAAATTTTACAAGGCACTAAATAAAACCTAAAACATACTTAAAAATAATACCAAAGAAAAAATTACTCAAAATTTTCTCCTAACTACTTATAAATCATATTTTGAAACAAAACAATTTTCAAAACACTGACTATTAAGTGTTTACAAAAAACCTACAATATTATATGTTTATAAGAGTTATCATGAATTAGCAACCCAAATGTATGAATATGATCGAACTATTTAATATTTATACAACTCAAATCAATCTAACTTAACCAATAACTATGGGCTTTTTTGATTTTTTAACTGATAAAATAGCAGTAGATCTAGGAACAACTAACACGCTAATAACACACAAAGGTAAAATAGCAATCGATGCTCCTTCGATTATAGCTGTTAACAGAATTAGCGGAAAAATAATCGCAGTCGGGAAAGAGGCTAGTTATATGCGGGGCAAAATTCATAAGAATATTAAAACCTTTTATCCGCTAAGAAATGGAGTCATTGCCAATTTTGATTTATCCGAGAAGATGCTCAAAATTCTCATCAAGACACTATCTGATATAAGCAGTGCTATTTTTATTAAATCTTACAAAATGATCATAGCAATTCCCTGTGGAATCACTAAAGTAGAAATGCGAGCCGTAAGAGACTCTGCTAAACGTCTTAATGCAAAAAAAGTATACTTAATTGCAGAACCTATGGCCGCAGCAATTGGAGCTGGAATTGATGTCCTACAACCTAAGGGACATATGGTAATAGATATTGGAGGAGGTACTACAGAAATTGCAGTAATTACACTTGGCGGAATTATATCAGGCCAGTCAGTAAAAATAGCAGGAAATGTGTTTAACGAGGACATCATTCAGTACATAAGAGAAAACCATAATTTGCATATTGGAGAAGGTACTGCTGAGGATATTAAAATTAAGATTGGTTCTGCTTTAGATATATTAGAATCACCACCAGAAAAAATACCTGTACAAGGTAGAGATATGCTAACAGGTAAGCCGAAACAAGTTTATATTACTCATAAAGAAATTGCTAAAAGTCTGGATAAATCCATTACACAGATAGAAAATGCAGTACTAGATACGTTATCAGATATTCCTCCTGAAATTTCTGCAGATATATATAATACCGGTATTTTCTTAACCGGAGGTGGATCTATGCTTAGAGGTCTTGATAAAAGATTCTCTAGGGCTACAGAATTACCTGTTTACAAAGGAGAAAATCCGTTGGAAGTTGTTGTAAAAGGAAGTGAAATGGTCCTAAAAAATCTTAATAGATACACTAATGTCTTAATAAAAAACTCGTAACGTGATTTAGACACTTACAAGTGTTTTAAATAAAATCTTGTTAAGATAACATATTTATAAAACTAAATATGTATATTTGACTCGTGAATAAGGAAAAAGTATTAGTAATAAAAAAGGCTTTGGCAAATTCCACTAGGTTAGATATACTGCAGTGGTTAAAAGATCCGGATTCTAATTTTCCACCACATGTAGAATTAGGACACTTTGATTTTGGAGTTTGTGGCCAATTAATTCAAGATAAGTCTGGCTTATCACAACCTACTATTTCTCATTATTTAGCTACGATGCATAAAGCTGGTTTGCTTATACCAACCAGACATGGGAAATGGACTTATTTTAAAAGGAATGAACAGATGATTCAGGAATATATTACTGAAATGAAAGATAATCTATAAAAATTTTATAGAAACATATTTACAAAACTAAATATATAATTATGAAGATTTTAATTATAGGAGCAACCGGAACCATAGGAAAAGAAATTTACAATTATCTTAAAAAAACCAACGAAGTATACGGCGCACATAGAAACAGTAGCTCCTATCCTATTGACATTACAGACAAAAACTCTATAAAATTACTTTTTAAGAAATTGCCCAAACTAGATGCTGTCATTAATGCTGCTGGTACCGCTTCATGGAAATCACTTTCTGATCTCGAGGAAGAAGATTATTACATGGGAATTAAAAGCAAATTAATGGGACAGGTAAATCTTGTTCACATAGCTAAAGATTATCTTAAAGAAAATGGTTCTATTACATTAACCACAGGTATTCTTGCTGAACATTATGAACCAAATGCTGTAGCACTTTCTTTGGTTAACGGTGCCATTCATAGTTTTGTTAATGCAGCTTCCCAGGAACTAACTCGTGGTATTCGACTTAATACTGTAGCTCCTGGAGCAATAGCCGGTGATTTCCCTAAAGATCAGAAATTTGCGGGATATTTACCTGTAGAAATTCAAGATGTTGTAAAAATATATGAGTATATACTAACTAATAAAAATACAGGTCAAATTCTAAAAATTTATTAACCTTATGAAAATTCCAATATACCAGATCGATGCATTTACGCAAAAACTCTTTGGAGGTAATCCAGCTGCTATCTGCCATTTACCTCATTGGTTGGATGATGAGACTTTATTAAACATTGCCATCGAAAATAATCTTGCTGAGACAGGCTATTTTGTAAAAAAAGATGACATCTATGAGATTAGATGGTTTATGCCCTATGCAGAAATTGATTTATGTGGTCACGCAACCTTAGCTTCTGCTTATGTAATTTTTAATTATATAGACACTACAATTAATGAAGTAACATTTTCTTCTAAAAGTGGTATCCTAAAAGCTAAAAAAGAAGATAACGGATCTATTACATTAGATTTCCCTTCTCGACCTCCTAAACCTGTTGATATTCCTAAAGAAGTATTTGAAGCTTTCCAAGCTAAACCGTTAAAAGCTTTTGCTGGAAGAGATCTTATTATAACTGTTGGCTCTGAAGAAGAAGTATTAGCAGAAGAACCAAAGTTAGAACTTCTGAAAGGACTCCCCTATTTATGTACCATAATTACTACTGAAGGTGAAAATTCGGATTTTGTATCCAGAGTATTCGATGCTAATCCTGAAATTCCTCTAGAAGATCCCGTTACGGGCTCCGCTCATGCTGCTTTAGTTCCATTTTGGGCAGAAAAACTTGGTAAAACAGCACTTAAAGCACATCAATTATCCAAGCGGGGTGGCGAACTTGATTGCAAATTAGTGGGAAACCGTGTTTTTCTTAGTGGATATTCAGTTCCATATTTAATTGGGGAAATAGAAATATAAAGGAATAAATTATGAAAACAATAGGATTAATTGGAGGCATGAGTTGGGAATCTTCAACAGTTTATTATGAATTGATCAACAAAAAAAAAAGAAGAATTAGGTGGTTTTCATTCTGCAAAATCTATTATGGTTTCTGTTGATTTTGCAGAAATTGAAAATTTACAAAAAAAAGATGATTGGGATGGTTTGACTAAATACATGATCAAATCAGCAAAACAATTAGAAAATGCTGGAGCAGATTTAATAATTCTTTGCACAAATACCATGCACTTATGTAGCGATGAAATAATTAAAAACGTAACGATTCTCTTTCTACATATTGCCGATGCTACAGGAAAAAAAATTCAATCCAAAGGATTGCAAAAACTTGCACTTATAGGTACTAAGTTTACCATGGAAAAAGATTTCTATAGAACAACTCTTAAAAAATACGGTATTGATGTTATAATTCCAGATGTTGATGATAGAGAGATCATACATAAGGTTATATATAAGGAATTAGTTCTTGGGAATATTGAAAATAATTCAAGAGAAGTATATAAACGTATCATAAAAGATCTAGAAAACAAAGGAGCTGAAGGTGTCATTCTTGGTTGCACCGAAATACCCTTGTTAATAGAACAAGACGACGTAGATATTCCAATATTCAATACTACAAAGATTCATGCAGAAAGTGCTGTGAAAATTGCTTTAAACAACTAATTGACAACAAAATTATCACTCAACAATATGTATTTTAAGAAAGTGAACGAATTTAGAAACAGACAGTGAATTTATATCAAAAGACCTTAAAAACTGCTTGATCAAGGTCATTATACATTAAAAGAAAATGTAAAATAGACCTATTATAAGAACATTTGATTGATTTTGGAACGTAATTTTCGACCGTAATCTTCTTGTAACCAATCTCTATAATTTTTTGTGCTTTTGCTGATACAGTAAGAATATCGACGAACTCTATATTCGATATCTTGATCTAATAGTTTACTAAGAATTCGTGCATCGAAAACGTCTTCACTATTTTCTACACACATCTTGGCATGTTGTTCTATAGATTTTTCTAAAACGCTTTTACTACGTAAACCATATTTTTTGGTATTGGCGTATTCGATTTCGATATCAAAATCTATTTCAGTAGAATTACTAAATTGCTTTCGGACTTCTTCCGGCATTACGTATTTAAATTTACGCTCTATCTCATCATCACTAACTAAGCTCTCATAATAAAAATCAGGCGACCTAAAAATAGACTGCCAATCAATTTCTCCATTCCAAAGTCCAAAACGGGCTGTATTATTTCCCATATCAATAATAGAAAACTCTGGTTTTTTAGGAAGTATTCTGGATCCCCTACCAATCATCTGAAAATAGAGGGTTAAAGATTTTGTAGCTCGATTAAGAATTACGGTTTCTACTGTAGGTTCATCAAATCCAGTAGTCAAGATACTCACTGAAGTAAGAATTGCATCATCTGTATGCTTAAACCATTTTAGTATATCCACTCTTTCTTGTCTACTATTGGTATTATCCAAGTGTCTTATCGGATATCCTGCTCTATAAAAAACATCATAAACTTGAATAGAAGTATTAATACCGTTATTAAAAATTAACGTCTTTTGTCCTTTTGCTCTTTCTTCATACGCTTTTAGTAACTTATCCTGCATCAAAGCGTTTGTATACAGATCTTCGGAAGATTTCACGGTATAATCCCCATTCATCCCGATCTTAAGAGAGCCTAGACCAACATCATATGTATACGTGATCGGTTTAGCTAAAAACCCATTTCCTATAAGAGATGTAATAGTATCTCCCACAATCAACTCCCGATAATTATCTTTCATTGGAAGTTTCATATTAGAACTAAGAGGTGTAGCTGTAACACCCAAAATAAAGCAAGTGTCAAAAAAACGAAATAGTTTTCTGAAAGAGTTATAATGTGCCTCATCAATAATAACCATTCCCACATTATCAATCTCTAATTGATCATCATTTAGTCTATTATTGAGTGTCTCTACCATAGCCACAAAACACATATACTCATGCTGATCTTCAAGCTTTTTTACATTACTATTAATGATCTTATTTTTCACATTAAACTCAGTAAGCATTTTAGAAGTTTGATCGCAGAGTTCGATACGATGTGTTAGGACTACGACTTTCTTCTTTGTAGTTTCTATATACCTCCTTACAATTTCTGAAAATATAACTGTTTTACCTCCACCAGTAGGTAATTGATAAAGTAAATTATAACTTTTTGGAAACTCTTGCAAACGCCCAAAGATCTTATCAATATCTCTGGCTTGATAACTATAAAGTACTTTCTGTTCCTTTTTTTGTATTTCAGTGGGTTCCACCCGCATTTGCTTTAGATTAAAAATAAGCTACTAAATTAAGCACTTTATAAACTTATATAAAAGAATTCATAAAATATATTTCGTTTTAATTCATTAAATCTCTTCTAAAGTGTTAATTATTCATAATATTTCTCACAACCTTTTTTGTTGTTTTAATTTTAAATAAAAATTGATTATTCATTAATGACTAAGATTGATAAAAATCTAATACCAGTCCAAGCACTACTTATTCCTAAACCAATTTTATATACTGGAAAAGTATTGAACTCGATTTCTCCTTTTTTAGCTTCTAGATTTGCTGCGCGTTTATTCTTAACTCCGTTTAAGTATAAAAGACCTGAACGAGAAAAGGTTATGGCGATAGAAAGTCATAAAGAAAAAGTAAATATCAAAAATATAAATAGAGATGTAATTGTTTACAATTATGGAAACTCAAACAAAAAAATTTTACTAGTACATGGTTGGTCTGGTAGCGGTACTCAGCTTTCTAAGATTGCAGATCAATTATTGCAAAAGGGTTTTAGTACGGTAAGTTTTGACGCTCCTGCACATGGCGAAGCTCCTGGAAAGAGAAGTAACATGCTACACTTCATTGAAACCATACAGCAGTTAGAAAAAACGCATGGACCATTCTATAGTGCTATAGGACATTCATTAGGAGGAATGTCTTTATTAAGAGCAACCAAATTAGGTTTAATGATTGAAAAACTAGTAATAATAGGCACTGCAAATAGTATCACTAAAATAACCAAAGAATTTGCTAAAAATCTACAGTTAAGTCAAAAAACAGGTATCTTAATGAAACGATACCTCGACACACGTTATGGAGAAGATCTTGACAATTATTCTGGTGGTGTCTCTGCAGAAGCTGTAAAAATACCGACATTAGTTGTTCACGATAAAAATGATGTAGACGTACATTATGCGGAGGCTTTGGAGATTAAGGAAAAGTTAACCGAAGGAAAATTACTGTTAACTGAGAAATTGGGTCATAGAAAGATTCTTGGAGATCAGGAAGCTATTCATAAAATAATTGACTTTATTACAGAATAAAGAATCTTATGTTATGGATAGTACAGATATACGACTATAAACAGATAAAACTATAATTTAAATAAAATGAAAAAGATTCTAATACTATTCATCGGTATTTTAACAATAAGTTGTACTGGTAATGCACAAAAAGAAACCAAAAAAGAAAAGAAAGAATATGCAGTTTCTAAAACGAATAAAGAATGGAAAGAAATTCTAACAAACGATCAGTACTACATCTTAAGGCAAGCTGGCACAGAAAGACCTTTCTCTAGTCCTCTAAATAAAGTGTATGCATCAGGAACCTTTCATTGTGCAGGATGTAACACACCGTTATATGAGAGTGAACATAAATTTGATAGCGGTACAGGTTGGCCTAGTTTTGATAGAGCTGTAAAAGGGAATGTATCTGTTGATACTGATTATAAATTAGGTTATGCCAGAACTGAGCTAGTATGTGGAACTTGTGGTGGACATTTAGGACATGTTTTTAATGATGGACCAAGAGAAACCACTGGAAAAAGACATTGTATTAATGGAGATGCTTTAATTTTTGAACCAAAACAAACCAAGTAATGAGTAAATACCCTTTTGACAAGACAGAAGACGAATGGAGAAAAGAACTCTCTGAAGAACAATATAGAGTATTGAGACAAAAAGGAACTGAACGTCCTTTTACTGGAGCATATAATATTCACTCAGAAGATGGGACCTATAAATGTATGGGATGTCATGTTCCATTGTTCGAAAGTACGTCAAAATTTGATTCTGGATGTGGTTGGCCTAGTTTTGATCAATCTATCGAAGGAAGCGTGGAATATATAAAAGACACAACTCATGGCATGATAAGAACAGAAATCTTATGTGCTAACTGTGGTAGTCACTTGGGGCATATTTTTGATGATGGACCTACAGAAACAGGACAGCGCTATTGTGTGAATTCTGTAAGTATTGATTTTGATAAATCATAAATTTTATACTTTGGAACGCTTATTGATAAATACATTGAATATCATAACAACAAATTATTACATATTATGAAAAAGATTTTCACACTTTTATTTTTATCAACAATATTATTTACCGCATGTGAAGGGGATCAAGGCCCTCCAGGATTTGATGGTTTGCCAGGACCTCAAGGACCAGCTGGAGATGTTGCCAGTGTTTTTGAAATAGACAATGTAGATTTTGTTTCTACGAACGGTACAACGGCATCAATAGGAGTAACTATTCCCAATCAGATTGAAGTATTTGAATCTGATGTAGCATTGGTGTTTGTAGTAGATCCAATTGCAACAGCAGCTAATAATGGAGTTGAAGTATGGGAACCGCTTCCAAGAACATTTTTATTTACTGATGGAGGTTTTGCTCAATTCAGATATAACTTTATTTTTGATGACCCAAGCGGTATATTTGATCTAGAAATCATTTTAGAATCAGATAATTTCACAACATTAGATAACTCTTTTACACAAAATCAAATCTTCAGAATAGTAATTGTGCCGGGCATTTTTGCACAAAACAAAAATGTAGATTTTAATAACATGGAAAATATTTTATCTTCCCTAAAATTAAATGCAAATGACATCGTTAAATTTTCATTAGATTAAATCAGAAAATCTAACTATAGATGTTAACAATAAGATATATTTATTAAAAATTAACACTATCCTTAGGGTAGTGTTTTTTTATGCAAATAATTAGTGTGAATAATCACAAAAATGGAATGGTTAAAACCTTTTTTGGTTAACCTAATTATCCGTAAATTCGTGTCTTCAAAAAATTCACATTTATGAGCGCATATGATATTATCGTATTAGGAAGTGGACCTGGTGGTTATGTTACTGCTATTAGAGCTTCTCAATTAGGGTTTAAAACTGCTATTATTGAAAAAGAAAGCCTTGGAGGGGTATGTTTAAATTGGGGATGTATACCTACAAAAGCACTGTTAAAAAGTGCACAGGTATTTGACTACCTTAAACATGCGTCTGATTATGGCCTAACTGTGGAAAAATTTGACAAAGATTTTGATGCAGTAGTAAAACGTAGTCGTGGCGTTGCAGAAGGAATGAGCAAAGGTGTTCAATTCTTAATGAAAAAAAATAAAATTGATGTAATCGAAGGTTTTGGTAAATTAAAATCCGGTAGCAAAGTAACTGTTACTGATAAAGACGGAAACTCTTCAGATTATGACGCAAAGCATATCATTGTTGCTACAGGAGCAAGATCAAGAGAATTACCAAACTTACCACAAGATGGTAAAAAAGTAATTGGGTATAGAAAAGCCATGACTTTAGATTCTCAACCTAAGAAAATGATCGTAGTAGGTTCTGGAGCAATCGGTGTAGAATTTGCGCATTTTTATAATGCAATGGGAACAGAAGTTACCATAGTAGAATTCCTTCCTAATCTAGTACCGCTAGAAGATGAAGAAGTTTCTAAGCAATTTGAAAGAAGTTTCAAAAAAGCCGGAATTAAAGTGATGACCAATTCTTCTGTAGAAAGTGTAGACACGAGCGGTGATGGCGTAAAAGCAACGGTGAAAACTAAAAAAGGAGAGGAAATTCTTGAGGCTGACATCGTATTATCTGCTGTAGGAATCAAAACGAATATAGAAAACATTGGATTAGAAGAATTAGGAATTGCTACTGATCGAGATAAGATTGTGGTAAATGACTGGTATCAAACTAATATTCCTGGAGTTTATGCTATAGGAGATGTTGTATCTGGTCCGGCACTAGCACACGTTGCTTCTGCAGAAGGTATTACTTGTGTAGAAAAAATAGCTGGTATGCACGTAGAAGCAATCGATTATGGTAATATCCCTGGATGTACATACGCTTCTCCGGAAATTGCAAGTGTAGGAATGACAGAAAAGCAAGCCAAAGAAGCTGGATATGAGCTTAAAGTTGGTAAATTCCCATTTTCTGCTTCTGGTAAAGCAAGTGCAGCGGGAACTAAAGATGGTTTTGTAAAAGTAATTTTTGATGCTAAATATGGTGAATGGTTAGGTTGCCATATGATTGGAGCTGGTGTTACCGATATGATCGCAGAAGCTGTATTAGGAAGAAAATTAGAAACCACAGGGCACGAAGTACTTAAAACCATACATCCACACCCAACAATGAGTGAGGCTGTAATGGAAGCAGTGGCAGATGCTTATGACGAAGTGATTCACTTATAAAACAATCTAAAATATATTTAAAATAAAAACACCTTACCTGTTAAAAATTGGTAAGGTGTTTTTTTATCTAATAATATTATGATTTTAATTAGAATTCGTTGGAATTGATCCAATATTAAAAGAAGGCACTGGTAATCTCAATCCAAAATACCAGTATGGATCACCTGTAAAAACGTTAATAGCTGCCCCTGTCTGCACATAATCGTGTAGTATTGAAACTACTAAACCGGCACCTAACTCAGGAACATCATCTCCATCAAAATCCGGAGCAGAAACATGAAGTCCAATTCCCCAATCAAATATTCTATTATACGCTACGCTTTTTCTTCTTATTTTTTGATCCCATAATCCTTTTAGAATCAAGTTATAATAAGGAGCCATCTGAAATTGTGTTTTTACATTTGTTCTTGCTAGAGGATCCGCAAAAATGACACCTACCGTACTTTCTATATGTGGTAAAATTCTAAACATATACACTTCCCTATTTTCTGTATAGAGTGTTTTTTCTTTAGAAGTAATTTCAAACTTAAATGCAATTCTGTCTCCACTTTGTCGGACTCCAGCTGTATATAAATCCAAATCTGCCTGTTTTGGTAAATCCTTTAATGACAATTTAAAAACCTTATCACTAAATTTTAATAGCGCAAAATCTACCGAAGTTCCTTTTAGAAGTTCTTTTATTTTAGAAATGTTAGTTTTTTCTAATGTAGTATCCAGCCAAATTTTTAATTGATTTTTAATGTTTTTTGCAAACTCTTCTAAGGCATCGACATTGTTAATGGTACTATTGATTAGTTTTTCAATAGCATCATATAGTTTAGTAGCTTGATCAAGTAGCGCCTGTCCATCGTTTTTAATAAAATCCACATCACTTTCTATCCTCGTTAACACCTGAATTACAGAAAGCTCAGAGTCTATATTTAAATCTTCATAATATGAAATACGTTGTTTCACATCATTTTTAAAACTCTCAAGATTCTCTTTGAAAGATGCTATCTCCGTAGTGATAGGTTTAATTCGATCGTCAACTATTTGTTGTGCTTGACTATCCAAGGAATCAATTAATGCGTTAAACTGCCCTTTAAGCACTTCTTCTAATTGCACTACTTGTATATCAATAGTTTCTTTAAGAACTGACAATCCTTTATCTTTATTTTCTTTTGCTAGGTTACTTGCTTCCTGTAATTGCGCTAACTGCTCTTTTGTCGGAAGTATTCTCCATCTATCTACCTCATAAGGTGTTTGAGGTTTAATGGAATCAAAACCTGGAATATGCAAAGGAGTATTTTGATTTTTTTTGCTATATAACCAAGCTCCAAATTGAATATAAATACCTTGTTTATCAGCAAAAACTTCCACCTCTTCACTCATACGTGTTAATTCTATCTGCGCCCTTTGATAGGTAGGTCCAGGTCTAGAACTCACATTCTTATCATTTGGATCACCGAATTCTATAAAACTACTTACATCCCAAAGATCAACTACAGAAATCGCGGATCGCTGCATAGCTGCCGCCCATTCTTCATTCTCCTTGGGAATTTCCTTAAACGTTTCATAATCATAGCTTTTTAGTAAACTATCGAATGCTTTCAGAACTTGCTTACGTTCTTTTAACGCCTTAGTAAGCTTACTTATTTTCTCACCAATACCAGCTGGTAAACCTTCTGTGTTAGATGCTACTTTAGATGTAATAATCCCCAGATCTAAATCTATTTGTAAAATACTATTAATATCTACGATCCGATTATTAATATATGTAGAATCTTTATCTTGATAACCGGCATCTCTATCTCTTTCTAAAACAGAAAACACAGATTTCCGATCCTCATCTTCTACTTGATTCTGACCATAAGCTACTGCAGTTGATACACAATAACAGAAAATAAGTATATAATAATGGAGATTTTTTATAACACTCATATCACTATTGATTTAAATTTTGGTCGTAAGCCATTGCCAACATAATAGATTTTTCTATGTAGTAAGTAGACCTATTATCATATTTAGAGGATAATACTACATTTCCAATATTATTAAAAACATTAGAAATGGATATAATCAAATAAGAATCAATAGAATCCCAATCTATGTCATCTAATCTTGGACTAACTTTTAATCCTTTAAGAGTATCTAAAATAAAACTAATATTAGGAGCTTGTAATGCTATTACTCCGTTATAAAAATGGTCATCAGAATTAATAAAAGAAGAAAGTTTTTGCACAGCTCCGTTGGATTGAGCATTATCACCTATTACTAGCATAAGTGTCGCCGGTTCATTCGTCAACGCATTATTAAATACATTATTGGCCGAAGTAGCATCCGTTTTGGATAAAATAATAGGTTCTATCATACGAGTATATTTTAGAATAAAGCTTAAGTAGTTAAAAGTATATAAAAATATATCCTTAAAAAAGGGGGAAAACACTTAATTCTATTCAAAAAAACACTATTTCACAATCAACTCGGAGTCAAATCACAGTACCAAAATGAAGTATCCCAACCTTTATTCTCTTCATCCGTAAAACAATTGTCATCATCATCAGAAGGTGTATAACCTCGGAGTACCTTCTCTCCTATTTCATAAGCGATGGGTTCGCTAAAAATCGGACCATCAAATACAAACGTATGGAATTCACCATTCTCGCCACAGGGATCAACATTTTCAGGTAAATCTTCTAAAAACGATTTATTCAAAACTCTACCACAGAATGATTCATCAAGATATTTCGCATTTACACATACTGTAATCGCTTTAAATCCTAGGTCAATAAATTCTAACAACAATTCTTTAGTATTTCGTTTCCAGAGTGGAAATATACCTTGAATACCAATACTTTTTAACTGGTCTTCTCGATATTGTCTAAGATCTTCTAAAAAAATATCTCCAAATACACAGTGCGTATTTCCCTGATCTTTTAAGCGCTCTATACTACTCTTCATTGCTTCATTGTATGAAGCCATAGAAACATCGGCTGGAAGTTTAATTTTATGTATAGGAAAACCTAAGCTTTTTACTTGAGCATCTAACAAAGATTCTCGTAACCCATGCATAGAAACACGCTCGTAATCTTTATTAACAGTAGTCAATAAGGTAGAAATCCTAAATTCTTCTTGTTGCATCATATAATACAAGGCCAACGAAGAATCCTTACCACTACTCCAATTAAAATAGGTTTTATGCATTTTTTCTATAAAAAACTTTGAATCGCTAACTCGTAACTCCGTAAACCGAAACCAAGAATAACCCCTTTAGCATTTGGAGAAATATAGGATTGATGTCTAAATTCTTCTCTACCAAATGTATTAGAAATATGTACTTCGACCACAGGAACAGTAACTGCTTTGATAGCATCACCAATACCGATAGAAGTATGTGTATAAGCACCTGCATTTAAAATGACACCGTCATAAGTACCATCAGCTTCCTGAATTCTAGTTATTAGCTCGCCTTCGATATTAGATTGAAAATATCCTAACTCTACATCTCTGAATTTCATTTGCAACCCTGAAAAAAAATCTTCAAAAGATTGATTCCCATATACACCAGGTTCTCTTTTACCCAAAAGGTTAAGGTTTGGTCCGTTTAATATTAAAAGTTTCATTTATTGTTCTCGTATGATTCTTCGATTATTTTTTGTCTTAAACAAATATCCTATTGATAATTGAGCAACTGAATTCCTATTGGTTACATCCATGATACTTGTATCATTAATATTAGTTAAACCTAAATTATATCGTAACTGAAAAAACAAGCCACTTTCCAGTTTATAACCAGCTCCGAAAGCCCAACTAACATCAAAACTATTAAAAGAATCAAAAAAGGGATCATTATCCGCTACATCATCATTTCCCACATTAGTTACTAAAGCAAACTGTGGTCCTGTTTCTAAACTAATTCGTTCTGTTATATATGTTTTAGTGATAATAGGTAGCGAAAAATAGTTTACACTAATTTTCTGTTCCTGACCTCCAACATCTACTTTGTAACCTTGTGCAGAATAGAGTAATTCTCCTTGTATAAAAAACTTACTTGAAATAGGATATTCTACAACTGCTCCAAGATGTATTCTTATCCTTCCTTCAGTACCATCGGCATCACCCAAAATATTACTATAATTAATACCACCTTTAAATCCTGCTCGTGCATATAACGGATCTTCATCATCAAGCTTCTGCGCATTCACAGAAACAAAACTTAGGATCATCATAAGTATAAAAGTATTTCTTTTCATCCTTTACTATAAGTTTATATCCAAAAGTAGCTTTATTTTTTTATACAAAGTAAAAGGAAACAAAAAAACCTTCGTTTAATAAAAAATGTAATAACAGTTGTTGTTTTAATTTACTGGGAAAGTAAACTCGAATGGCAAATGTTATACATATAAAAATGTACAACAGATATTGAAACAGAATATATTCATTCTTATTATAAGGCAAATTTTACCTAAAAAAGGAACACCCTTATTCATTGATTACTAAACAATTACACTCCTCAAAGCGTAATTCACTTAAAATTTTAGTAACAAACATTCCATAATTGTTACTAATGGGTGTAATAAACCATAAACAGACAATTATCATGAAAAAATTAATTTTAACTGCAGTAGCAGTATTTAGCTTAGCTTTTGCTAATGCTCAGGATGGAGAAGGATTCGCTAAAGGGGACGTTTTTGTATCTGGATCTTTTGGATATAACTCACAAACCGTTGGTGATTCTAAAATAACATCCTTTGAAATTGTACCAAGAGTAGGCTACTTTGTTTCTGAAGCTATTTCTATTGGCGCTAGATTAGGTTATACGACCTCAAAAAGGGATATTCCTTTTACGGATGAAGTGAAAACAAATATTTTCAATGTAGGTGTCTTCGGAAGATACTATTTCACGCCTTCTAGTAAATTCTCTATTTTTGGTGAAGCAGGTCTGGAATACCTTAACATAAATTCAGACATCGGGGTAATTGAAAGTAAAACTGATGGATTTGGCATCAATGTAGGACCAGGAGTAAGTTATTTCTTAAGTGATCATTTTGCACTTGAAGCTTTTTGGGGAGCATTAGGATACTCTACTTCAAAAGAGGATGGAGCTACAGACTCTACAGATTTATTTCGTATTGGGTTAAATCTTAATGATATCAATCTTGGATTGGTATATAAATTCTAAATTTTTTATTTAATAATATGTAGAAACCCCCATCATAATCGATTATGATGGGGGCTCTTTTCACAAACAAAATGTAATTCACTTTTAAAACTTATAACCAACCGAGAATTGTATTACAGAATTTCTTAGATCTGAATCATCATCATCTCCAATATTTGTTATACCATAATTATATCTTCCCTGAAAAAATAATCCCATATCTAATTGATATCCTAATCCTATATTAGCACCAAGATCTAATGTTTTAAATTGATCTTTCACATCTGTATCATTACTATCCGCCTTCGCCTTTGCTGATACTAGAAAACCTACCTGAGGTCCTATTTCTATATTCAATCCTTCTATAAAGTAATACTTAAAAATTAACGGAACATTAATGTAGTTTAAGTTTAATTTAAAATCAACACCTGCTTCTTCTTCTTTAACTCCTTGAGTTGAAAATAATAATTCTGGTTGAAAAGCAAACTTTTCTGTAATTGGAATCTCTACAACCGCACCAATATGAAACCCTAATTTAGACTCTGCATCATCATCTGCATCATCCCCTACAAAATTTGCTACATTAAGACCTACTTTACCTCCAAAGCGAATTGACTCTTCTTGAGCATTAACAAATGTAAGCGCCCCAAATGTGAATGCTAAAAATAACTTCCTTACCATGTTTTGTTTTTTTAAGTTAATAAATATTATCAATCAGGATCTTTAATAAATAACCCTATTCAATGATCCAAAATTACCAGTATACTTCAAAAATTTTAAGAATCTGTTCCCAATAGACTTCTTTACGTGGCTAAACAGATCTATTATTGGGATCTATGCTTGCTAATCTAAAAATCTAAATTATTGTTTCGTTATCTGTAATTTATTGTTCAAAATTAGTAAACAATCAAAAAGTAGGTTTTTTCTTTCTTTTAATTGATTTTAAAAATATAATTGCTTGATCAAAAACATAAAATCGTGTTAAAAAACATTGTTGCAATATAAAACAAGTCACCTAGGTGAGTAGCTATCATATATTGACAATCAGATGTTTATATCCAAACTCAGGAATTGTGGGGAATATCTAACAAAAAACCCCCTGAAAACAGTGGTTATTGTCTCTATCTGTTTATCTAAATTTGCTTTAAACTATAAACAAACAATTATCATGAAAAAATTAATTTTAACTGCAGCAGCAGTATTTAGCTTAGCTTTCGCTAATGCTCAGGATGGAGAAGGATTCGCTAAAGGAGATATTTTTGTATCTGGATCTTTTGGCTACGACTCAGAATCAACGGGAGACAATAAGAATAACTCCTTTAGCATTACTCCTAGAGTTGGTTTTTTTGTTACCGAAAATATTACCGTAGGAGCCAGACTTGGTTATACAACTCAAAAAATTGAAGTTGGTGGTGGAGAAACCAAAATCAACACACTGAATGCCGGCGCTTTCGGTAGATACTACTTCACACCTTCTAATAAGTTTTCTATTTTTGGTGAACTTGGATTTGATTATGTATCTGCTAAAACAGAAATAGCGTCAACCGATTCTACTACTGATGGATTTGGTATAAATGTTGGACCAGGTGTAAGCTATTTCTTAAGCGATAACTTTGCACTTGAGGCATTTTGGGGTGCATTAGGATATGCTACAGCCAAAGCTGATGGTGCCACAGATTCAACTGATCTTTTCTCAATAGGCCTAGATCTTGACGATATTAATTTAGGATTGGTTTATAAATTCTAATTTATATAATTTAATTATTATATAAATTTTAAATCCATTCGCAGTTTGCGGATGGATTTTCTTTTTTATATTAGGATACATGAAATGGAGTCACGCCATAAGGGATTATGAACATTATTTACGAATCGAAAGAGGGCTTTCTGATAATTCTATTATTAATTATAGTTTAGATATCCAAAGACTCATTAAGTATCTAGAAGAAAATGATATTAAATCCACTCCTATTGCTATAGAAAAAGATATGCTAAAGCAGTTCATTTATGAAACTGCAAAACTAGTCAATGCCAGGTCTCAGGCTCGTATAATTTCTGGTTTAAAAAGTTTTTTTAATTATCTAATTTTCGAAGATTATAGAGAAACCAATCCTATGGAACTTATAGAAGCTCCTAAAATAGGCAGAAAGTTACCAGATACGCTATCACTAGAAGAAATAGACAGTATCATCGCACAAGTAGATTTAAGCAAACCAGAAGGAGAAAGAAATAAAGCTATTATCGAAACACTTTATGGGTGCGGACTTCGAGTTAGTGAATTGATCGATTTAAAACTCTCTAATCTTTTTTTTGATGAAGGTTTCATTAGTGTAACAGGAAAAGGAGATAAACAAAGATTTGTTCCTATTGGAGAAATAACACAGAAGTATATCAATATTTATAAAAACGAAATAAGAATTCACCTCGATATTAAGAAAGGCCATGAAGATACGTTGTTTTTAAATCGAAGAGGAAGACAGCTTACCAGAGCCATGATTTTTACTATTGTAAAAAGACTTGTTGAAAGAGCTGGCATTCATAAAACCATAAGCCCACATACCTTTAGACATTCCTTTGCCACGCATTTATTAGAAAATGGAGCCGATCTAAGAGCTATACAGTTGATGTTGGGGCATGAAAGTATAACGACTACGGAAATATATATGCATCTTGACAAAAGTCATCTTACTGAAGTTATTAATACATTTCATCCCAGAAAGTAATATGTATATAAATAATTTAGGAAAGAAAATCACTTGTATTATATTCTTTAGTTGTTCTCTTCTATACTCCCAGCGATTTAAAGCAGATGGAGGTATTATGTTAAAAACAGAAATAACTTTAGGGAATCAAAATCAATGGTTAAAACTAGGTGTTTTTGGTTTTGGAACTCTTAATTATGGTGATATTTCTTTAGAAAGCGGATTATCTTTTGCATCCTATCAATTTCTAAAACGACATACAGTAAAAACTTCTGGGTTAGCATACTCTTATGAATTCTTTGCTTTAGCCGGCATTGGTAAAAACAGTAACTTACTCGGATCATCCGTTTCTAACCTGAACACTTCTATTATATTTAATCCAACAGGGAAAGGTGGATTTAATGGATTAGGCTTCGGGTTTAGTAAGGATAATCTCCCTAAAAACCTTAAAACTTATGGCTTAAGGAGAGGAGCTTTACTGATGCGTTTTAGTAATGCTAATCATAATATACATCTTACATTTCAAAATGACTTTAGCATAGGTCTATTTAAAGGATCGGGAACAGATTATGGGGTTACTGGTTCATTAGATATAGGCTTTACAGAAATCACGAATCTGCAAACAGTGTATAAACTGGGAATAGGAATTGACTTATTTACTGCTAGACCAGATTATAGTTTATCACCAAGGAATCCAATTAACTCGGATGATGGACGTAAAAATGTATGGTTTACATTACCTCCTCTTAAAGAACTTTTTTATGGTAATTTATATGCATATGGCACCTATCAGGAAAACGATTTTTCTGTAGACTCTAAGCTAGGTATTAACAGTCAGAAAGCTGGCGCCTATATTCAAAATATACTACACGATGGATTAGGGTTAAACCCCAGATTTCCGTGGCTTGTAGAAACCAAGGATAAAATCTATATAGAAGTAAGCGGAAATATATTTCTTAATACCATTACAGATGATTAAAAAACTATTGTTTTATATCTCCATATCATTGCTATTCATTGGCTGTTCTACCTATACCACATTTTATAGTACAACCTATCAAGAAATCAACCTAGATACATCATCAAAAATTCATCGTTTAGATCTTAGCAATCAAGAACTTGAAGAGTTACCTAGTGCAATAGCTAACTTAAAAGACTTGAGAATGATCAACTTAAGTAATAATAGTAAACTTAACATAGATAGTACATTAAGAAAACTAGCTGTTTATAAAAACCTGGAAGTATTAATCTTAGATAGTTTAGATATTAAAGAAGTTCCGCCATCTATAAAATTGTTTTCCAATCTTAAACAAATTTCCTTAGTACATAATCCTAACATTAATCTAGAACAAGCAATTACCCAAATTTCAGAGTTACCAATTGAATTTTTGAACCTAAAAAACAACAAACTTACTAAGCTACCAAAGAATATAATAAGTCTGAAAAATCTGAGGGACTTGAATTTGTCTTATAATACGATAGAAGATGAGAAAAGTTATTCCTATCTAGGAAAATTACCTAAGCTATATTCTCTATGGATCGATCACAATAATTTAAAAGAACTGCCTAGTACAATTGGAGAACTAAGTCAAATTCGTTTTTTTTATATGGACCATAATGAATTGAAAGGATTACCAGATCAACTAACTGAAATGAGAAAAGCATGGGTCATACACGCCGGATACAATAAGTTTAAAGAGCTTCCTGTTGTTTTCACCACACAAAAATCTTTATTAATGGTACATATTAACAATAATCAGATTAAACATATCCCGAAAGTTTATGAAACTGAAAAGTATGCACTAGCAGGATTAATTTTAGATAACAATCCACTCCCTGAAACAGAAATACTAAGGGCTAAAAAGATTTTTAATGGATTTTTCCTGTTATCATTTAAACAGAAGGTTTATTAATAAAAAAACTCTCGAAATTTTCGAGAGTTTTTTTATTAAATATAAATTTTAATGTCTTATCGAATTACCTGTCCTTGAGGTATTGCAGTACTTGCATTCATTGTTAATAAATCTCCAGGAGCATCTGTTAACTGTATATTTCCCGTAAGAGGTTTTAAGAAAAATGGTGCTTTATCAAGATCATTTAAAGGTTCTACAGAAATAACAACAGTCGATCCTCTAAGATCCACAGGAAATGTAACTCCATCAGGAGATGCAGAATTGTTCAGAAAATCCTCACCAGGAAATGGTGGAGCTGGGTTAGCAGTACTACTAAATGGATTGAAATCATCTGCTTGTGCAGGATCTGTAAATGTACCAGTAGAAACAGGAACATTATTAATTACTACCCAACCTTCATATTTCCAACCATTTTTTAATGGATTAAGTGTTAAACCAGCCATTGCAGAACCTGAAGAATTATCAATAAACCAAACACCTGAATCCTCATTGGTGTCATCATTATCCGTTGGTGTACCCATAAAAAATGTTCCAGCCGTACCATTAAAAGATGTTACAGCATCTTCGAAACTTAAGGAAGCTGAATCTTGATTAAAGTTACCTTTTAGAATTCTAGTTTCTGAAGGTACATTATCATTATCACCTGCTTGCTCTATGGTTAGAATAAACTCAGTAGCTCTATTTAGTTCATCAGCAATAAAAGTAAATGTTTTATTTCCACTTGGGTTAGCAAATTTTGGAGTTGGCTTTGCATCTCCATCAACAATTATCCAACCTTGATAGGTAGTACCATCAGTTAATGTTTCTAAATTAAATGTTTGTAATGTTAGATTCGCTACAGCTGGTCCATCATCACTAGAACAAGAAACTCCTAATAATCCCAAGGCAATTGTTGCAATCGCCATCATTTTTTTTGTCATCATTTTCTGCTTTTTAATTTATGAGATAAAATTATAAAAATCATCAATATGCATAACTATAAAAACCAAACAAAATTGTACGCGAAAACCACTATTTTTTTAGGTACAATCAGTCTTGAGGTTGTGGTTGTTCTGGTTTTTTGAACAACTCTATATATGATTTTCCAATATGTGAAACAATATCACTAGCTAACAATCCCTGATAACCAGTTCCCTGAATTGCTATATCTGCCGAACTACCATGTAGATATACTCCAAAAACTGCTGCGTGCAATGGATCGTATCTCTGAGAAATCAATCCAGTAATTATTCCTGTTAAAACATCACCGCTTCCTGCAGTAGCCATCCCAGGATTTCCAGAAGTATTGACATAAATATCATCATGATAAATAATCAAAGTGTTCGCTCCTTTAATTACAACAATGCAATCGTGTTTTTTAGAAAACTCTTTTACCTTACTAATTTTCTCAAAATCATCCTTCCATTCACCTATTAAACGTTTTAGTTCACCTGGATGTGGTGTTAATACTGTATGTTTAGGTAAGAACTGCAAGAATTCTGATGCTTTGGCTAAAATATTAATAGCATCAGCATCTACGACCAACCTTGCTTTATTTTGTTTTAAAAATTTACCAAAGGCATCTACGGTTTTTTCGTGAGTGCCAAGCCCAATTCCTATCCCAATTACTGACGGATCATAATCAACGGATATTTTAGAAATATAATTATCCTCATCATCGGTAATAACCATAGCTTCAGGAACTGAGGTCTGTAGAATATCATATCCACATTCAGGAATATAAGCGGTTGTTAGACCAGCTCCAATACGTAATGCTGATTTTGTAGCCAGCACTACACTACCGATTTTACCATAACTACCTCCAACAATTAGACAATGTCCATAATCTCCTTTATGAGCAAATTTATGTCTTGGTCTATATAAAGAGAGTACTTCGTTTTTACCTACTAACTCAGCAAAACCTGGAGTCTGCGCAATAAAATCTCTATCTAATCCAATATCTATAACTTCTAGATCCTGAGAATACTGACCGGTTTCCGGTAAGAAAAAGATCAATTTTGGCAATTGAAAAGTAACCACTATAGATGCATAAATGACACCTTCCGGATTATCAGGAGCTTTATCTGCATATAAACCAGATGGTACATCAATCGATAATGTAAAACATCTGGAGGCATTTATATGCTTGATCAAATTGACTACCCAAGGTACTAAAGGCCTATTTAGTCCTATACCAAAAATAGCGTCAATTACCATATCCTGTTGTTTAATATCTGGTAAATCTTCTTCTGATTTTAACTGTATTGGCCATTCTGCGCCAATAGCTTTTAAGCGATCGTAATTTGCCAAAAAATCCTCAGATCTGTTATCGCTAAAATTAACAATGTACGTTTTCACATGGTATCCGTGCTCTATCAATAATCGAGAAATTACAAGTCCATCTCCCCCATTGTTTCCTATACCACAAAAAACGTGGATTGGAATTGGGGCACCTTGTAAACGTTGATGCAATACATTGAATATTTGAGTAGCAGCTCTTTCCATCAATTCTAAAGAAGTAATTTTTTGAGATTGAATAGTAACTTCGTCTGCTTTTCGCATTTGAGTAGCGGAAAATATCTTCACAAGTTTAATTTTTAATAATTATTTTATAATACGTTTTCAAAATACAACAACTCTTTTTAATTTATTTTTTAAGAATGCTTTAACGAATCAACATATAAATTAAAGGATCAATAAAAGTTTATGATTAGTAACGTTTTTATTTTGTTCAAAAGTAAAAAATTATACATTTGAACTTAAATATAAAGCAAACTAATGTTTAGTACGGTTTCAATCTCGGTTTTACTTTTCGCGTTAGGAACAACAGGGGCGGATGCCTACACTTCTTTTACACGTACTACAGCTACAATTATTACCCTTAGGGGTTAATCTTTTATATATCACAGAAATCGAGTAAGTAGTTTATTTTACGTAAAAAACTACCAAAAAACTATATCAAATACATCATTTTAAAAAATATCATATGAACGTTCTAAAGTTTGGAGGTTCTTCAGTTGCAAATGCAGCAACGATAGAAAAAGTTATAGAAATCATAGAAAAGCAGTCTAATAATCGATCGCTTTATGTAGTTGTTTCTGCGCTGGGAGGTATAACAGACCTTTTAATAAAGGCAGGAAAGGAAGCCTCCTCTAACAACGAAAAATATAAAAACACTCTGCTTACAATAGAGAATAGACATCTGAATGCTATTAAAGAGTTAATTCCGGTTGTTTCTCAAAGTTCTATAATTAGCAAAGTAAAATCAGAATTAAATAAGCTGGAGTCTCTATGCGAAGGAGTATATCTCTTAAGTGAGTTATCACCTAAAACGGAATCTGTAATTGCTAGTTTTGGTGAAATGCTATCCTCCTTCATAATCGCTGAGGCGGCAAAGGTAAAAGGATTAGATATTGTTCTTAAGGATTCTAGAGATTATATTATCACTACGGATGCTGCAAAAGTAACTATTGATTATGAAGAAACTAATTTTAGAATCAAAAGATATGCACAGGATAATACACATCAAATTAGTTTATTCCCAGGTTTTGTAGCTAAAACATCAGAAGGCGAACCTACTACTTTAGGTAGAGGAGGTTCGGATTTTACTGCAGCAATCTTAGCTTCTGCTGTCCAGGCTGATAAATTACAGATTTGGACAGATGTTAGCGGTATGTATACAGCTAACCCTAAATTAGTAAAACAAGCTAAACCTGTATCGCATATTTCATATCAGGAAGCGATGGAGTTGTCTCATTTTGGAGCCAAAGTCATCTATCCTCCTACTATTCATCCGATACTTGACAAGAACATTCCAATTGTAATAAAAAATACATTTCAGCCTGAAGATGCGGGGACATTAATTACAAGAGAAGTAATTAACAGACAAAAACCTGTTACTGGAATTAGTCATATCGATAATATCTCTGTAATATCGTTAGAAGGAAGCGGAATGGTTGGTATCCCAGGTTTTTCTAAACGATTGTTCGAAGCACTATTTCTAGAAAACATCAATGTGATTTTGATTACTCAGGCCTCTTCTGAGCATTCTATTTGTTTGGCAGTAGATGCAGCCGATGCGGAAAGAGCTAAACTAGTTCTGGATACAGCATTCGAATTTGAAATTACAAAACATAAAGTAGATCCTGTAAAAATTGAAAACGAAGCCGCCATTGTAGCATTAGTAGGTGATAATATGTATCATCACCAAGGGTTAAGTGGTAAAATGTTTAGCACACTCGGTAAAAACAATGTAAATATCCGAGCGATTGCGCAAGGAGCTTCAGAAAAAAATATTTCTGTAGTCATTGAGAAGAAAGATATAAAAAAGGCTTTAAATATTTTACACGAACGTTTTTTTGAAGTAAAAACAAAGCAACTAAACTTGTTTGTAACAGGTGTTGGAAATGTTGGTAGTAAATTACTTGATCAATTAGAGCAACAGCGAACGTATCTAAAAGAAAAACTTCGTCTTAAAATACGTGTTGTGGGAATTTCTAATTCCAGAACTATGATTTTTGACGAAAACGGAATCAAACTAGATTCATGGAAAAATAGATTAAGTGAAGGAGAAAAAGCAGATTCTGAGAAGTTTTTCGATACGGCTAAAGAAATGAATATTCGAAACTCTATATTTGTTGATAACACAGCTAACCCTGATATAGCAAAGGTTTATAAACACTATTTAGCAGAAAGTATGGCTGTCGTTACCTGTAATAAGATAGCCTGTGCAGATGAATATGTAAATTATTCAGAGTTACAGGAGCTTTCTCGAAAATTCAGCGCTTCTTTTCTTTACGAAACAAATGTAGGAGCTGGATTACCGATCATAGACACGCTAAACAACCTAATTGCTTCTGGGGATAACATTCATAAAATTCAAGCGGTGTTATCCGGTAGTCTTAATTTTGTATTTAACAATTATAAAGAAGGAGTTAACTTTTATGATATTGTAAAACAAGCACAAGAAGAAGGGTATACAGAACCAGACCCTAAGATTGATCTTAGCGGTGTAGACGTTGCTAGAAAGATCTTAATTTTAGCACGCGAAAGCGGGAATATCATGGAACTGGAAGATATCGAAAAAGAAGCTTTTCTACCTCTAGAAAGTCTAGACACCAGTAATGTTGATGATTTCTTCGAATCACTAAAAGCTAATGAAGCTCATTTCGCACAAATTCTAGATGAAGCCAACAAAAAAGACTGTCGACTAAAATATGTTGCTCAATATGAAAACGGGAAAGCAAAAGTAGGATTACAGCATATCCCTGCTGATCATCCTTTTTATAACTTAGAAGGAAGTGACAATATCGTTCTTTTTTACACAGATCGATATCCTAAACAACCGCTAATTGTAAAAGGTGCCGGTGCTGGTGCAGAAGTTACAGCTTCAGGTATATTTGCAGATATCATTAGAATTGGTAAAAAGTAAAACTTAATATTTAGAATGAAACGTATAAAGATCTTTGCCCCTGCCACTGTAGCCAATCTTTCTTGTGGCTTTGATGTGCTTGGATGTTGTTTAGATACTGTGGGAGATGAAATGATCATTTCGTTGACCTCAGAATCAGGAGTTAGAATTACCAAAATTGAAGGAGCAGATTTGCCCTTAGATACTAAGAAAAATGTAGCAGGTGTAGCGGTTGAAGCCTTGTTAGAAAATTACGATAAGGAAGTAGGTGTTGACATTGAGATTTATAAAAAAATCAAAGCAGGCAGTGGTATAGGAAGTAGCGCAGCAAGTAGCGCAGGAGCTGTTTGGGCGGTGAATTATCTTCTGGATAATCCCTTTGCACCACATCAACTAATAGCTTTTGCCATGGAAGGTGAAAAACTTGCCAGTGGAAATGCACATGCAGACAATGTAGCTCCTGCCCTTCTCGGAGGATTTACATTAGTTAGAAGTTATGCCCCATTAGATGTTATCAAATTGCATACTCCACAAGATTTAGTTATGACCGTAATCCATCCACAAATTGAGGTGAAAACTTCGGATGCGCGATCTGTTATCAAACAAAATGTAACCTTAAAACAGGCAATTCAGCAATGGGGAAATGTTGGAGGATTGGTATCCGGGCTCTTTACAGAGGATTATGATCTTATCGGTCGTAGTTTAGAAGATGTTATTGTAGAACCTATGCGCTCTATTCTGATTCCTGAATTTAAAAATGTAAAAAACGCTGCTATTGCCCAAGGTGCTTTAGGGTGTGGAATTTCAGGATCTGGACCTTCTATCTTCGCATTGAGTAAAGGCATGGAGACAGCAAAAAACGTAGCAGAAGCAATCAGAAAAGTATATACTAAAACTGGACTTGATTTTGATATTCACGTTTCTAAAATCAATAGTAAAGGAATAAAAATAATTGATTAACATGAAGGAAATTAAAAAAATAGCAACCGGTTCTCCTTGGGAAGACATTGTAGGATATTCGAGAGCTTTAAAAATTGGTAGTACTATCGAAGTTTCTGGTACTACGGCTCCAGGAGCTAATGAATATGAACAAACTGTAGCTATTATTGAATCTGTGAAAAAAGTTTTAAATCAACTAGATGCCAATCTTAGTCATGTGATTCGTACCAGAATATATTGCACAGATATCTCTAAATGGGAAGAAATTGGTAAAGCTCACGGAGAATACTTTAAGGAAATAAAACCAGTAACTGCAATGGTAGAAGTTTCAAAATTAATAGATCCAAATATCCTGGTAGAAATAGAGTTTTCTGCTATAGTTCCAAAATAATAAATCAGAATACAAATGCAATACTATAGCTTACATAATAAAGCTCCTAAAGTTTCTTTTTCTGAAGCTGTCATCAAAGGTTTAGCCCCAGATAAAGGATTATATTTCCCGGAAAGTATAACTTCCCTTCCTAAATCTTTCTTTGACAACATAGAAAATCTGGATACTATAGAAATTGGTTTTCAAACAATAAAACAATTTGTGGGCGATGAGATTCCTGAGACCGAGTTAAGAGATATTCTTACCGATGTTTTAAGTTTTGATTTTCCTGTAATCGACATTACAAAGAATATTGGAACCCTAGAACTTTTTCACGGTCCTACTATGGCTTTTAAAGATGTTGGAGCTCGGTTTATGGCTCGATGTTTAGGTTATTTCAATCGAAACAATGATGATAAAGTTACTGTGCTTGTTGCTACTTCTGGAGATACTGGAGGTGCAGTCGCACAAGGTTTTTTAGGGGTAAAAGGTGTAGATGTTGTAATTCTATATCCTTCCGGAAAAGTTAGCGATATTCAGGAACGACAGCTTACCACACTAGGTCAAAACATTACTGCTCTAGAAATAGATGGCGTGTTCGATGATTGTCAGGATATGGTAAAAAAGGCTTTCCTGGATGAAAGTATTACGAATCATATGCAATTAACATCAGCTAACTCTATTAATATTGCAAGATGGTTACCTCAATTATTTTACTTTGTTTTTGCGTATAAACAACTAAAAAGCAAAGGAAAAGAAATTGTTTTTTCAGTTCCTAGTGGAAATTTCGGGAATATTTGTGCGGGTATTGTTGCACACAAACTAGGACTTCCTGTAAAACATTTCGTAGCTGCTACTAATGTAAATGATACTGTAGTTCGATATATGAAAACAGCGAATTATGAGCCAAAACCATCAAAAGCAACTATATCAAATGCTATGGATGTTGGAAATCCAAGTAATTTTATTAGAATTCAACAATTGTTTGATAATAAATTCGAATCTTTAAAGGATAATTTTTCTGCATATAGTTTTGATGATGCTGCTACTAGAGATGCTATGAAAGAAATATATAATCAAAATAAATATATTGCAGATCCACACGGAGCTGTTGGTTATTTAGGATTAAAAGAGTATGACCTAAAGGATAATGAATATGGTGTTTTTCTAGAAACCGCACATCCAGTTAAGTTCCTGGATATTGTCGAGACAACCTTAGATATCAAAATCCCAATACCTGCACAGATTCAAAAAGTAATGAATAAGCCAAAGGTACGTATTAAGACCAATGATTATAAAAAATTAAAGGAGTTCTTACTTAAATAAAAGAACTCCTTTAAAAAATGTATTTATACTATTTTATTTAGAAAGAGATTTCATCACTTTATAAACAATATCTGAAGTAGAGGCTAGATATTTAAAATTTACTGTTGTATACTTATCAGCGGCCTGATGAACATATGGTGAATTATCTCCATTCATTAATTCTGCTGTAATGGTGATGGTTTCATATCCTAATGTAGAGAAAACCCTCGTTTCCGGAGTTGAAACTCTTCTTTTAAACACTGGAACACCTGATTCTAATCGGTATGCAGATTCTAAACTAATATTAGAAGCTAATAACTCTATAGCTCTATCTTCATCATTATCCCATCCTACATAATCCACTCTATGCATAGAGTTTATATTATATTTATCATCCTGTAATTTTTTAACAAACATTCTACAACCAATCATATTAGTTTCTTGTTGATCAAAAAACACAATCATAAAATTAATACTTCTATTCGCTAATTTGGTTAATTTCTCAGCAACATAAATAGTTAAGGCCATTCCGGTTGCATTATGAACCGCTCCAGGACTACCTTCAGCTGTATCGTAATGAGCACCTAACACGATAAACTCATCACTTCCGTTAGTTGCAGGAATCTCTGCATAAACATTCGCTCCACTATATTGATTTCCTTTTTTGTCCTGTACGTTGTACGTATTACGTTTAGGTTTAAGACCCATTTCTTTAAGGGAATTAAATAAGTAATCTGCTGTGGTTTTACGTTCAGACTTACTGGCGCGACTTGATAGCTTTTTTTTTCCCTTAATTGGGATGTGTCCGGTAAGTTTACCAACAATCTCTTTCTGTATATTAATTATCTCAGCCTCAGTTTGATCATCTAATGATTGAGCAATTGAAATCTGAATGCAAAAAATAAAGAGTAATAATGTTTTAAACTTATATAATTTCATTTTTAAATTTTTGTATTCTTAATTTTCCTTCTTTCCTTTCACAAATTTATAAAAAACAATAAATAGTTTTACAATTAGTATTTTTAATGCTTAAAATAATTATTTCAATATGACTTTTTCAAAAACCATACCATTTTTTATTATCATCTTACTGGTATGTATACAATGCAAAAAAGAAGATCCATCAATCAATCTCTTATCCGCTCCTGATAATTGGAGAAAAGAAACGATAAAATTTCCGTTATCCTTCGCGCCATCTTTAAGCTATAAAGGTACTGAATATGTTCGATTTGCTCCAGGATGGGGTAAACAAGATTCTAAGGAGTATTTTTCTTATGCTTTTCTTTGGTATCTTGATGAAGACCCAAAATTATCAACTAGCACTTTAGAATCAGAATTAGAAATCTATTTTAACGGTTTAGTACAAGCAGTTTCTGAACCAAATTCTCCATCTTTAGATAATATTCCAAAAGCCAAAGCTTTTTTCGAACAGATTGATAATAAATCCTATGCTGGTAAGGTATTAACCTATGATCCATTTACCACTAAAAAAGAAGTAAATCTAAATATTATAGCTACATATACACCTTGTAAAAACAAGGATAAGCATATGGTTGTTTTTAGAATCTCGCCGCAACAAATTGATCATGCTGTCTGGAATAAGTTAAATAAATTAAGTATAAATATGAATTGCGAATTAAAAAATTAGTTGACACTAAATAAAGAAAACACTATTCGTGTAAATCAAAAAATATGAAGGGCAAATACCCTTCATATTGACCTTATTTGTAGATACCGGCTTCCATTAACGTTACCATTAACACTAACTTTATGTTTTTAGCACCATCTATATTGGTCCATTTTTCTGATAAAGAATGAGCGTCTCTACCTTTTCCTCCTCTACTTAAGGTAGTAGCCGGAATACCTTTAGCGATTGGAATGTTACTATTAGTTGAACCTGTTTTTAATTTTGGTTTTATTCCTAAGAAAGTACTAGCAGCAAGTGCTCTTTGAATTAAGGAAGTATGAATTGGCAATTGACCTGATGGACGATCTCCAATTGGTACCAAATCCATTGATATTTTATCCTTAACTCCTGAAGCGTTATAAGATCTTACTGCTTCTCGCATGCTAATTTTAAAAATAGTATCTATTTTTATTAAACGTTTTGGGTCTAGTGAACGCATATCTACTTCCATCCAAGATTCAAAAGGCACTGAATTTACTGAGGTTCCTCCTCCTATTCTTCCTATATTGAAAGATGTCTTTAGTCCATCTTTATCTGTATATTTTGTTGCTTCTTTAACAAACAAAGATATTGCTTCACCCATTGCATGATGTGGATTAGCTAAGCCAAATGATCCCCAAGAGTGTCCTCCTTTACCTTTGAAAACAGCTTTATATCTTTTTGACCCTAATGCACCATTAATAATCCTGCCACTACTACCTCCATCAATTGATATCCAGGAACCAATTTTAATATCCGAAGCATCACTAAATAAATGCTTTACACCTCTAAGATCACCTAATCCTTCTTCCCCGACTGTTCCTACAAAAACGACATTTTCTTGTGTTTCTACTTCTGCTTTATTCATTGCTTTTAACACTGTAAGAACCATTGCCATCCCTCTTGTATTATCTCCTATTCCCGGGGCTACATAAGTATTCCCTTCTCTTTTTACAGTTACATTAGTTTCTTCCTGAAAAACAGTATCCATATGAGCATCCAAAACGATAGTTTTATTTCCTTTTTTCCCTTTACGTAATGCTAGCACATTTCCCTCTGTATCTATCCAGGCACTATCCACACCGATAGTTTCTAGCATTTCTCTAAACTTCTTTGCCCTTTTCGTTTCTTTAAATGGTGGTGCAGGAATTTCGGTAAGCAAAATCATATCTGCTATGGTTTGTTCTTCAAAATCATCAATCGCATCCATCGCCAACTGAACCGATTTATTCTTACTTAACTTATCAGCTTCTTTTACGTATTGTTTTAAAGGAATATTCTCATTTTGAGCATGAACGCTTATGTGAAAAGTTATAACTACTGCTATCGAATTTATTAAGTATTTCATTATCATTTGTGTACAATTATTATTTTATGAAAGGATTTAATTTTTATTTGCTTAACTTCCTATTACTAAATAATCAGAGTTATCCTTAGTAATCTTATACATTTTATTTTTTGACATAACAGCTTCTATTTCCACTTATTTCACATTAAAAACATACTTTTTATTATTGGTTGTATTATAAATTTCTAAATAACCACCCCATCTATTAGTAACTGTTTCAATTGTTGAAACTATTAACTTTCAACTTGTTGAAATCTTAGCTTTTGAAATAAGAATACAAGAAATAATATAATTTATTGACAATAGAAAATGAGCCCGATTGATATATCGAGTGCAATACAGGCTCATTTATAGAATACAAAGGCTAACTCTAAATAAATATGCATACTATTTAAAAAAAGTATTTAATCTAATTCCTAAAAATGTTTCTTCTACCTACTTCTGAAGTATACATCCCGTTACTCGAATGACCAACGCCAGGAACAATTTCTATTTTCTGGTTTTGTTCTATTACAGTGCCATAGAAATCAATTAGGTGACCAAAATAATTGATCGCTCTTTCGAATCTATCCCTACCTTGTAATACTGCATTACAAGAATCATCGAACCCTTCAAAGTTAGGATCATTATCATTTTGACCAATTAAATAGGTTACCTTTCGTTGTGCGAGTCTATCCCGTATTACATCTTCTCCTCCAATATTTCTTAAATAAGATGGTAAATCATCAAGACCATATCTATATTCATTATATTCAGGACAATTACTAGTAGGAACTGCATAAATACTCTCTGTACCAAGAACTTTTCTTTTATCATCCATATATACATAAGATCCTGGGTTATTTGTGACAAACTGAATATCAATCCCTTGAGCAATCAATTCATCGGGATACGGAGAACTTGCAGAATATCTATTAACGAATTGCGCTCCTGCAGAATGTCCTGTCAATACAATAGTTTCTAGATTAGGATATTCTGAGATATTTTCTAAAATAGCATCCATAACGGTATAAGATGATGCTCGCTCAGGTCTAGGATTTGTATCTTCGTCCCTTGAAGTAAATCCTATTCGCCATCCTATAGAACTCCAGTATAAATGTTCTTCGTCTAATGCGAAGTTATTAATATCTTCCTCTTCTAAAAATTGAGGTGCAATTATTAAAAATGAATCTAATTGGTCGCTTTCTAATCTAGCAGCTTCCAAAATATTTTCATATTGCCCTCTTGCATTTCTTCCTGAACCATGTAAAGCGATTATAGCTCTTTTTATATTTTCATCACTAGTGTCTGTTATATCTTCACTATCTGAGAAATAGGGTATTTTTAGAGAAGTATTCTCTACTGTGATTGAAAATTTTTTATCTCCAATAAAATCTAAAGGGTCATTAGGATCAATTTCTACTGGTGTTACAGCCGGATTTAAACTAATCGTAATCGAACTCCTCATATTAGAGGCATCACCTATAGTAAGACCCTCCGTAGGTTGTAAATTAAACATTACAAATCTATTTTGTAATGCATCTTGATTATTAATTACTCTCTGTAGTAAATTTACACGAGCAATTGCAGTCCCCCTTTTAATTGTCAAAAAATCAGATTGTGGTAATAAAAAATCTTCTCCTTCTATAGCAGCATTTTCACTAGGAAAACTAACTGTATAAGGTATCATTATGTCTTGATTTCTTTTAGGGCCTTGATACCGCAGCTCTACTACTATAGGCTGAGAAGAAGAACGATCTATTTCAATAGTTTCAAAATTAAAAAAAGCATTTCCACCCTCTTCAATAACAGCATTATTACTATCATCACTACTACAACTAATTAACAGCAGTAGTAGTATCATCATACTATTATATTTAAATTTTATCATTATATTTTTGTTTTAAATTCACATCAAAACTTAATTTTGATGTTATAATAATTTTTTATCAAAAGATAAAAGGCTCAATATTCTTTAAAACAGGTACTGAGTCTTTATACAATATTAGTTGGTCATATATGTAATTATCAATTGTGCTCCTTCCTGTGGATTGTCAATGTCATAAGTTTCTGCTTCACGTCCAACATTATTTTCAGTAGCTCCTGCAGATACTCCAGATGCTTGAAAAATAAAATTCATACTATTACCATTAGCCCAATCTCCGCGTGTAATAATTTCATTTATAATTGCAGAAATATCTACAGTTGTTCTATCAGCAATAGGTGTTTCCGTTCCTACCCATTCTGGAATATTCCATACGGAATTAGCTGTAGTTAATGATCTAGCGGATAGATTTCCTATATCTTCTGTATAAGGAGATGCGTTACCGATGTTCTCACCAAAAATGGTCATTTCTGTTGGATTAGCACCTTCTGTTTGATCTGCTACAAATACAATTTTAGCTTCTTGTATTATTACTCCCATTGGAATAACTATATTATTAAAACGCAGACCTATTTTCTGTAAGCCGACATCAGGAGTACTAAACGTATCAAACTCTCCCAGTTCTAGATCTCCACTATCTAATAACATTCGTCCATCTTCGGCTTCCTCAACATCATCATTAATATCATTAATAGGGATCGCTATAGTCACTACACTATTATCAACTATAAAGTCATTTGTACTGATAGCTATTTGACCGTTAACTTCTACCATAATAAGTCCAGTCTCAGATCCATCCGGTACTGATGTTGTTATGCTGGTAGCTGTACTTTGTGTTACAACTGCGGATACACCATTGAAACTAACAATATTATCTTCTGGAGTTGTACTAAAATTAGCTCCCGATATAATTACTTCAATTCCTGGAGTTCCAACCTCTGGAGTAAATGCTTCGATTGATGGTACTGTTATAAAATCATTTTCGCTTGTAGCTAATAAATTCTCAATTTCTACTGCTATCTTACCAGTACTTGCATCTAGAGGTACACTAACGATCAGTTCTGTTGTAGTTGCAGATATTACAGTAGCTAATACTCCATTAAAACTTACATTATTAATATTAGGATCTGTATTAAAATTTGTTCCAAGAATAGTAATCTCGTCATTAGCAATTCCTCTTTCTGGATTAAAAGAAATAATTTCTGGGGCTATATTGAATACTTCAATCATGCCTATCAATCCCATAACTTCTACAGTTAATGGCCCAGTTGTTGCTCCTTCTGGAACGATAACTATTATTTCATTATTAGAGATAGATACAATTTCTGAAACTGTCCCATTAAACGCAACAATATTATCCGAAATAGTTTCTCCAAAATTTTCCCCACGTATGATTACAGTTTCACCAACTGCTGCACCGATTACACTAACTTCAGTTATTTGTGGTGCGTCTACAATACTAAAAACAGGGCCCTCCACATCTATTATCTTTCCTACAGAAATTGGACCTGTAATTGCTCCTTCTGGGACGGTAACTATTAATTCTGTTTTAGTCGCTGATGAAACAGAGGCACGTATACCATTAAAGCTTACCCTATTATTTGATGGGACCGGACTAAAGTTAACACCTATGATAGTTACTGTAGATCCTATATCACCGAATGATGGTTCAATACTATTAATAACCTGATTTTCTTGCGGTTCTGGAATAATTCTAAAATCATCATCACAAGAAATTATTGCTAACGATAGCATCATCGTTATCAAAATCAATATGGATGATATTTTTGAAAATATAAATTGTTTTCTCATTTTTTTTAATTTAAGTATTCGTACTATTAATCAAAAAGTTCTATCCCGGTATATACACCAGCATTTGATCAAAATAGATGTCTTCGGAACCTCCATCTACGGCTACTTCAATAGTTAGTGTATACGCCGAAATATTAGTAAGAAAACCAGAGTCTATTAAATTCCATCTATCCAATCCATTATTTATAAATAAACCATCTACATCTAATAATACTAAAGTTTCTGAACTTCCATCTGGTCTTTCTATAAGAGCTGTAATACGGAGAAAATCATCATCTTCTCGATTATTACCTCCAATAGGAAAATATTGAATTTGAATACCTGTTGTAAGGTTCTGAGTTACATCAATTGGCACTCTATCAAACTCTATTCTAACGGTTCCATCGGTATCTTCTATTTGATATGCTTGATTTCCATCCAAAAACGAACCTCCGGTTGGTCCTCCATCATTACTTACGCCGATTTGTTCGGATGTAAATCCTGGACTGCTTACTGTGGTATTAGGATTAGAGAAAAAAGATCTAAAACCAATTTCATCGTCTACACCCGCACCAGTTGCAGTATGCATTACATGCCTTTCACCCGGATTATTTATCAATTCTCCTACAGCTACGGCATCGTCTCTCGTATAGCGATCATCCGTACCAAATGGTTCTTCAAAAGAAGTACCTCTTAATTTCTGTGGAGGTGGTATAAACAGAGATAAATTAAAAAAGATAGCTTGGTTAAAAGCAGAATTATCAAACAATTCTGGTCCTGAATCTCCTCCTTCATTAGTGTTGTCGTCACTATTGAAAACTGTTGGAGCTCCATTAAAAACTCCATTGGTAGTGGTAATTGTTGCTACAAACCTTAGCGGAATTGCAATATCAAGTTCTTCTCTTGTTAAATTTAATGCATTTAATATGTCAATTCCTGAAAAGCTTAAAGTATTCGGAAAAGAAGTGATTGTTATAAACTTGTCAACCGTTATATCTCCATAACTCATACTTAAATCGTAAGAAATAATATTAGCATTAGGGTCTTCTACTCCCTCAGTAAATTCAATAGTTTCAAACTCTAAAAGATTTAATCTGAATGATTCTGGTATTTCTTCCCATACAACCAATCCTCCTCTTATAAAATTATCCTCCAAAACATCCGTAGTATCGTCACAAGAGATAACTAGGATCAACAGAAGTATATATATATATTTCATAATATTTTTAAATTATTAGTTAATAAAACCTGCAGGGTTTGTATCCCAAAACACCTGATTAATAATAGGTCTTTGATTTATCTGAGTATTATTAATTACTGCATCACTGGGATAAGAAAATAATCTTGGAAATGGTGAATTAGCATCAAAAACAGGAGCGCTAAAAACCGATGGAAAACCTGTTCTTCTGTATCCATTATAGGATTCTGTAGAGTTTCCATAGGAAGCTAAATAGTATTCAGTTAATATGATATCTAATTTGCGATTATCGTCTGCCGCAGCGAATTCGCTCATTACCTCAGTCACATAATCATCTACATTACTTTGGTTAGACGCGAAAGGCGAACTTGTAGCAATTCCCCCCGAAAAATTTAGAACTTTATTCATGGATTTTCTAATTCCCGATTCTAGTAATACAGCTGCATCATCATTAGTTCCTAAACTTATTGCTGCTTCTGCTCTTAAGAAATCCACAAATGAGGAAAGTAATATTGGTAAGATTCCGGCTCCAGACTGATTCTGAGTATCTATGGCAAAGTTTGGTGCACTTGGATTATCTTCATCAAACGCACCTCCTACAGGATACAATCCATATGTAGCTCTAAAGATAGCATCCGCTCCTCTAGATCTTGTATCCCCATGATCTCTTCCATAATAGGCATTTCCTAAAAAACAAAAATCAAAATTCGCTTCTCCTACGCATCCTAACAAAGTATCGGAAGGATTAGCACCGTTTTGTCGATATACATAGTATCTGATTCTAGGGTCCGAAATGGTTTTGTCATTTAATAATAGATTAAGAAATGAATTTCCTAAAAATTGATCAAACCCTCCTGGAGTATATCCTGCATTAAAATCTGGATGTCGACTATTAGGATCTACTTGATTAGTTCCATATTGAAATTGAAAATCTTCTGATGGGTTAATAAAATCATCCTCTGCTAACAACAAATTTATTTTATCGATATCACCAATATTTACCAACATTTTGAATTGTAACGATTTTGATAAACGTATCCAAGCTCGTTTTCGATCTTCGATATTTGATATAGTTCCATAGAACAAATCATTTAGTGGTAAAACAGTTGCATTCTGTATGTCGACAATTGCGTTATCCAACCGGTCTAAAACAGCATTATAGATTGATTGATCGTCATCAACAGCTGGATTCAAAACAAGTTCATCAGTTCGTATTGCTTCAGAGAATGGGATATCGCCAAGATAATCTACCATGGTTACAGTAGCGTACGAAGCTAAAATGTTATACATTCCTCTATGAAATAATAAATCATCATCATTGGCTGCTAAATTTTCAATAATTGTTGCATCCTGTAAAAATGCATAATAATTAGTGTATTCACCGTTTAAAGAATTATCGCTTGCTACATCACCATAGGTTTCATTAAGCACTGTATACCTCATTACTTCATCCGTGGTCCTATTCAGGTCTTGTAATAAATCTGCAGTTTCTTTTTGGACATTATTTAAAATAAAATTTGGATCTGCTTGATCTGGTGTTAATAGGTTTGGATTTTCCTGAAGATTTTCTCCAAAATCGCCTAATTCACAAGATGCTAATAGTACAAAGCACAATCCGTATATTATGTTTTTCATCATGTTATGTTTTATCATTAAAAATTAATGCCTACTGAGAAAGAATATCTTTTTGTAGTAGGAGTTGTAAAACCTCTAGTTTCTGGATCGAAATTGAGACCACTAGGAAATCCTGGGGCATAGAAAAATAAATTTCTACCACTTAATCTGAAATCCATACTATCAAAAGGAAGGTTTTGAATAGCTTTTTTATCTAGCTTATAAGATAAAGCTACTTCTCTAATCCTAAATACTGAAGCATCGAATACAGCATTCTCATTAGGATCATAAAAGTTATTAAACACTGCATTATTCCCTGTAACTTGTATTGTGTTGGGTATCGTATTTCCATTAACATCTAGTAATGGTTCTCCTGACCCTGAAGATATATCCCCTAAAACTCCTGGAATTACAAAACTACCTTCTCTATTTCTAGTATCTGTAGTAACTCCTCTTTCTAGTAAGGTTTCAAGAAATGCTTCTCTACGTTCTCCTCCATGAGTGTACTCAAATTGAGTAGATAAAACAAAATTTTTGTAACTAAACGTATGAATTGATGTTGCTCTAAAATCTGGAGTTACATTTCCTATCACTTCATCTTGTAAGCCTACGTCATCACTTGCTATTATGATTCCTGTCGCTGGGTTTATGAGTGCATTTCCGTCTGAATCTCGAACAACATAACTACCTAAAAAAGAACCTAATTCTTCTCCAATAATAAGATCTAAATTTCCATCTTCTCCCTCTAATCGATTAGCTCCGTTTGCTAGCTCTACAACGGTAGTTTTAAAAGTGGTAAAAATATTTCTAATATTCCATTTAAAATTAGAATTCTTAAAAAATTGAACACCTAGATCAATTTCTAAGCCTTCTGTATCTAATCTACCTGCATTAATGAAAGTGCTGTCAAAACCAGTGCCAGGTGCTATATTGGTTTCAAAAATTTGATTTTCAGAAACTCTAGAAAATACTGAGGCTTGTAAACTTACAGTATTCCTGAAAAAATTACCTTCTACTCCTATTTCAAATTCTTTGTGTAGCTCTGGTTTCAGGTCAGGATTTGCTAAAGTTCCAAAGAAAGAATTGGTTACAATCAAATCATTATCAAAATCACTAAATTCCCTTGGATCAGACGATAAACTATTTCTAGTATTGAATGGTTCAGGAAAACCTGCAGATGTCGCATATGCTCCTCTTAATTTTAGATAATTAACAAAACCACTCTTCATATTAAATGCGGAGGTTGGAATAAATGATATCGAAACACCCGGATAAAATAAATTTTGATTATCCTTTTCTACAGTGGATCCTTGATCTAATCTACCTGATAAACCAAGATATAAGTAACTGTTGTAATCAAATTGAAACTGACCAAATACACCTAAAAGATTTTCTTTGATTTCATCATAATCCCCTTGTCCAGGTGTTCGAAAATTATTAGGTCGTAAAACCCCAAAGACAATTTGATCGGTATAATCAGAATCTAAAGATCTAAACGTTTCGTATCTAGAATTAATTCCGATCTGAGAGTCAAAGCCAATATTATCAGATAATTTATAATTTGATTCGAAAATCAATGTATTATCCACATCAAATTCTGTATTTGCAGTATATTCTAATTCGCCTAAAGTAGCTACAGCTCCTAATCCACCTCTATTTCTAAAATCATTAGTATCTGCTGATTCAAATTGAAACCCTCCTCTATATTTTAAATTATGATTTTTATTAAGTTTATAGCTTAAGTTAATTGTTGTGTTTATTCTTTGTACAACCCTTTCTCTACCTGTATTATTAAGTGTCCATAATGGGTTTAGGCGATCGCTTCTATAATACACGTTGGCTCCTGTAATAGGATCTTGAAATGGTAAATTTTGTATATCTAAACTTCTAGGAATAACATATAAACTTTCCAGAATATCTTGCTGTGCTGCATCATCAGAATCTTCAGATGTATATGAATCTCGTACTCTTGTACTATATGATATAGAAGTTGATAATCTTAATCTATCTGTTAATTGTGAAGTGCCTCCAATACTAATGTTAAACCTTTTGAATTCATTATTACCTAAAATACCTTCTTCTGATGTATATCCCATAGAAAAATTTAAAGAAGTATTCTCACCAGTAGCATCCAGATTTAAAGAGGTTATTTGACCAATACCAGTTCTAAAGAAATCATTTACATTATTACGAGCGGCTACATAGGGTACTTCTTGATTTGCAAATTCGGGGAAACTTGGGTTTCCTGAAAGTGGATGCGGTACGAAATCAATATCTGTAAAACGTGCTCCATTACTACCTACATTACCTATAGTTCCCGCATCAGTAACTAAATTATTACCTACACCATACGTGTTTTGGAAATCAGGTAAATTAGCAACCATATTGGTATATGTGGTTTGAACAACCGTAGCTTTAAAGCTTTTTTCTCCTATGGATGCGCTTCCTGATTTGGTTTCTATAATCACGACACCATTACGACCTTGACTTCCATATAGCACTGCAGCATTTAATCCTTTTAAAACGGTTATACCTTTGATTGAATTAGGATCTATGTCTAATAAATTTCCTGAAAAAGGAACATTATCAATAACTATCAAAGCATTATTTCCTTGCGTCAATGATAAGCTTCCTCGTATAGTTATCTCTGTTGATGCTCCGCTACTTCCGCTACTGGGTGTTATTTGAACACCCGATATTTTCCCCTGTAAAGTTCTAGAAATATCAACTTCTGGTCTACTATCAGTTTCTTCTGTATCGATTTGAGCAATTGCAAAACCCAAAGCTTTCCTTGACTTTTTAATCCCCTGTGCAGTAACTACAATCTCTTCTAAACTATTAACATCTTCTATCATAGTTACATCTATTGTCTTAGAAGAATCTACTCTAATTTCTTGCGTTTGAAAGCCAACATAAGAAAAAACCAATACATCTCCTGTATTTGCAGCTACTTGATATTTACCATCAAAATCTGTAAGTGCTCCTTTGTTTGTGCCTTTTACAATTATATTTACTCCTGGTAATGGCTGATTATCTTCTGAGATAACTGTTCCTATTATTGAAGATTGTTGTATAATTGGAGATCTTATACGATTGGATTTTCGTGTCTTTTCTTTTTCATAAGTTTCTTCTAAATTATCTAAGAGTTTTCTAATTTCTAGAATAGATGCTTTTGAGTTTTTAGGAAATAATACGATACTTTTTTTATAGATTTTAAAATCAATATCAGTTCCACGAAACAGTTTTTTCAACACAGTCCTGATTTTCTCATTTGCTACTGTAACCGACACTTTTTTAGAAACATCGATTAAACTGTTATTATAAAAGAAGTTGAACTCACTTTTAAATTCTATTTCGTCAAGTGCCATTTTTAATTTGACCTCATTTACAGAAATAGAAATATTTTGAGAATAAGAACTGAATGAAAACATCTTCGAAATAGCAATACATAGCAAGAGCGAATAGATTTTCATAATTCTTATAAGGTCTTTCCCGGATAGGAAACTACCGGATAGATTTTTTTTCATAATTTTGTTTGATTTTAATTATTCAAATTTTGTGAGACTAATTAAATGATCTTGAAAGAGGATGTTGCCGCATCCTCTTTTTTAATCATATTTTCTACTATTGTAATTCTAACATGATTTTATTATTTATTTGTTTATAACTAATTGAAGATGAGATCTTAAGAATTTCTAATACTTCTTCTAAAGTAAGGTTATCGAATTCTCCCGTATATTTATATTGCAATAGATTATCTGATCTTATTAAAAACTCTTTATTGTATTTTCTACTCAAATCTAAGACTACCTGTTTTAAAGGAGTTTGATTAAAAACTAACTTACCTTGTTTCCAGGCTATTATATTTTTAGAATTCACACTATCCACCTTTATACTACTTTTTAGCTTGTCATACACGGCTCTTTGAGAAGGTTCTAATACTACAGGAGTGGTATATTCTTGTTTCAAAACCTCAACTTTTCCTGTAACTAAAGTAGTTTCTACTTTTTCTTCATCGGGATATGACTTTATGTTAAAAGAAGTACCTAAAACTTTTATTTTTATATTTTCTGTTTCGACAATAAATGGTTTTGTTGTATTCCTTTTAACGTCGAAAAAAGCTTCTCCAATTAAGGTTACCTTTCTAATATTATCTTTAAATTTTTTAGGATATGTCAGATAGCTTTCTGCATTTAAAATAACCTTAGAACCATCAGGTAAATTTATTGTTTTTTGATCTCCAGAGAGCGTTGCAATACTCTTTATATCACTACTAAAAAAATCCACGGTGGATACAATTAAGTTATTAGTTAAAGATGCTCTAAAGGTATATCCCGCTATACACAAAACCAGAAAAGAAGCCGCTACTGCAACATATTTATACTTTATCCTTCTTTTATTTTTTCTAATATAAAATTTCTGGTAAGCTAGATTTTTATTTATACCCTCTTCATTATTTAAAGTGGTCGATATATATTGAGCTTTAAGTTTATTATATTTTTTCTGGTTGGCAGTACTCTCTTTAATCCACTTTAGTATAGACATTCTATCTTCAGGATGAGTCTCTCCTTTTATAAATTTTATAAGTTCGTTTTCTTTCATTAATTATCGCCTTATACTTATAAAGACGTATAAAAAAGAAAGTACCCCTAGTGAATTATTATAAAAATTAGAAAAAAGATAAAAATTCTTTAAGATGAACTCTCATATGTCTAATTGCCTTAGACATGTGATTTTCTACAGTTTTTAATGAAATATCAAGTTCATCTGATATTTCTCTGTTTTTTTTACCCTCGACCCTACTTTTAATGAAAACATTTTTGCATTTCTCTGGAAGTAACTGAATTGCAACTTGAATTTTTTCGGCTAATTCCTTCTCTATTAAGGAAGAAGCATCTACATCACTAAGAGCTTCGTGATTAATATATGATTCTAATTGTAGTATTTTATTAGAACTATTTAATTTATATTTTTTTGATCTTAAGTAATCTAAACAAAGATTTTTTGTCATTTTAAATAAATAACCATTTACATTGCTGTTGATATCTTTTCTTTTATTCCAAGTTTTCAAAAATACATCTTGTACTATTTCTTCGGCGTCTTCTATATTAGAAATATATCCTTTGGTTATATTTAATAATTTGGTATAGTAAAGCTCAAAAAGAATCTTGAAAGAATCTTCATTGCCTTCATTTAGATTCTTAATGAAAAAGCTATTCTGTATTTTTTTTTCGTTTTCCAATTACAAAAAATTCATTCTAAAGATAAAAATTTTCTTCTTTAAATCACCACAAGAATTAAAAACCTAACTAAACAACTGATTATATGCGTATTAATCTTAAATCACAAAGAACTTACAGTAAATAATTTGTGAATTTTCAAAATTTCAAAAAGTTAGTATTAACTTTAAAATCGAACAACTATTTTTAAAATAGTATGAAATAATCATTATGCAAAAAATTTATGCCTTATTAGTTTTCATTGTAATAAGTGGATGTGTAACGGATAAGAAAACGAATACTGCTACTAAGAATACAGTAATCCTAGAAACTCCTATTCCCAAACTAGAAGTAAAAGATACTAGCATTAACGGTAAGGAAATTAAAAATCAAGAGATCAAAGATTCTGTTGTGGGTATCAATGAAGTAAATGAGATACAAGAGGTAATTAAAGTTACTGAAAATAGCGATGAGAAAATAACTCCTATAAAAGATCCTGTTAAGGAAAATATTGAGGCAAAAGAAATAGAAAAAATCAGACCAGATCATTCTGATTGGAATCTATTATCTAAAAAATATGTTTCTGCATCTGGAAAAGTAAACTACACCGGTTTTAAAGCTAACATTTCCAAAATAGAAAATTATTTATTACATCTCCAGAATACTGCCCCAAAAAAGGACTGGAATAAAAATGAAAAATTAGCATATTGGTTTAACTTGTATAATGCTTCGACAATCCAATTAGTTGCGAGTGCATATCCCTTAAAAAGTATCAAGAATATTAATCACGGAAAACCATGGGATAAGAAATTTATAAAGTCTGGGAGTAAGATATACTCCTTAAATGAAATAGAAAATACGATTGTTCGTCCTAATTTTAATGAACCAAGATTACACGTTGCTTTTAATTGTGCAGCAGTATCGTGTCCTAAGTTGTTAAATGAAGCCTTTACTTCTACTAAGCTTAATAGTCAATTAAACAAGTTATCTAAAACCTGGATCAATGACCCAACCAAAAATAAGATTACTGAAAATAGTATAGAAATCAGTAAAATATTTGAATGGTATGCTGTTGATTTTAAGAAAGGTGTTATTCCTTTTATTAATCAATACGCTGCGATAAAAGTTAGTGATTCGTTAGAGGTTAAGTATTTAGAATATGATTGGAATCTGAACGATTAATTTGATTTATAAGGATTAGCATTCTTAGACCAAGTTAACATAGTACTATCTTGTACTTTCATAGTATTAGCTGGTACATTCTGATAGTAAGGACTCCCTTTATCAAAACCTCTAGAAAAAAATTGTACTTCTCCATTACTCATAATATGAATCGTACTATAACCAAAAAAGGCAGCTGGTCCTTTGCTTCCACCATTTCCTGCAATGATCTGATAAGTACCTGCGCCGTTTGGTTGCATACGCTGGTAATCATGAACATGAGCAGATAGCATAGCTACAACTTCATTTTTGTGAAGTTCCGACCAAAGCGCTGGACCTTCAGGAAACCCCTTATGTCCGGTTTCTGGTTTACCGTCCACATAATAAGGCTTATGCCCTAAAACAAAAATATGGTCTATATCTGGATTCTTTTTGTATTGCTTAATTTGTTCAACAATCCATTGTATAGGTATTAGGCCTTCAAATCCATAAGGATTTTCCTTAGTTGGTGGATTATAAGTATCTGTATTCATTACTACAAAACCTACATTATTACGAGCAAAAGAAAAAGTCATCTGATTCACTAAACTATCCTTCCCCGTGATATGGTTCCGATCAGCTGGCATATATGGTTTCATGTATTTCATCCAAACAGGAGTAGAACCCGCTAGAGGGTATTCTTTATCATCATTGGTATTATAAAATAACATTTCATGATTTCCAGGAACAGCAACAAGCTCTATTCCAGAACCACTAATGGTACTAAAGGCTTTGTCTTCATATAATTTTACCCAAGCCTTTAATTGTGCATCTAAATTGATCGTATCTGATTCTGCAAGTACTAAATCGCCTAAAAAGAAAAACAAAGAGGGTTTTTGTTCCAGACTGGTCACATCTTCAAATATCCTTTTTAATACCGAAAGATTAGCGGTAGAAGCATTGGTAGCACTATCGTTATGCCAATCTCCGTATTGGACTCTATTACAACCTACAAAAGAAAAACTGAATAGTACAGAATCTTTTACAGCTTCAACATTTTCTAAAGTAATTGGCTTTTCTTTGGTACGTTTATCACAGCTATTAAAAGTAATAATAACGACTAGTAATGCTAAAACAACACATATTTTGGATTTTATCATCTTATAAAGGTTTTAAGTAGTATAAAACTAATAAGATTAGGGGATTCATCTATGCGTAAAAACACGTGATTTTTTTGTATAAAGAAATTAAGACAAATAATCTTTATATTAATCTGGAGAGTTAATATTTTTTAAAAATCTATATGTCTTAAAAACTATATCACCTCTCCTGCAGTCTTTACCTTTTTACCGGCGATATTACCTAAACCATCATAACTGGCGTATTTGTATAAGTCGTGTAATGTAGGATAATTAAACACCGTAGAAATAAGGTGATCCAGGGTTTTGTTCTCTTGCACTAATTGCATACCAAAGTGGATCAATTCTGTGGCAAAATGTCCCATAATATGAACACCCTTTATCACTTTTGATTTTTTATCGAAGATTAATTTTAAATATCCGTTATCATTATCTCCCATAATTTTCCCTCTCGCAGTGTCCCTAAAATAGCTGTATCCCACTCCATAATCAATATTACTGGCTTTAGCTTGTTCTTCTGTGATACCAACCATTGAAACTTCAGGAACTGTATAAATACCATACGGAAATACATCTGCCATAGATTCTAAATCTGCAGTATCAAACATATTGGTAACCGCCAGGCGCCCTTGCTCCATACTAGTGCTAGCTAAAGCTGGAAAACCGATTACATCTCCAACAGCATAAATGTTAGGAATATTTGTCTGAAACTTATCATTTACCAAAACCGTTTCTCGTTTTCCTGTTTCTAATCCGATCCCGTCACAATTTAATCCCTTAATATTTCCACTTCTTCCTGCGGCGAATAAGAACATTTCTACATTAAGGTACTCTCCAGACCTTAATTTTAACCTTAGTGGTTGCATTTCATCATCAGCAATCTCAAATTCTACAACAGAATTATTAAATAAGATTTTGATTTCATTCTTTCGCATTTGTTCTACAAGAGCTTCGGATATTTCTGAATCCAGAAAGCCTAAAATTTTATCGTGATCATTAACAATAAAAGTCTTCACTCCCATAGCACCAAAAATAGTAGCGTATTCGCAGCCTATAACTCCGGCTCCTAATACACAAATAGATTTAGGAAAGCGTTTAATATTTAGAATTGAGTCAGAATCTAAAACACGTTTATTATCAAACGGTATATTTTCTGGATGATACGGATAGGAACCTGTAGCTATAAGAATAAACTTCCCTTCGATAATCTGCTCTAGTTCTCCGGATATCTTCACATGTGTAGTATCTATAAAACTTGCAAAACCTTCAAAAACTTCTATTCCGTGTTTCCTAAGATTATGTGCTACTGTTTTATGCATATGATTGGTCACAATATTTTTACGGTATAAAAAATCGTGTACTCCTGTTTCCCTTCCTATTTGTTTATCCACACCAAATATTCCTTTCTGATATATTCCGGATAGATATAAAGCAGTCTCTTTTAATGTTTTGGATGGTAATGTACCTGTCTGTACTCCTGCACCACCGTAGCTACGTTCTTTTTCTATAATAGCCACTTTGTATCCAAAATATGCTGCTTTTGCTGCAGCTTTTTCACCGGCAGGGCCTGAGCCAATGACAATAAGATCAAATTTCTTTTTCATTCACTATTATTTGGTAATCATATGTGTTATTTCATCCCAAGAGGATGTTTTTTTATCTAAGTAATTTTCGCATCTCTCAAAAAAGATTTCAACAGCTCTATCTTCTGGGTATTTACTATATAAGTCAGAAAATATCACAGCAGCTTCTCGAATCTTTTTATTTTCAATAAATTTCACTCCTTTATTATATGTTTTAAGATAGTTCAATTTTGTTTTTTCTCCAGGACCTAGAAACTCATAAACGGATAATGTTTTAGTTTTTCCTTTTACTTGCACAGTATCCAGAAATCTATAGTGAAATGATTCTTTGTTTTTAAGTTTTGATAAGGTATGTTCTGTTCCTATAACTTTTGCATCATAATATTTGGTAAGACCTTCTACTCGCGAAGCTGTATTTACGGCATCAGAAATCACGGTAGTTTCTAACCTATGATCATGGCCAATCGTTCCTAAAATTAGCTTACCAGTATGAATCCCAGTTCCTATCTGGATAGGTAGTGCTATATTTTTCTGAAGTCTTTGATTATATTCTTCTATAAAGTCTTCAAACTCAAAAACGGTTTGTATCGCTGCATCCGGATTATCCGGGAACAATGCCATTACAGAATCTCCAATAAACTTATCTATAAACCCTCCATTTCGCTTGATAATAGGAACAATTCCACTTAGATATTCATTAAGGAAATCAAAGTTTTCCTGCGGACTTAACAATTCAGAAATTTTAGTAAACTCTCTGATATCCGAGAAAACTACTGTCATTTCTCGTTCTACCTGATCTCCTAACTGTACATCCTCTATACTTTTTCTACCTAGGTTCTGTAGAAATTCTTCTGGCACAAAACGGCTATTCGCTTTACTCAGTCGAAGTAATCTTTTATTAGCGGTTGCTAACTCTTCTGTACGTTCATCAACCTTTTGCTTAAAAAACTTTAGTCTAGAAATAACCTCATCTTTAAGAAAGGAAAAATTGCGAGTCAGGCTTCCTATTTCATCGTCTGTACGAATCAATGGGTGTTCAGTTTCTAATGTAAAGTTACTATCTACAAATCGCGTAATATGTTTTGTGAGTTCTGTCAGTGGTTTTGTGATTTTTCTAGAGATAAGCGCACTAATCCATATGCTCACGATCAATAACAGAAAAGAAATGACCGCAAAATAAATAGTAAGTTGTTTAAATTCTGCTTTTGCCCATTCCTCAGTAAACAAAACAAGATTGCTAAAATCCTCTTCACAAATTGTTATCTTCTGATCCAGTTTCTGTTTTAAACCAGAATTGTCGCGTATTCCAATACGTTGATCTAGTTTTACTAATTGAATAAACTTATTGCGATATCCATCCAAATAATATAAGATTGTCTTTTTCCGAGTCTTAGATATTCTTCTATTACTTACAGTTTGTTGCCGAAGTTTAGTTACTAATTCATTTAGTTTGGTTACATATACAGATTCGTTACGCATGATATAATCTTTCTCATATCTTCTTAGAAAAAGAATATCTTCTGTTGCGATTTCATCAATCTGTTCTAGCCAATGTGCATCTTTTCTCATGGAACCTTCCAGGTTGAAGTTTTTATATCCTCTTGCCTGAATTTGTTCAATAAGTTCTAGAAAAACAGCATCAATTTCTGCGATATCAGATTTAATAAATTCGATCCCTCCTACTAATGCTGATTCTTCTTCAAAATCAACTTGCATCAGATAAGATCTCGTGCTGTCTAATAAAGTAAGATATTGATCTAGGTATTGATTATCTCCAGTTTTAAAAAATTGAGGATCTCTGCTAGCGTGACTAAAAAAATCCTGCTGTGCTTTTGCACTTTTTAAAAGCATCACGTAAGATTTCTCAATAGCTTCTGTTCGTTTTAATACCGTCTCTCGCTTTTGGAGATATGTAATAGAAAGCATGATAATCACAAAGCTAAAGCTGATGAAAACCAGAAACCAAAACAACAATCGATGACGAAAAGTACGAAACATCCGATAGTATTAAACTTTGATATATTACTAATGCATACTAGTGCATATCCATCTCATAAAAGAGTAAATAGCTCACAATTTGGTTCAAAACTATTGTTATTACAATATACTTAAGTTTGCGCTCTTTTTGTATGTTTTTAGCTACAATTATTAAAACTTTATATAAACAATTAGGTTATAACTTACTGAATTGATATCTTTTAGGTATGATCTTTAGCTGGATTCTCATAGCGCACTGGATAGGAGATTTTGCATTTCAAACCTCTAAAATGGCTATGGGAAAGAGCGAAGAAATGAAATGGTTATTCGTTCATGTTATAGTTTACACTATTACATTAGCGATGTTTAGTATTTTCTTATTCCCCATTAAAATTGCTATTGCTTACGTTTTAATAAACAGCTTTTTACATGGTTTCACCGATTTCTTTACTAGCAAACTCACAATGCGCTATCGAGAAAACCCACGAATCTTTTTTCCACTCCTCGGTTTGGATCAAATGATTCACAGCATTACATTATACCTCACTTATATTCATTTAGAGACGATACTACTCTTTTAATTACTCAATACCTTCGAAAAAAGTTAATTGTTACATTAAGTTTTATTGCATCTCTGTTTAGTATTTCCATTAACAAAAGTATTGATTGAATTAATCAAAGAATTAAATATCACCGAACTTTGAGAAACAACAAAAAATAATATTATGAAATTAGAAAACAGTGTTATTATTATTACAGGTGCTTCCAGTGGAATAGGTGAGTCGACAGCACTTAAACTTGCAAAACACGGGGCTAAAGTAGTGCTCACAGCAAGAAGAGAAGAACGCCTAGAAAAACTGAAAAAGAAAATTGAAGATAAAGGTGGTGAAGCTTTAGTGGTCGCTGGCGATGTTACCAAAAAAGACAACTTCGATGCCATTGTAAAAAAGACACTTGATACCTTTAAAACCGTGAATGTTATTGTAAACAACGCCGGATTGATGCCTTTATCATACGTCGAAAAATTTAAGACAGATGAATGGAATACCATGGTGGATGTTAATATAAAAGGAGTTCTTAACGGTGTTTCTGCTGTTTTACCAACTCTAATAAAGAATAAAGGTGGGCATATTATCAATATTTCTTCTACCGCTGCTTATAAATACTTTCCAGGTGGTGCAGTGTATTGTGCTACAAAAGCCGCTGTAAAAATGTTTTCAGAAGGATTACGACAAGAACTAACTCCTAAATATGGTATCCGTGTAACTTCTATAGAGCCTGGTGCTGTTTCTACCGAATTAACCGAAACAATTACAGACGAGGATATCTTAGAAAAGTTTTCTGATCTGAAAAACATGACAACTTTAGAGTCTGAAGATATTGCTGAAGCTATTATATACGCTTTGACACAACCTGATAGGGTTAATATAAATGATGTTCATGTAATGCCGAGTGAGCAACAATAAAACAAAATGTTTAAAACGAAACGGCTAATTATAAAATTTTAAATATCATGAACACAGAAATAGACCAAAAAATTATCACAACTATAAATCCTGCTACAGGAGAAGAAATTGGGCATTATGAATATATGTCTGATAAAACAGTAAAAGAAAAAATACAGAATTGTCATAATGCTTTTCTAGAATGGAAAACGTTTTCTCTGTCAGAAAGATCAGAAAAAATTAAGTCCATTGGCTCGAGTCTAAAAAAATATAAATCTGAGCTTGCCCATCTAATGACAGAGGAAATGGGTAAATTATTGAAACAAAGTGAGCAAGAAGTAGACTTATGCATTTCTATATGCGAATATGCTGCAGACAACGGTCCTAAAGATCTTGCACCTGAAGAAAGAACACTATCTGGAGGAGGACGAGGAATCGTTACATACTCACCAATTGGAGTAATCTACGGAATCCAACCTTGGAATTATCCGTCCTATCAAGTTGTACGCTATGCAGTTGCAAGCCTTATGGCTGGAAATGGAGTACTTCTAAAACATGCAGCCAACGTTACCGGAAGTGCTAAACTGCTAGAAAAAATATTTTTGGATGCCGATTTACCTAAAGACCTTTTCAGTGTCTTAGTTATAAATCACGATCAGTCGGATACTATTATTAAAAACAAACTAATAAGAGGCATTACTTTAACAGGTAGTCCTAAAGCTGGTGAAATAATCGCAGAAAAGGCAGGAACTCAACTAAAAAAGACTGTATTAGAGTTGGGTAGTAATGATGCGTATCTAGTTCTAGAAGATGCTGATATGGACATGGCAGTAAAAATGTGTGTGAGAGGACGCATCTACAATAATGGAGAAACTTGTATTGCTGCCAAACGTTTTATTGTTGTGGATAAAATTTATGATAAATTTAAAGATGCCTTTGTAGAAGCTATGAGTAATATTAAAGTTGGAGATCCTACTTCATCTGAAAATAAAATGGGACCTATAGCTAGAGAAGATCTTAGAGAAACACTTCATGAACAAGTCCAAGAAAGTGTTAAAAATGGTGCAAAAATATTATGCGGTGGAGAAATTCCCAAAGGTAAAGGTTTTTATTACCCTGCTACTGTTTTGGGGTCTGTATCACCCGGGCAACCTGCTTATGACGATGAACTTTTCGGTCCTGTAGCTTCATTGATCAAAGCTAAGGATGAAGAAGATGCGATGCGAATTGCAAATGATAGTGAGTTTGGACTTGGTGGAGGTATTTTTACAAAAGATATAGATAAAGCTATTCGTCTTGCTCAGAATCACTTTGATACCGGTATGATATTTATTAATTCTTTCGGATTGGCAGAACCTGGAATGCCATTCGGAGGTGTTAAAAGATCAGGTTATGGCAGAGAGCACGGTGGATTTGGTGTAAAAGAGTTCGTGAATATTAAATCTATTGTGATTGCATCGAAATAATCACAACTTTCTTTAAGTTTCAAAACCGAATTCTAAAAAAAGAATTCGGTTTTTATTTTTATCCAATTCATAGTCAATATTACTTAGTATTCATATAATAACTTAACGCTTTGGACGGACAAGCATCTATTTGACTTTTCAATGCCTCTGTTGCTGCCATTTCTGGTTGAATCCACGGTTTTTCGTTAGGTTGATAAACTTCTGGTAGTGTTTTTACGCAAACTCCAGCATGAATACATTTTCCGGGTTTCCATACGATTGTGAGCTCTCCATTTGTATATTCTTTTCTTATATCGTTTGTTTCCATATCTAACGTTTTAATAGTTAATTCTAAAGATACATAATTCTTCTAGTATTATACCTTGTAATCTTCACCTAACAAACTATCCAAATATCTTATTCTTAAAGTTTTTGCGCACAGCAGCTGATGCTGTTACGACACCAGCAAATAGAGCTCCTCCAACACCCGCGGTGACAATATCCTGACCCGTTAGGTACAAACCTTTAATTGGAGTTCTGGGTTGTAAAAACTTCTGACGAAAACGATCTGGAGTATGATCGATTCCATAAATTTCTCCCTTCTCATAGTTTACAAAATGTTGTGTACTCAGCGGTGTAGAAAGTTCATAATGATCTACGTGTCCATCTAAATGAGGAAGTTGTTTAAAAAGTTCTTTCATCAATCGCTGTGCTATCTTTTCTTTCCAAGCTTCGTAGGCTTCACCTCGTTTCATCCAACGGGTATCTTTCCATTGTGAAACCGTTTCATAAGGAACAAGTGTAATAATATCGATTGTACTTCTACCAGGATATCTATTAGACCAATCAGGGTCTTTGGCCGATGGAAAAGAAACATATACCACAGGAAATGGAGCTTCTTCATCTTTTAGATAGCGATCCACGCAGGTATCATGATCACCGTCTTCTGGATAGATCCAAAAATTAGTCTTAGGCAGTTTTAATTCTTCAGGAGAATTTTTAAATCCCATATATAAGCAAGCGTGGGAAACGGATGGTTTCAGTTTTTGTAACTTTTCCTGTAATTTATGTTTAATACCTATAGCTTTAGGAATTAATCTATCGAACGTATTAAACACTCCTGCTCCACTGATTATCGTATCGGCATAAAATTCTTTGCCATCAATCATTTTCACCCCTTTCGCTATATCATTCTCGATAATCACTTCCTCTACAGTTGCATTTATTAATATCGTACCATCAGCAGCTGCGATGACGGGATCAATCGTATCCACTATTCTAGAAGACCCTCCAATAGGAAAGTTACCTCCACCAAAATAATGTCTGGCTACAGAAGCGTGCATTGCAAAACTACTCTGTTTTGGCGGTAAGCCATAATCCCCATATTGCGCGGATAGCACTTTAATTAACTCTTCATTTTTGGTAAGTCCGCTGATTACTTGATGCGTAGTTTGATCTGAATATTTTAAATACGGTCTTTTTAAGAATCCACCAATCAGAAAACGAAGAAAATTAGGTAATGCTTTTTCTTTATAAAAAGAACCCATTACTTTATTAGCTTTAAAAACCAAGTTTATATAGCTATCAATAGCCTTCTCTTCTTCAGGGAAATAACTAACTATCTTATTTCTAAAATTCTCAACACCCTTTACAAAATCATACGATTTATCACCAATAATAATGCGATCATATACCTCACCCATATCGGCCCATTCTAACTTACTATCAGACACATAGTCAAACAGTTTTCGTATAGGACTGTTCTCTTGTTGTACACCTCCTATATAATGAATTCCAACATCCCATTCATATCCTTTACGCTTAAACACATGTGTAAAACCACCAGCCGTATAATGACTTTCTAGGATAAGCACTTTCTGCCCTTCTTTAGCTAAAATAGCTCCTACAGTAAGACTTCCCATTCCAGATCCTATGATAATTGTATCATAACTTTCTTCTAATTTCGGACGTTGTTTATAGGATTGAATCATTTTGTTTTAATTGGTTAGTGTAGTTTCTCAAATCTAAGAAGATTATGATTGTAATTTAACCCGAAGAAAAGTTATTTTCACTAATCTTTACATAAAGATAGTGCTATAGAAAATATAACTACAATATAACGATATCCATCTAGTATATATCCTTACTTTTGTGCTGTTCTTTTCTAAATAACCAAATTAGTCAATATTGGGTATTTAGTTAAGATAGTCGCAAGTAAAATAATTACAAACTCAACATCATTTTAAAAATGGCTATTCTAATTTTTATGCTTGTATTATGGTATACAGGTTTATTTTTCCAAAGTTTCTTTCTACATCGATATGCAGCACATCAGACGTTCACTATGTCTAATTTTACTGAGAAAGCATGTTTTTTTCTTACGTGGGTATGTCAGGGATCAAATTACTTGAGTGCTTATGGTTATGGTGTAATGCACCGCATGCATCATGCCTTCGTAGATACAGAAAAGGATCCGCATTCTCCTAAATATGATAGTAATATGTTTAGTATGATGTGGCGTACCAAAAATATATATCAGGATATAAATAATAATAGAATCTCGCTGGATACAAAATTCACCAAAAATGCTCCGCAATGGAAATCTTTTGATGCTTTTGCTAGCTCTAATTTTTCTAGAATTGCTTGGGGCTTAGGATATACTATATTCTTTTATTTTTTTGCTTCGGTTTGGTGGCACTGGTTATTTCTACCTGTAGCTTTCTTTATGGCACCTATACACGGGGTCATTATTAATTGGTTTGGTCACATCATTGGATACACCAATTTCAAAGTTGATAACACTTCTAAAAATCTATTACCAATTGATTTCCTGATGATGGGAGAAGGTTATCATAATAATCATCATAAGCATAGCGGCAGAGCTAATTTTGGTGGTGTACGATGGCACGAAATTGACCCTACTTATTATATCATGTTACTGTTAGATAAACTTCGTATCATTAAGTTAAAAAAGAGTGCAGTTATTACAAAATAATTATAGGTAATAGTTATATCATTTATACATTTTAATTTCCTGTAATAAAACAAAAATATCGAGCATATTATGCTCGATATTTTTGTTTTATATTAATCTGATGTTTTTCTATACATCATTACAAACTACTAAACTCTATAAAATCATACTCTGGTGAGTATTCGAAAAGGTGTCTTAGTACAGACGCGTGTCCGTTACCGACAATTACGAGTACTCTATCCTCTTCGTTTTGTTCTATTTGTTGAATTTTTCTAAATATCCTTAGATTTCTGTTATACCACCATATTGATAAAAAATCTGCACCTCTATAATCCTCCAACTTAAAATCACCGACTAGATAAGCTCCATAATTGTTTCTATGTCCTTCTACGGTATTCATATATTTAATATAATCCAGAATCTTCACCTTGGATGGGAATTGGGTAGATTCATTAAATGATTTCTGTACCATCTGAGTATAAGGGTCATCTGACTTAAAATCATATCCTTCTGTCAATTCTTTCATCATTTCGGGATACTTCTTTTCCAGATCAGAACTAAAAGTAGTAGCATCTATCGAATAAATCTTATCATGTTTCAGGTCATTTGCTATACGCATCCCTAGCTGATAACTTTCATTTCTTACATCTCTATGTTTTCCTTCTCTGTATTCCTTATATTCTTTGTCCATCCCCCAATCTTCTTTTGCTTCTATAGCAACTTTGGTAGGTTTAAACCGTTTTATATAAGCTACTAATTCTTCGACTTCCGATTTTTTAGGTTCTTTTAGCACATCAATTTTATCATCATCATTTGTTTTGGTATAATCCAAACCTGGGTATGAAAAATGAAAAGTACCTACCATCAATACTTTTGTTTTCTGTTTTGGATAATAACTTGCATAAGGTTTCAGGATTCCTTCGTTTTCCTTTGATACTTTTTGTGCACTCGTTTTGGTTGTAAAAAAGACCGCACTGATACTAGCGAGTAATAATAGACTGTATTTCATTATATATGATTTATTAAATTCTATACAATGGTATTATCTTATCTCACGAATTATGTATGTTTTACACAAACACCTACTATAATTTTATGAACCTTATCTATCACAAAACATAGATATTTGTCGTATCAAAGCTATAGTTCATCCTATAAAAAGAATTGTTCATACTAATTAACTAAAACAGTACCCATTTAAAAGTACTTTTGATATATGAATGTAAAAAAAGAAGTGCTATACAATGTACTAATCATAATAGCAATCATAATCCTTGATGTTATTGGTGATTATATCATTTTTGATAAAGATATTTTTTCATCAAATCTGTCTTTATTCTTATTTAAGATCACATTTACCATATCGTTACTTATTATATATACGATAAACTATATATATAGTGCACCACGTTTTTTATTTAAAAAAAAGTATATCCAATACTTCTTGGCATTCATAGCCATGATTATGTTGTTCGCAGGAATACGGTTTTTACTAGAGGAAATCATTTTATACAATATTATCGGGCAGCATAATTATTTCTTCGGAACTCCAATATCTAAACTTATTGGTACATATCTGTTAGATTCATTATACTATACGTTGCGTGTTTGTTTGGTGAGTGGGGTTGTGTGTTTATTTTTTAGATATAATGAAAATAAAGAAGAGATTCATCATTTACAGATGGAACAAGAAAAAGCTAAACTCTCCGTGTTAAAATCTCAGATAAGTCCACACTTCTTATTCAATACGTTAAACAATTTTTATGAGGAATTGTATGATGACAAACCAGAAACTGCCAGTGACATTATGAAGTTATCTAAATTATTGAGATACGTTACCTATGAAACAAATGAAGATTTTGCTTTCTTAAACAAAGAGATAGCTTTTATAGAAGATTATCTATATTTCTTTAAACGCAGATATGAAGATAATTTTCATGTATCACTACATATTGATGGATTTATCCATAATCAAAAAATACCTTCCCTCATTTTGATACATTTTGTAGAGAATGTTTGTAAACACGGGATTATCAACGACAAGAATCGTCCGGCAAGCATATCTTTAATCGTTAAAGAGAATACGTTAGAATTAAAAACTAAAAATCATATAAATACTTCGGATACGTATACAGAAGCTGGTATTGGAACCAAAAATATTAAGCAAAGACTTGAGGTAATATACAAGGATAATTATATCTTGGAACATCAAAAAGATGATACCCAATTCGAGGCATATCTAAAACTTGAACTCTAAGTTTACAACACTCTAAAATGAAGAATATATTTACGTGTGTAATTATCGATGACGAACCAGCCGCGATTAGGTTATTGGAAAAATATTGTACTAAGGTTTCCTTTTTAGAAGTAAAAAATACATTTACTAATCCTTTGGAAGGTTTAAAATATTTAGAAAACGAACTCATTGATTTAGTTTTTTTAGATATACAAATGCCAGAAATAACTGGGATACAACTATCTAAAATTATTGACAAAAAGACAAAAATCATTTTCACTACTGCGTATCCTCAATTTGCTTTAGACAGTTATGAAGTTGCTGCTATTGACTATCTTCTAAAGCCAATAGAGTTTGAACGTTTTTATACAGCCATATCAAAAATAAAACTAGGTAATACTTCAAAACCCTCAGTCGATACTACTACGACAGATGATTTTTTCTTTTTTAAAACAGATGGAAAAAACAAATATGCTAAGGTGTTTTTAAAAAATATTAAATACGTAGAAAGTCTGAAAAACTATATTGCAATCCATCTGCAGGATCAACAAATTATAACCTATAACACCCTAAAACATTTTAAAGAAACCTTACCTACATCTAGTTTTATACAGATACATAAATCCTATATCATCTCTATGAAACATATCGACAAAATTGATAATGATTCCATCTGGATTGACAAGCAAGAACTTCCTATTGGGAATACCTATAGAAAATCCTTTTTTGACACCATTGGAGATCACCAATTTTGATTAATTTTGATTTCGCAAAAAGATGAACCATCAATAACTCATGCTATCAAAGCCAATTAATCAACTAATTATTTTTCGATAAAATATTCTTATTAAGCTAATGTTTTCCGCGAGCTAATGCTAAAAATCGGATCCTCATAAAATGATCTTCATCAAAAAAGGTCAACAAACAAAATGTTAATCTTTTATATTTCCTTCTTTTTTTAGATTTGACACAATCTACTAAAATATCTTTTCTCTCTTTATCCATAAGGGATACGCATAATTCATATTGATAAACACAAAGTCTAATTATACCGAGATGATTTAAAAAATAAATTAGGTGTTAAACGAGTATTAAATGGGATATTTCCCCCTATTTGTCAGAGTTAAAACTGGATACATTTGTTACAGCAGTTGCCTTAATATTCTTTCTTGCCGGCAGATATGAAAAAATAACCAACTCAATTATTAAATATTAATTATAAAATTAAAACAAATGAAAAATTTAAGTAACCTAAAGATATTCGCATCCTTAGCTATAGGAGTTTTATTCGTAATCTCCTGTGAAACATCTGATGTAAACACAGAAACTGTAGAAACAATCGAAGAAGGATTTAAAAGTAAAACAGGCCGAAGTGGTGAAATACTCAAAGATGTAGAATCCAGTACCAGCCGACCTTTATTGCATATGCATTTTGACGAAAATGTAAGTATGGAACAAGCAAATCTTAAATGGGATCAGGCTGTAAAAGAATATATCAGCAAACAACCTATTCAGGATAAGGCTTTTAGTACAGAATGGTTTTATAGAGTTTGGACATTTACAGGCAATCAGAGTAACAACGATACCGATGGTGATGTAGGAACTTACGTTCGATTTACAACCAGTGCAGGAACCTTCAATCCTCCGTTCAACTGGATGGACAACTTTGGTGATGATCGAGAAGGCGGATGGGATGCATATTTATTTAAAACTTCGTTTCCAGATCGAGCTGTAGAATGGGTCGAAGTAGATGGTGCTACTTTGTTCCTAAAAGGACAAGATGGTTGGTTTGTTACAGATTTCGTAATACAGTTGTGGACCAGTGATCAAACTTTACCCGCAACTGGATTCTCTGGATTTTGGGCAAATCCAAACATATGGTTAGACAGTCCAACTGATAATAGCTGGGATAGCTTTAATAGTGGTAATACAGGTAGCGGTAGAATAAGTTTTTAAGTAACGTTTTCTGATTTAAAAGTGTGTTCTTTATAACGGTCTGCTATTTATTAAGTAGGCCGTTTTTTTAGGATTTACATTAAAAATCTATGTGTTAACCTGCAATCATGTGCTCTACCAGCCTTAATTGCTGTCCATCAAATCTAAAAATCCAGATAGAACTGTACTCACTTTCCGAGTAATAATCGCTTCCATATTTAAATGGCTCTTTCATTATTTCTGAATGTTCCAGATCACCTCTACTAAGCGTAACTTTGTTACCATCTATAAGTAATTCTGTTTTACTTATTAAAAACCCATTATCTGTCGACACACTGTATATAGCGGTATCTTTATACCAATTGACATCTTTAAGATCTATTTTAGAAAAAATACCATTCAATTCTTTAATTGCACCTTCAAGATTCTCTTTATCTGTTAATGCATCATCCATAAAGAGATTAATGGTAATGGTATCATTTTCTTTCAATACTCTTTTTAATTCTTTTAATTCGCTAAACAGTCTTTGCCTTTTCTTCTTAATTCTGCCTTCAGCTGCTTTAAAAAGTGCAATATTTGCGTTTTCTACCGAATTAAGATTTACTTCTGCGGGATTATTATAATCCGGTTGATACCATAGGTATTCCTGAAAGAATTCTAATAGACGTTCGTCTTTAAAAATGTATTGATGTCTTGCAAAAATTTCATTGCGTAATAGCTGTAGATCATACAAACTATTTTTTGCAATGTCTTTTGTCGTATAGGTAATTGTATCACAAGATGAACAATCCTCTAACTGAGCTTGTATATTAATGGAAATTAGTAAAAGAAAAAAGAGTATTATATTTTTCATAAGAGAAGAGATTGGTTAGTTGGTATTACAAATATAAGATTTGTTAGATATCCTTTCTCTATCGAAATTACTTCTCTTTTTTCACGTCAAAACGAGATTAACCATCTCTTATGTTCCTGTAAAACTCTTGAACATAATTATTTTTTTTATACGTTCATTAGGCGTGGATTACTATAGCAGAATATTTGGACCGATGTAATTTAAATTTAAACCCAACTTAGTTATATTAGTGTATTCTCCGTAAGTATTTGATTTTTCTTTAATTTCTAACATAATTTCATCATCCTTATTATAACATTTTAATACTAAGGTATTATCACTTAATTTAACTAACATCTTGGCATAATCTCTCAGGTTATAGGAGTTTTCTTTTATTAAAACTTCACCAGATTTTAGTATTCCTTTATCAAATATCGCTTTATGAAGTACATTTCCTTTATTATCATATCGTACTACCGCACCTTCTAACTTATAATTACTTATGGTGTAATTGTATATCTTAGTTTTCTTATCATTGGCATACTCGATTACTTCCTGTCTATTTTCATCGATATATTTAGTGACTACCATCTTTTTATCAGTAGTTTTTATTTTTTTTGTGATCTTACCTTGTTCATACCAAATTTCCTCATCTCTTCGTATTTCTTTCCCCTGAAAAGGAATATCATCCTTATAAATAAGATTACTTATCACCTCACCTGAAGCATCATAATAAATCGTTTCTCCCTCTAGCTTATCATTTTTATAGTTCTTAACTAAGGATTTATTCCCATTATAATCATAGGTTATAAAAGCTCCTTCCTTCAAATCATTTATATAGAAACCTTCTTCTAAAATCTTCTGAGAATATCTCATTTTTTTATACTCTCCGTTCTTTTTACCTTGTTTAAAGGTATAATATGTTCTTGTTATATAATCATAACCGACTCCTTCGTATGGCTTTTGATCTTTAAATGATAATTTAGCTATTACTTTACCTTCTTTATTATAAAAAATTGCTTCTGTATTAACATCTAAATCTTCTATGAGCACATACGTATCAGATTCTTTGGTTGTACTGTTATATTTCTTTTGGTATTTTTTACTTTTTATTAAATTACCTTTATTAAATTCTTGATATTGATCAAGTATATCTGTGTCATAGAAATATGTAAAAAGTGAACCGTGTTTTTCTTCATAATTATATGTAGATATCTCTTTTCCTTTTCTATCATAAAATACTTCTCTACTTTTTATTCCATTTTTATAAAAACGAACTGAACGTTTGTTTGATACATCGTGATAATAGAAGACTTCTTTTGTTTTGTCATATCCTTTATAAAACCGTTCTTGAATACTTGTCTTATTATCATTTTTATCAAAATATCGAAGCTCTTTTTCGTAGGTTTTCATTCCTCCAACAAATGTAGACTTGCGTATGACTCTTCCTTGACTATCTATAAAAAACCTTGTCCCTTCTTCTTCGCTTAAATAGCTATCTAACTTAGAGGAGATTTCGCCTAGAGTGTCTCCATTCTTCTTGTAAAAAATTGCTTTTTTATTTTCAAATACACTAAAGGGTATAGTAGTGTTCGGATAAAAACTGGTTTCCTTTATCAATTTTCCTTGTTCGTAAACCTTAGATTTAGATTTTTCTAATAAAATTCCTTGAAAAGGCGCATAATTTTTAAAAGTAATTTTAGCTATCTCCTTTCCTTTTTCATCAAAACTTATAATTTCTTTTTTAGATTTATTTTCATAGAAAACTTTGGAACTAGTTTGCTGGTTTTCGTGAAAATTTTCTGCATATACTATATTCCCATTTACGTCAAACTCTTCTATAAAGCTAATTAAATGCATTTTTTCTGGATCAGAATCCGAATAGAATTGAACCCGTTTACCATCTCTAAAATCCCAGTTTTTATTAGGATCTCCAACGCCTACTGTACTTATCAATTTACCCTTTAGATCGTAATACTCTATTTTTGGTTCTGGTTTGTCTAAAAAACGTTCTCTTACCACACCATTAGGATAGTAACCAATCTTTGTTCTTCCTCCTTTGTATTTATAATCTACTATTTTTTTTACACGCAAAGGGTTTTTATAATAATAAACATACATACCTTTATACCTTCCGGTTTCTGGATCAATTAAAGAAGTACCCAAATACTCTCCCTGATTTCCGTAATATCTTATTTCTGATTCTTGTGGATAATTATTTACAATCTTCTTAAAAATCTCGTACCTCGTTCCGCTAAGATCAGTATCATAGACAACTTCTCTGATACTACTATCTTTTATCTCTGTGTACGTTTTAGATCTTACGTTTACAAAATTGGTTTTACCAGAAAAAAAACGTCCATTTTTATATTCGGCTACTAGTTCTTCATCCTCATAAAACGTTATAAACTTACCGTGTAAACGGTTATTTTTATAGGTAAAAGACTGAAGAACTTTTCCATCTTCATTATACCATGTTACTGTACCTTCCCAAAAATCATTGTCTTTTTCAGCAGATGTACCTTGCATTTGTAGCTTGCCATTCTTATAGTAATCTTTTATTAAGTACAGATCACCTTTTTTAGATACCGGAGGTCGGTAAAACGCTGCACCTTCTTTAGAAGTTACCTGCCATTTTTCGTTATACCAAATAGTATCTTTCTGTGCAAAAGCTTTAAAGCCCATAGTACCCAAGATCATATAAACAATACTAACTAATACAATATTCTTCTTACCAATACTCATATTCTAATACCTTATTTTTCTTTCAAATTATTGATGTAAAAGTAAACATCATACTATCAATAACTACCCCTGAAAACAAGGATATTGTAAACCCTGAAAAAAAGAGACCATTATATATTACATAGCAAAACTCCTCCTATTTGGGGAAGGAGGAGCTTTAGGTAGGTTGATTATCTCGATTACGTTGATAAGCAAAAAATATAGTTGAGTTTGGTGTTACTATTTAAAATATCTCAGTAAGATAAGTATGCATATCTCCTCAGGGGCTGAAAATTTATTGGGGGGCAAACATTCAGCACCCTGACGTGGAAATAAACAGGTTGGTTAATCTTAAAATCATATGGGATACTATGATGATATCGAAACTACTTGTTGTTGTTCTTGTTCTTCTAATTCTTTTTTAGTTAGGTCACGTGTAAGCCAACCGCCTCTTCCTGCGGTTGCTATCGCATACGGAGTGATCCAGAATAACGTAAAAGCATAAAATATACTATACGGATATGCCCAAAGGGATTCTGACAAACTATGCTTCTTAGCATAGAAAAATGCTTGAATACTAGAGAACAATAAGATACTTACCAGCGTAGAACTGAAGAACAAAACTGGATATGTAAAAACTAAAAATAGCATTAATAAGGTAGCAGGATATGCCATTGTCATTTTTAACCATTGATTTAACAAAAGAATTCTTGTTCCAGTTTTAGATCCTTCTCTAAAATTACTAAAAGCAAATTTGCTCATCGCAAGATTCTCTCGAATGTTACTTCGTTCCCAACGGATGAACATTTTATATAAATTCTTATAACGTTCTGGACAATTAGTATATACGTATGCTTTTCGTTGGAATAATACTTTATATCCTTGTTTTAAGATCATATTAGTCATTGCACGGTCCTCTCCTATTTTAGAAACCTGCCCCATAAATGTTTGTGTAATCCAAGCTTCTCTACAGTTCATAACAGCTTCTCTACGATATGCAGATAAAGCCCCTGGAGTACATAGCACCGAACCTAATGCACTCTGTGCAGAACGAATGAATTCAAAACTAAAAGCAAAACTTACATTAAGCATTCTTGGAATCAATGCTTTATCACTATTTAATACACGCACATTACCCGCTACTGCTCCACACTCTTCATTAGTCACAAACGGAGAAGCCATAACACGTAGCGTATCTTTTTTTACGATAGAATCGCTATCCACTGTAATAAATACATCTCCCATACCAAGTTTAAAACCTCTGTACAGTGCATGTCTTTTTCCTTTATTCTCTGGCTGTTGATAGATAGAAACACGGTTACCTAATTCGCTTTTTGCTTTTTCCATCCATTGCCAAGTATCATCCTGACTACCATCATCAATAGAAATAATTTGTAATTTTTCAATCGGATAATCACTTTCTGCAAGACTATGAAGCGTTTTATATACTAATTCTCCTTCGTTATATGCTGGAACAATTACTGTACATAAAGGTAATTCTTGATCAGATACTGTGTCGATCGTTTTATAACGTAGATATAAATATAAAATATATGCTAGAAAACTAACTTTAATCAACAATAAGGAAAAACCTATTACCATCAAACTTATTCCCCAAACGGTATTCATCCTTGCTAAATGAATCTCTTCGAAATAGGGTTGTAAAAAATAAAATAATGATGCAGCACCGAACAACAATAAAAATGTTCCTAACAAAATAAAAGAAGAGGAAGCATTACCTATGCTATTCTTTAAACGATGACCAAACGCATTGTTAATTATTGGTGCTTCTGTAATCTCAAAAGATTTTGATATCTCCATAGTATGTTTTTAGTACTTCTCTGGATAACCAAAATTGATACCATTTACAAACACTATTGAATACCAAGGATTTAAGAATAATGCCAAAAAACAAAAGTGTAGATTTTTTACACAACTGTGTATTTTCACCTCACAATTTGGGTGGTTTTATGATTGTTTCGTTACAATCAATTAAGTAAAAAAACTTGAGAAGACACTATAGTGGGCCTCTTATAAATTTTTAAGAAAAAGTACTAAGCTATTCTTTAAGAGAAGTTAATATAAATCCATATTTATTTAAAATTTAGTTTCTTTAGGTTGCTGGGAAAAGAAAGTATGCCTATGAGTGATATATACAGAAAATGTCCTAATTGTGGAACACTAAATTTAAATAGTGATTATTGTAAAGAATGTGGGACCTTAATCAATACCGTCTTAAGAAGGAAACAGGAAAGAAAACAACGATTAGAAAAAAAAGCAATAGCGACTAAATCGCAAAGGCCAAACAAGATTACTTTATTTTTTGAACGCGTAAGGGAACATCCCAATGTATTCATAAGATATACCGCCCGATTTTTTTATTCTATTTGGATAGTGGTATTAGCTATAGGTTCATTTTTGGCATTTATTATAGGATATATCGCTGCATAAATTTAAGTATGATATGAAATTTCATTTTCCGCAAGTATACTGTTATTACTTTCCTGCGTTTTGTTTTATTGCAATCTGTATTTACAGTTTACAAAGAATGAATATTTTTTTACCTGAAATTATTCAAAATTATATGAATGATTTCTTATGCATTCCAATTATTTTATATATCTGCCAGACTGCTGTTCGAAAGTTAAGAAGTGATTCCCACATATTACTATCACTACCATTAATGTTAATAGTAACCTTGGGATATGCGATTTATTTTGAATGGTATTTGCCTCGAAATACGTATCGATATACGGCTGATTGGATGGATGTAGCTCTATATCTTATCGGTATGTACTTTTTTTATAAAATTGAACGTATAAAACTGTTAGATCAAAAAAATTAGTATACCACACTCAATGTTATTAGAAAACCCCATTAACTAATAACCGTTTATGGGGTTTGTTTTATTGGAACTACTGAGTATCGTTCCGTGGCTTTTTAAAAAATTACTGTACGCTTGGCATAGTATTTAGAGCTTCTTCAATACGTTGTTCTCCGTTCAAAATTTCAAACACCTCTCGATTAGCGATATCCGAATGCAAGCTCTGTACTAAAACTTTTGCAACATCACCTCTCGGAATAGCCCCTTCTTTATTCTCCAAACTTTTACTGATAGTAATTTTTCCGGTTGGAACCTCATTATTAAGAGTACCAGGTCTTACAATAGTAAAATCCAACCCACTGTTACCCAGATATTCATCAGCATCTTGTTTTGCCTGAAGATAGTCCTGCAGCTTATTTGATTGTTTTGGTTGATCAGCTCCAATAGAACTAAGCATCACAAACTTTTTTACTCTATGCTTTTTAGAAGCATCTATAATTTTCATAGCACCTTTCCGATCTACCAAATCCAAAGCCTTTCCCTTAGAACCGGCAGCAAAAACAACTTTGTCGATGCCATTCGTAACGTGGTTTATTTCTTCTGCTAAATCTCCAAGTACCGTTTTAATGCCCCGTTTCTCAAATTGAGACTGTTGTTCTTCCTTACGAACCATTGCAATAGGCTCGAAATTTTGATTATTATACAATTCATTAATGACTTTATTTCCTGTGGTGCCTGTTGCACCTACGACTAATATTTTTTCCATATTTTAATATAATCAGACTAGTGCCAAAATACAAGTAAAACAAACCTTTTAACTAGGGTTTAACGGGGAATATTAAATAAATACTACTGCGTTAAAAATAATATCGATTGGGATACTATTTCTCCTTTAAACTTTTTAAGTGAGCATGATGTAATAACTCAGAATACTTGTAATCAACTTCCTATTATTGCAGTTAAAATTGAAACTTCTTTATCCACAAAAGCTAATTCATAAGTACCCTCCTCTACTTCATATTAAATATTATAGTGTATTTTGAAAACAAGTCTTAATTTCTTAACATTTATGTTAAAAAGAAATAAATGTATATAAGAGTAGAATTATTAGATTTATTTAGAGGTATGTAAGCATACTTAACAATGAATCGAAATCTAAAACAATACATACGATTGTTATGGCAATCCATTCTTTTTTGGACCATAGTTATGGGATTATATTCCATATTCAGGTATTATGGAATTGATGAAGAAGAAGGTTTTACTGTAATCCCTGAATACAGCGGGAATACTGGAACACTTCGTGCGTTAATGGGATTTACCGGTATTGGTGCTATGCTAGGTTTTGTATATGCTAGTATTGACTTTCTTTTTGATAAAAACACCTCCAATAAATTATCGTTAGTATGGGATCTTGCCATTAGAACTTTACTGTATTTCATAACTACCATTCTTATTTTCACTATTGTTATGGATTTGTTTTCTGCAATCTATGATCTCAATCTGGATACAGATCGGGGTTGGTGGAAAGAAAACAAATCATTTTGGGCTACCATTTTATATATCGTTCTGGTTTCTTTTGTTTTTTCTTTTATAAAAATAGCTACCGAAAAATTTGGCAAAGGTGTTTTTATAAAAATGCTACTAGGTAAATATAAAAACCCGCAAGAAGAGAAGCGAATTTTTATGTTTTTGGATCTTAAAGATTCTACTACTATTGCCGAAAATTTGGGGCATTTTAAATACAGTCAATTCATACAAGATTGTTTTTATGATCTTAATAAGGTAGTACCTAAACACGATGCAGAAATATATCAATATGTAGGAGATGAAGCCGTACTAAGCTGGCCATATAAAAAAGGGTTGGCTAATAACAATTGTGTAGACTTGTTTTTTTCTTTTCAGCAAAAGAAACAAAGTAAGGCAGATTACTATCAGGAAAAGTACGGTGTTATTCCTGAGTTTAAAGCAGGGCTGCATGGTGGTGAACTCATGGTTACCGAAGTAGGTGTGATCAAAAAAGAAATAGCATATCACGGCGATGTGATTAATACATCGGCCCGTATTCAAGCAGAATGTAATACCCACAAGGTAAAACTCTTAATTTCCGAAAAACTATTAAAAGATCTACATATAAGTAAACATCTATCTTCTACTTTTTTAGGTAGTGTATTGCTAAAAGGGAAACAAAAAGAAGTAAATATTCATACTATAGAAAAAAAAGCTATCCTTACATAAATACCTGAAAAACAATTTTTTATACCACAACCTATCCTGTTAATTTACTTTTATGTAAGAAAAAAGTAGGGTCTATTACTGTGTATGTGTTTTAGGTACAGAAAATACGAGATCGTTATCGAGTAAGATTTATATCATCACGTAAAAATGTACCAGTTATGAATTATACATTAAAACAATACACACAGCTTCTTAGGCAGTCTGTACTTTTTTGGACCATTGCCATGGTATTATATTCAATATTTAGGTATTATGGAATTGAATCAGAAGAAGGTCTTGCAGTGATTAAAAAGTACAATGGAACATTAGGTGTACTATACTATTTTGTAAAATTAATCAACATCGGAATTTTAATCGGTGTACTATACGCTACTGTCGATTTTGTTTTTGATGTTATTACCAAAAATAGGATCTCTCTTATTTATAATATCATTATCAGAACGCTACTTCATTTTTTAGTGACATTTATTGTATTTACCTTGATTACTGATGTTTTTACGACCCTTACATACACACATTCTAATGTACATAGCGTTTGGTGTTGTTTCAATAAATCATTTTGGGCAGTAATTCTTTATATTGTCTTTGCCTCTTTTGTATTTTCTTTTATAAAGATAGCTAACGAAAAATTCGGAAAAGGAGTTTTTATTAATATCCTTTTAGGGAAATATAAAAATCCACAAGAAGAGAAACGAATCTTTATGTTCCTTGACCTTAAAGATTCTACAACAATCGCAGAAAAATTAGGTCATTTTAAATACAGTCAATTAATACAGGATTGTTTTTATGATCTTAATAAAGTAGTACCAAAACATAATGCAGAAATCTATCAATATGTAGGTGATGAAGTAGTACTAAGCTGGCCATATAAAAAAGGATTAGCTAATAATAATTGTGTAAATCTATTCTTTGCTTTTCAGCAAAGAAAACAGGCTAAGGCAGCATATTACCTAAAAAAATACGGAGTAGTTCCAGAATTCAAAGCAGGATTGCACGGTGGTAAATTGATGGTAACAGAAGTAGGTATTGTAAAAAAAGAAATAGCCTATCACGGAGATGTAATCAATACCTCTGCTCGCATACAAGGGCAGTGTAATACCTATAAAGTACCCTTATTGATCTCAGACAAACTAATACAAGACCTAAAAATCAGTGCTAATTTAACATGTCAGTTTTTAGGAAGTGTATTGCTAAAAGGAAAACAAGAAGAAGTAAATATTCATACAATCGCGAAGGTGTAAAAAGTAAGGATTCTGGGGAGAATCCGAGCAAGTCGAAGCATATCTAGGGCGTTATGCTTCGGCTACGCTCTGGGTTCGGTAATTTCACTATATGATCTCAAATTCAGGGTTCGAGAGCCTCACCCTTCGATTTGTCATTGGAGACTGTACTTCGACAGCTGACCGTCATAGGAGGAAGATCAATATAACACCTTACCCTTCGACTACCACTTCGACACCTGTCCGCCTATGGAGGAGGCTCAGTGTGACATCTCAGGGTTCGGTAATTTCACTATATGATCTCAAATTCAGGGTTCGAGAGCCTCACCCTTCGGTTTATTATTGGAGACTGAGGAACTCGAAGTCTTACCCTTCAGATTACAATAGCCGCCCTCGAGAACCTCAGGAATAACAAGTAAAACAATACTAAAAACCAGGTTTTCGGATATCATTATTTACATAATCAAGGTTTTATTCTAAATACCATTGGAATACTAAACCATACATCCATAGGCAGATTATGAATAATAGCAGGTTTTTGTTTTGGAATAGAAGCTATAAGATTTTTTGCCTGTATTTCTAAAGAATTATGTGTATCCGATCTATAATCGATATCACTAACATTACCGTCTTTTTTAATTTTGAACTTCACAAACACCTTTCCTTCTATTCCCCGTTGATACATTGTCTGTGGATAATTAAACTTACCTTTTACGTGTGCTTGAATTATTCTTTTTAATTTTTTCTTTTCTTCTATAACTCCGGTAAATACATCTTTCTTTCTAGTTTTTATCTCTTCACCTTTTTCATTATAAAACGTTGCTTTTTTTAACCTACCCTTTTCCGAATATAACTCCCGGCTAGCTATGCTACCATTTTTTCTATACCAAATCCATTCTCCGATTTCTTTACCTTCGGCATAGGTTCCTGCTCCCATCACGTTTCCATCACTTCTATACCGTGTGAATGCTCCATGTCGCTTCCCCTTTTCATAAAAAGAAATCGTTCTCAGAAAACCTTTTTTATCATATTCGGTAGCCTTACCATTCAATTTCCCTTCGATATAAGTACCTTCAAATTTAGGCGTACCATCATCATGATAACTTTTATTATGCCCATGTGATTTTCCATTTTTATAATGCCAGGTATATAGTTCTTTACCATTTGCATAATACACAGAAGCCCCTTCTTTTTTATCATCTACGTAACTTACTTTGCATTGCAACTGTCCTTTTTTATAATAAATCCACTCGCCTACTTTTTTATCATCTTTATATTCGCCTTCTTCTTTTATAAATATATCTTTCGTATACTCTTTATAAAAGCCATGTTTTTTCCCATTACCAAAACCTTCATAAGTTGCTTTTAACGACATGGGCTCATTAAAACGGTAATATTCTTTAAACTCATATGCACCTGATGCCAATTTAGTTTTGACCACCACGTAATTAGATAGCGTTGCATAGCCTGGACTTCGATTGTAACGCAGATACGTAGTATCTACAGATGGCTCCTTTTGAGCAATACAAGTTGTGACAATAATTAGAAAGAGTGAAAATATATAATAATTCTTCATCGGATATTAAAAAATTTAAGAGTTGTGCTAAACCACTGCTGCTTTATAAAGTTAATACTATTATAAGTAACATAATTGATTAAAATGTTACCCTATTATACGGTGTTTTTATATAGTTTTTTATCTTTTGAAAAGAATTGGTTGATAGGTAGTTAATGAATATCTCCGCTATCACTTCTTTTCCGATCTATATTCCATTGATACTCGCATTTTCTGCATTGATAGTATTTACGTTGGATACGTTGATGTGGATTAGAAAAATCAGTCCCCAAATCATCAGTTCTTAGATATTTTATAAAATAGAACTTCGCCTTACATCGTGGACATTGAAGCTTAAACAGAAAACGTATCAATATACCCACTAGTGCTAGTGTAAATAGTAGAAATGGCCAGTCAACGTTTCGCATTACTCAAACAAGGTTTTATTCTTAATCTTAGGTAATATATAGTCCATCAGAGCTAAGATCATTAATACAGTAGTAAGAATCCTATAATCTCGTGGAATGATATGGTATAATCTTAGGACTGCTCCTATATATAGTACAATTACCCAGGTCAACTTTAGATAATCTATTCGTTTTTTTATTGGCTTTTTAAGAAAATGTATCAAATAAGAAATAACAATACCGATACATCCACCAACCAGAATAGGATTACCATAAGGCCAATGCATAATCTTAAAAACTCCCCCTACCATCATCAATGCTAATAACCCCATCGCAATACGTGAATAGATGGTTTTAAAAAACGAACCATTTAATAGTAACAGAAACATCCCCGGCACTTCTATCAACCATAATCCCCAAGTTAGTAAAAAATCACTATTGGCAACTGTAGTGAATGAGGATAAAAACAAGCCAGTTACACTCATTAGGACTCCTAGGACAATTAGTATAGTGAGGGTTTGGTTACTAAGCACGTTATTTTAATTCTTCTTTACTAAATATTTATAAGATAAAAAATATTTCGATTCGGAAGGTTTTCTTATTTCGATTCTTTGTCTTTCACTAAATTACCATCAGCATCATAGGTTTCACCGTTATATAAATGATACTTTGCTTCGTTACTATCTAATGGAAGAGAAGCACTGCTGTATGTATCTGGTAATTTTTTGAAAACTTTGTTATTTTTATCGATTAATAATGCTTCTTTATTTTTTACGACATACGCATATCGCTCCTGAAAAGCGTTCGCTTCATTATACAGAAATGGAATCACCACTTTACCTGTGGTATCAATATAACCCCAAGATTTACTTTCTTTATCTTTTACAGCAGCTAAACCATTAGAAAAAGGCTTCACCTGCAAGTATTTCTTAGTATTAATAATCTTTGTTCCTTTTTTATTAATAAAACCTAGATAGTCATAATAGTGAACATTGTTTTTCTTATAGTTATATTTTACCAGTAGTAAGTCGTCTTTTCCAAAAAACTCACCATAATCGTTCCATTGACCTTTTTTGATACTCACACCTTTCAGTGAATAGATATCCTTTACGTCATACGAATTATCTTTTTCTTTGGAAACATAAATCATATCATCCTTTATACTGATGCTATTGAATATTTCTGGTAAGATTCTTCTTCCATTTTTATCATACAGTCCTTCCTTATTATTTAGATCCGTAATAAAAAAACCTTCTTGTGGCCTAATGTAATCATATTTCATAGGGATGACCATGCTACCCGTTTTTGCATTGATAACTCCTTCTGGTCCATTGGTTTCTCGTTCTATATTTACGAGCTTTTCTGAATAGATTTTAACTTCATCTAGCTCATAACTCACCCGCTCCAGCCTCTTAGTTTTGGTGTTTAGCCAATACAATTGATTGTAATCATTATTGTAGAGACCAGAATAATAATAATAATTCATCATTCGTAAGTTCTCATATTCAGGATGAATAGCCCATACTCCTGTTTCATCTACAAGTCCTTGCTTCCGTGTTTCTTTATCAATAGCCAGATAATATCCATTAGTAGCTTTTTGGCTGTGTTGTGCCCTTTTTAATATCAAAGATTTGTTTATTTTTTCAGAAACTCCTGTTTGTATGTAGACTTTCACCATTTTTACAGCTCCAGAAAATTGAAAAGTTTGAAGCCTTAGTTGATCATTTTCAGGCGCCTCCACAACATTTTGCAATAAAAAGTTGCGTAATAGCTCTTTGGAATCTATCTCATTATTTTCGATTTTATCAATTGTTGTTTTTATCGTACCATTAAAGCATTTTAGATAAGCTATCATTTCTTTAGTAGGTCGAGTACTGCCAGAACTACCAGATGATACTAAATAGTTGTTGCTTTCATGGATTCCTTCTACCGCCACTATTTTTTCATGCAAGGTATTTGGATACTGAAGGCTTACCGTATTCCCTGAGATAGTCGCTGCTACTATGGATCCGTCTGGTAGTTCAGTTTTGGTTTCTTTTTGTTCTAACATCACCTCTTTGATAATAGGATATGTATATGAAAACTCAGCCTCAATGCTATCCATAGGTTTTGAGGATGGTATCTGTGTTGCTAAAGACCTATAAGAGTCTTTCTGGAAAGAAGCTGTATCTTTTACCGTTGTTTTATTACTATAATAAATAGTATTCGTTTTAAGTATAGGCATGTTGTTATCATCTTCCCAATAATCTTTAATAAGTTTTACATCCAAATCATAACGGTCAAATGGAATTTGCAGATAAGAATCAGGATATTGAATTTCCTGCTGCAGGTACATCGTATTAAAAAAAGTATCTAATCTTTTTTCTATCGAATCTTTGGGCAATACCTGATAAAACGAATCACTAAATTTTGGTTCCTCATCACTCATTGCTTCTCCCGAGGTCAATGAAAACTCTATATTCGCTTCAGAAAAGTCAATTAAAGTTTCTATACTATTGTACTGATCTTCCAAAAAGGTTTTAGCTTCACCCAAGGTAATCTCCTTGATTGAAGTTAGTAATATATTATCTTCTTTAATCTTAGGGGTATTTTCATGACAGTTTTCGCTTTGATTTTGTTGGCCATTACAAGAAACTATAAGTAAAATACTAATAGATAAGACTATGTTTTTAATCATGCTTTCCTTTTTATAAAATCAAATGATGCTTGGATTCTTAAACATCAAAATTAATGGTTTTTAAAGGAATGAAGATGTATTAAGAGATGGTTTATTACAATTGTGAATATGTAATTGCTCCTTACTAAATATTTCTAATTCACTCTTCTTAATTCGAAACCACCATTTACTACTTCAAGAAGGTTATCAGTACCATAAGCTTCTTGATCTACCACAATCTCCCAATTCCCTTTATATTCTTTAAGATCTTCATCATAAAACCCTATATACTGAATATCGGGATGCTCATACTCTTTCTCCACTACTAACGTACCATGATCATCTCTATAATAAGAATATGGATATTTTAGAACAAAACTAATCATATCATTATCAAAAAAACCTTTTACCGAAGCTGGTTTATCAAATAACTCTTTGGATTCGGAATCTCTAGATATTCCAACAAAAGAACTATTATTCACATCGATCTCCATCATAAAATCTACTTCTCTATATTGATCTAACGTATTATACCCATCTAAATAGGTAAACTGTCCTTTCCATTTTTGTTTTTTATCAACTAATTCCACTTTTCATACACTTTTAAAAATCACACAAAAAATCTCTTGGATATATCTCTATCCAGCAAAATACCATTCTGCATTTACTTTTTGTTCAACCTTCATATCTTTCAATGCTCCATTTTCGAACTTGTATTGTCGTACATACTTATAAGGATATGCTGCCTCTTGATCCGTAAAACACCAGATTTCTATATATTCTGAATCGATGTACGTTACACTTTCTATTTGCTGAACCCGAGCTAATAATTCGAATGTTTTAAGGTCGTATATTTCTAAATCATGAGCACCAGAAAAAATATCATTTAAAACGAATATATACTTGTCACCTATTACTTTATCAATAGTTTTACCAATAGTAATCTGGTCAGGAACTTCTACCAATACACCAGAAGACTTATAAAACAAAAATTGTTTAATAACATCATTGGTAACTCCGATTGTTCCACAACAACCTATAATGTCAATGCGATAATCGGATTCTATCTGTATACTATACAACTCAGAACCTAATTGTCGTGTATCTATATAACGAGCTCTTTTATCAAGAATGCGATAAGCGCTATCTCCATTCATAACAAGTACTCCATTTTGTAAGGAAAATTGATGATCTAAAATAACATCGTAAGTTTTTTCTTTTCGTAAAATCTGTTCTCGTCTTTTCAATTCGTTAATAATCTTGTTTTCTCGATTTGTAAAACGATCAGATACATTATCATGGATACCTACTAGATCATAATGAAGTTCATAAAACTCTTTTAGCCCTTCATTCTTAAATTTATAGTGTTCTTTAGCAAAGAGGTAATTCCGTAACAACCATAGATCCTCAATAGATAAATACGGTGGAATATCTTCTACAGTTGCTATGGAATCCAGTACTTTATCGAACTCATATGGATTGATTTGGGCATAGGAAACACTCATCGTTACAAGCAAGAAAAAAAGTAATATATATACTTTATTTATCATAAATCTTTAACTACGTATCCTTTTTCTTATATTTTCTTTTAAATCTTTTAGTGGATCTAGGGTTTCTAGAACTTGCTCCCAAAAACACTAAAATCCCTATCAGTAAAGCTATTGGTATCATATGTAATAGTATATCTTTTAGTAAGTAACATAATTGATTAGAATGTTACCCTAATATACGGTGTTTTTGTGTAGTTTTTTGGTTTGGGGAGAATCTAGGGACTCACCTTTCAACTACGCTCATCCTTCGGCTACGCTCAGGGTTCGGGAATATCACTACCCGAGGGCTGTACTTCGGCAAGCTCAGCATCCACGTAGTCGAAGTCCGTAGTAATCAGGGTTCGAACATACGAGGGCTGAGGCTCTCGAAGCCCGGCAGCACTTCGACAAGCTCAGTGTGACAACTCTGCATTCACGGAGCCGAAGCCCGTAGTAATCTGGGTTCGAACATACGAGGGCTGAGGCTCTCGAAGCCCGACAAGCTCAGGGTTCGGTTGCGTCCGAAATCCATAGTCATAACCCTTCGAGAGCCTCAGGGTTCGGGAATATGATCATACGAGGGCTGTACTTCGGCAAGCTCAGCATCCACGGAGCCGAAGTCCGTAGTAATCAGGGTTCGAACATCCGAGGGCTGAGGCTCTCGAAGCCCGACAAGCTCAGTGTGAAAGCTCAGCAACCGCGGAGTCGAAGCTCGTAGTAATCAGGGTTCGAACATCCGAGGGCTGAGGCTCTCGAAGCCCGACAAGCTCAGTGTGAAAGCTCAGCAACCGCGGAGTCGAAGTCCGGTGACTTCGAGAGCCTCAGTCACCTGATATCATGATAAAAAATTAACATTTTTTGTTATTTTAGGGGTACTTAAGAAGTAGGTAGCTCCTATTTTTATTGTACCCTCCTCCTCCTTCTACTATAGGCAAGTCCTGTGTTAAACAGAAGTGACACTTCCTTCTGACACAAGAGTCACTTCTGTTTACACCTAGCCATGCTTCTGTTCGAAATACCCTTGCCTTTCATTAGAACTACCCCATACAATGCTTTGGGTTATTGGCACCTACTATGATAAGTACCCTAGGCGAACTACTTATCTTGATGTACCTACTTCTCTAAGTACCCACTCCCTGGTGATGGTAGTAGGTTTTGAGTATTTTTAGATGATTTTTGTTAATACGGAGTTAATTTGAAAAGCGCACACAATATATTACTTATTCATTAGTACAGTTAATAAAAAATTGGTGCTAACTATTTAATTACAACGTAAGAAAACCTGTTATTTTAGGTAAAATTTATAAATTGATTACCGTTTAACCAACAGGATTTTCTATACTTTCGATTTAATAAACAATATATCAATTCTGATCTAAATAGTTATATAGTTATGAATACAAAGCAAATGTCTATCATATTACGAGTAGCAGCCATCTATAATTTGATATGGGGTGCTTGGGTGGTATTGTTCCCTAACCATTTTTTTGAATTAGTAGGTATGGAACTTCCTCTGCATCCAATGATTTGGCAAGGAATGGGGATGGTTATTGGTGTTTATGGTTTGGGGTATTGGTGGGCTGCTCAAGATCCTACTACTCATTGGCCTATCGTTATGGTTGGGTTTTTAGGAAAAATCTTTGGACCACTGGGCTTCTTTATGAACTATGTGCAAGAAAAAGTACCTTTCGAATTTATCTACACGCTTATCACGAACGACTTTATTTGGTGGATTCCTTTCTTTTTAATTTTAAAAAAGGCATATCAAGAGAAAAAAATAAAATGGGTATAAAACAACTATTACTATACCTTTTATCAGCTTTCTTTTTGATTGCAGGGCTCAATCATTTTATACATCCTGCTTTCTACCTTCCATTGATTCCTAAGTATTTGATATATCCTGAGTATATCAATCATATAAGTGGAATAGCAGAAATACTTTTGAGTATTATGTTACTCTTTACTGCTACTCGAAAAACAGCTGCGTACCTAATTATACTCTTATTATTGGCTTTTATTCCTTCTCACATATATTTTATTGTAATAGGAAGTTGTGTAAAAGATGGGCTATGCGTACCCGAATGGGTAGCTTGGTGTAGGCTTATCTTGATTCATCCTATATTGATTTGGTGGGCTTGGTGTGTGAGAAAATAATCATATAAAAAACTAACTTACGCATATTAACACACCCTACCCCCTACTTCGTCAGGCTCAGCACAGGTCGCATGATTTGAATTACGTACTCATAATCAAACACATCTATTTAGTATTCTGGTGTTTCTCGCAAGCCTTTTCTTCACGGAGTTCTTCTGTACCAACTAGAATTCCATTTGCATAAAAAGTATTACCACGATCTAATGTAACGATAGTGTACGTAGATTGCGTTGTATCATTAGTTGTTATGGCGGTAATTTTAAGTGCTTTATCTACACCTAATAACATAGCCCCAACTTGCAATTTACTAATGGAATTATAGGTATAGTCTGCTTTAGTTTTTTGCGGATCATAAGATAGCCACGTTCCTGTAACGGACATCAACGGATGATCTTTAGTACACGTAATGGAGGTTCCATCCTCTAATGAAATTGTAATCAGATTGTCATGTACGGGATTGGCTACTTCTTTTATGATAGCAGCAAACTGTTGCTGCGTCTGTAGGTCATAAGACAGTATTTTATCACCCAATGCTAGTGACTCAATAGGTTTTTGTGTGTGATCTGCCATGGTAATCATGGTTCCTTTTGCAAAACAATGTACATCAATCCCATCAAAATAGATTTCTGAAATCACAGTATCCTCATATTTCTCTCCTGGATACACTTCTAGAATTTCGAATTTCATTTCCCATTGAGGAAGTTTTTTAGCTGCTATATAATCTATATTTCGATCTAAGAAGCCAATGGTATCCACTTTGAAATGTTGTGCAGCGCGCTGATCGGTAAGATTGAGTATCGCATACGGCGTTCCTTTTATGTACATTTTCAGCTTTTTTACCCGACTGTTATTTCGCCAAGCCTTTTCACTTTTTACATGTCCATTCACAACAACTATTTCTGTTATTCTAGGACTTGACTGAGGAAATCCATAGGTTATATATTCTCCAACTCCGTATCCAGCAACACCTTCTACCCAAACATTTTTATAATTGAGATCGTGTACGTTATCTGCTTTATAATTGATTGCTCCCTGCAAATCCAATGTAGAGGAAGCTGTCTTAGTAGTTGGACCACCTCCACAATACCAACTACATCCTTGTCCTTCTATATCCCAATAGTTTACCATCGTCTCATCTACGTTGTCTATTGCTTTTTTCTCTACAGCTGTTAAATCTTTATAATCAACCCCATTTTCCATCTTTTCCCAAATAGCTTCACATGCTTTTAGATTGCGATTAAATGCTGTCTCTCCTGCTACACTAAGATGACTAAGATCTTCTATAGTGGGCGTCAGTGTTTTGATGTCTTGGGCGATGAGTATCGGAGCTGTTATCAGGAATATATATGTGAGTAGTTTGTTCATTGTTTATTTCTTATCTATCAAAGATAGGATAATTAGTATGGTGAGGTTTTGGCGGGATGATATATATCAAATTTCTAATTGATTAATAATCTTCTCCCCAATACTAATATCTAATTTATTATTACTATCTAATACTGAAACAAATCCTAGTTTGCATTGATGCTTAGGATTATCCTTTTCATTTTCAAATTGTTTAAAATCTTCACTTTTTCTGTTTCCTGGATATAGTAGCATCACTTTTTCCGCATCCCAAAAACGAGCATATGCATAAACCTGTCGTAAATCTGATATTGAAACCGTATTATTATCTGGTACTTTCCATTTAGTGTCAATAATATAGTTTTTATTCCCCTTTTTAATTACAATATCTGGTTGTAGATAGTTAGAATTTATAAAAGATTTTGTTTGTTGAGCACTCACCACAATATCAAGGTCATTTTCTCTACAATACTTTTGTAACATAACTAAAACATACTCTTCCCAAAGTTTATTCATATCAAATAATAATGAAATCATCTTTTCTCGTCCACTGGAAATATCTGGTGAATAGTTTAGGATGATTAAACGTGCCAACTCTAAAGCGTATCTATAGGGTTCTGTTTTTCTATTTAATTTAATTTTATCTAATTGGTTACTAGTAACTTGGATCTGTTTAACTTCTGGAAAATCCAGCTTTACTCGTTGACAATAATCGTATAAATAAGTTCCACGACAAAACTGAGTGACAATATCTAATGCTTTACTTAAAACCTGATGTAGTACATGGTCTTTATCATATACTTGATGGGTCGTATAAAAACGTTCTTTATGAATTTGATTACGCTGAATATGACCTGCAAATTCCAATTTCCCTTTTAAGGCTTTTACGTTAGCAGTTTGCTTTCTATATTGCTTGATCAATCCTCTATGAAGTAATTGTTGTAATTCTGAAAGATATAACTCAAAGTATACCTCTAGAAGATTTAGGTGATTTTTGTTTACGTTAGCTGCTCCTGCAGACGATGCTTTGAGTTTACCACAAGCTTGTAACATTTGCAGTAAAACTCCTTTCCATTTGCTATCCTCATCATTTTTATCTGCTTTAGGATGAATTTCTATGGTGAGACCGTCTACCTGAATAACGCCCACATATTGCTTAAATTTAATACCATTAGCGATGATATCAAAGTATGAAAAATCATGATATTCATTAAGCTTCAATAAGGCATCCAAATGTTTCTTTTCAAAACCCTGCTCGCCTGCATACAGACGTTGGTGTTCATAAACGGATATGGTTTTGTTATTTTGCAATATATTCTATTAATAGTCGCACTGAGCTTCCTCCTATGTCGGACAGGTGTCGAAGTGTAATTGGGCTTCGACAAGCTCTGCCTGACAATTTATTTTTCTTTGTTAGAATCATTAGTAATATTTAGAAGTAAATGGATTGCTTCTTCAATATTCTTTTTATTTATTTCTTTAAGTTTATATTTTACGGTATTAAAATCTCTTGAATCTGGATATGTAAACTTAGCAAATGCTGTTTTCTTATCCGTTTCTACATCCACAAACCCTTCTCCTAATACCAACCCTATCTTGCCATAATCTCCATAAAAGTATTCTTGAAGCAGTGGAATCACCTTATCTTTAAATACCAGAACTAAATCATCCAAAGAATTAATATCCATAAAATAAGAGTGACCAATCGTATGGTCTCGATCGATCAATACTTCTATTCGATTGTTAATGGTTTCTAACACTTTAATCAAATCGATATCTTCTACTTTTGATGGCCCTATTACTGCTGGATTAGGCATCATTTCTATAAAAGAAAAACGTCTTCGTAAGGCTGTATCCAAAGCTTCTACAGATCGATCTGCAGTATTCATGGTTCCTATAATGAATAGGTTCTTAGGAACACCAAATGGAGTTTTTGAATACGGTAATTTAATCCGTATTTCTTCCTTGTTGCCTATACGTTTATCTGATTCTAGCAATGTGATTAATTCTCCGAAAATCTGAGATACATTTCCTCTATTGATTTCATCAATAATCAAAACGTAATTTTTATCTATTCCTCCTTTTACTTCTTCATAAGGAGTTAACTTATAATTTTTTAATAAATAATTGAGGATTCCTTTCACATAAGAAGGGTTATACATCCCCTCATCTGGTACATTTTTGTACAATTTTAATAAATTCTGTATCGATGCAGGATACATAGGATTCTCATTCTTTGACTCTTTTGGATTAATTTTAAAAGTCTTACCGCCTGTGTAGAAAACATCAAAAATAATAGAGCCCGTATCCACGGTAATCTTTTCTTTATCCCCCAAATCTTTTTTGAAGTTTATTAATACCTCATCAAAATTAGAATTACTTTTAGTATCTGCTATTTCACACAATTCTTTAAAGATTCCAGGAATGATATCGTAGGATATTTTTCCATCATTCGTTTCCGGCTTTATTCCTTCTACAAAATCCTCATAACTCATACTCTGATGAAAAGTAGTAAAAACAATCTGACCAGCCTGAAACAAACTCTCATATTCCTGATTAATTTTTACTCGTTGTTCTGTTAAGGATAATGAATTATCTATTTTAAAACCAGGGTTGATAATATTAACCGCCAACTCCTTGGTTTTATACGTTTTTCCAGTTCCTGGTGGTCCATATAGGATTTGATTAAGAGTCTTTTCTTTATACATCGTCTCATTTTTAATTATTTCACTCAAACTCAAAATTTCACTTCTCTTAATCTTTAATGCTTTTACCTTTGGGTAAAGTTCAATTAATCTACCTATAACATCGTTGCTTTTAGTAATTAATTCATCCCAATCGGCAATCTCATCGAACCTATAACGTATTACAATATCAGAATTATAAAAATCTCCACGATACTTCTCATAACCCTTTCTTAATACAGGATCATCTTTTAATCCTACGGTATCTATCTTTATATCATAATGGAAATCGTCATCTAAGCCAACTGTTATTGCTAGCCATTTATCATCAAAATCAGTCTTTGTCGGGTATATCTTAGCCCATAAATATCCATCAAATTTACTGGCTTGACTTGTTGGTTTTTTCCATATTTTAACAACTCCATCTTTAAAAGAAGAACCTTTAATAAGATTAGCCCATTCTTCTACTTTCTTGTAAGCTCCTACTAAAATAGCGTATGCTTCTGCAAATTCAGGAATAGTTCTATCACAGGTCTTTCCTTTATATTGATTTAATAATTCAAATTCTCCTTTGGTAAAGAAATCCATTAATCGTTTTTTAAAGTTTTTAGTTACTAATATTTACCATTTTCAGAACGTTTTTTAATCCTTGATCGAGAATTTGTTAACTTTGAATTTATCACTTTTTCATATTCCTGTTGAGTTAGAGGTTTATATTCATTTACAGTAAATTTTTGTAATAACCTTAAAATCCTTTCTAATCTTTCATTAGTATAATCTCCATCATTTTTTATTGGATTTTTAATGCCTTTTAAATACTTATAATAGTTATCCCACCCTTCATTAGAGAATTGAGTATATAATTCTTTATTAAGCGGATCTTTGATTAAAAGATCCAATGTTTCAGGACTAGAAAAAATCTGATCTAAGAAAGGTCTAGGTTGATGCTTATGCTGTTTTGGTGGCTCTCCATCTGATGGAGTGGTGAAATCAAAGAAACCGTCTGCTAAGTACTTACTAAAATTATCTTCCTTTTTAATATCATTCTTAATTAATTCATTTGCATCTTTTGACCGTATTATTTTATGATCTACCGCTATCTTTTCTGTATACATGTGATATCCAGATAATCTTATATCTATTGATGTATTATTTTCTACTATTTTTTGCAGCTTATTGATAAGAATTTCTTTAAGAAATTCATCTTTAAATATTTCATTATCATATTTAATAATACCAGAAGAAGTGTAGAGTTCTTCTCTTTCTAGGCGTTTTTCGTTAATATTAATATCACTTAACAAATTATCAATAGCACCTATTGAATTAGAAAATAAAACCACTTCTTTAAAATCTTTCAAAAAGTCAGTTTGGTCATCTTTATAGACATTTTTCAACACATTTCCGGATAAATCTATTATCTGCTGTCTATCTTCTGATTGTGTGATAATGTTCATGCCATCTATTGTTTTTAGTATATCAATAAATTGATCCTTATCTGTAATTTCCCTTCTAAAAATGAAAAGTTTTAGTTCGTTATATGCATTGTATAATGATTGAAGGGTTAGTCCACTATATTTCGTTAGAATTTTATGTAGGTTATTTGCCTTAAAAGCATTTATAAAATCTGTAATTTTGAATAATGCTCCTGCTAAATTATTTCTAACATAAATATTCGTATAACTTATTTTTGCAATGCAATTTTGATTAGTCTCATAATATGATTTCGATTTTTCTCCAAACAGCTGTATTAAAACTGCATCAATAATTTCTATATCTTCTTCTGAGTATGATGTATTATCCTTGATCTTTTTAAATATTTTTTCTCTAGCATTTTGATCATATACATAAATATCATGTGGACCATATAATCCTAAAATATCAGCACTAAACTCTTTATTTTGGTCAAGTACATTAATCGCTCCTTTACTAAGTATACTATCTAATTCAGAAAATACAAGGTTTTGTAATTCACGGTACTTATAAACGCATAGTTTTAGGAGGATATATTCTTTTATAACAACATTATTTTTATCCTTTAAAAATGTTTCATTAAACTTAAATTCATTTACAAATCGTTTAACATCTCTAAATGTCTTTAAGAAAAGTTGATAGTTAAGATCAATTGTAGGAGTCAAATATTTTCTAATTGATAATAAATTCGGCAAATTGATATCTTGGTCCTGTAACTCTTTATTTTCTTGAGAAAACAGAACTTCGAAACTAGCACCATAACCTATGACATCCTCAGCGTTCTTCTCATTAGTAAATACTTTTCTTATTTGTACTAATAACTCTTCTTTTATTCTTTTTTCGTTAAATGGTAATAGATTAATTTCTACATTAAAAATTTTGTCTATGTAGTTTTCCTTTTCTATTGAATCTGTTACATACTTTCGATGATATCCAGCAATAAAAATTACGTTATTAAAATCCGCTAATGTTCTGATCAACTTAAATGATTGTAATATCTCATTTTCGTCCAATCGATCCAGATCATCAAGCAAAACAATAATCTGTTTATCTATCTTTTTTATGCCAGCATTTATATTATTATGATACTCCTCTAATGTTTCATCTTCATTTAGAATACTTTTACCCGTTGAAGCTATTTTTTGAATCATATCTGGAGTATAAGCTACTATCGTATCTACATATTTACTTATGGTATTAGAAAATTCACCTGAATGTGGGTTTAATTGTTTTTTTAATTCATTGAAAAAATTCTCAATAATAGCTGTATCCCCATCATTTCTCCAGAGTTTATACCAAAAAACAACTGCCTTGGGATTTTCTTCCTTTATTCTTTGATTAAACCTTTCCAAAAAAGTAGTTTTACCATATCCCCAAACCGCATTAATTCCTATACTAAATGATTCCGAAGGTCTAAAATCGGTTAACGTAGTAATTAAATTCTCAACTATATCTTCATTTTCTATGATCTCACCTTTAAAAGGTAAATCTTCTATAAAATGAACAGGATTTATTTTTTTATTATCTGGTTTTTTTGATGTATTATTTAAGTATTGTACAAAAAGAACTATACAATGTAACAGGAATATAAAAAATAATAAATCGAGATATTTAATACTATTTTCTATGGGCAAGAAAACTATATTATCATTAGTAAATCTTGATAAGACATATAACGATGTACTTAAAATTAAAAGAAATGTATGATTAGGGCTAAAAATGTATTTTCTTGTAAAAGCCAAAATATATAGTATAAGTACTACAGAACAAAGAATGTAATAACCTATTTCGAAATACAACTGATCCAAACCTGATAGATCAATAATTTTAGCAAGAAAAATCTCAATACTTGGTTTTAACATCAAGAATATTGCAATCGCAATAAAATAGATCACCACATATCTTTTAGTTTGGTTATTAAGTCTTTCGAGCATCTTATTTTTATCTAATTATTTATTCCTAATTTCGTTTGTTATATTTATCATACTTTAACATTCCTTCGCTTACTCACTTTCTTAGGCTTCTTAACCGCAGCCTCCTCCTTCAATCTCTTAATCTCTTCCAACAACGCTCGTGCATCGCCATCACTATCTAATTGCGGTACCAATTCTCCTTTAAAAGCTTTATGTAAAATTGCTTGCGGTAAGGTGTCTACTTTAGCTTTTAACTTTTCGTATTGCTCTTGGATAGCATCAGCTTTTGCAAATAAACTTTCTACTCTGTTTACGATTTCTTGTTGTTCTTTTAAAGAAGGCAATTCAATTGGAGTATTGCTAACTACTCCTTGATTTATTTTAGGCATGTTACCTGCAGTCCCAGTAGCGTTATCTTTAAAATATTTTCTTGTATTTATTGAGCTTAAAGTATAATTCAAAAAATTATTAATTACTTTTTGATTAGCTTGTATTTTCATCATTATATCTGGATAAATGAACTCATAATCTTCCCCATCATAAATTGCGGATGTTCCAACATAATCCAAAGAATTAGATCTTTGAATTAAAATATCTCCGTGTTTCAACCATAAGTGAGATTCTTTATTTGGTTTATCTATATCCAAATATTTAATTTTCGAGCCATCAAATTTTCCCGAAGTAGTTGACGATAGTGATAAGCTTTTCACTAATGTTTCAAACTCTACTCCTTTTGGGGAGTAGCCATTTCTAGGTTTTTCTTTTATCAATTCAATTAAGGTTCTTTCTTCCCATTCCTCCAACTTCTTCCCTTCACGCCACTCCTCTGTCAACTTACCAGTCACCGCTTGCGTAAGCACTTGTTGTTTAAAATTTTTAAGCAATACTGGGATTTTCTCCAAACTCGCCTTCATCTCCTCTAATTGCCCAAAAACTACGTCCAACTTTGCTACAATACGTTCTTGTTCTGGGAGTGGTGGGAGTGGGAATGGAATTGTTCTTAATGATTGTTGATTAAGTTTCAGCCTAGTTGTGCCGCCAACATGATTTGTATAATCAAATTGATTAAAAAAATGTAATAAAAATTTATTGTCAACGAAATTATTAAAACCCTTAATAACGTGCGCATGATTATTTACCCAACTCTTTCCTGAAATTTTATATGCTACATTTTTAGATTTATCAAAAAAAGGAGCACCATCTTCTCCTAGTAAAATCAGCTCTTCGTTAAAGATGTAATCGTCAATCCACCCTGCTATTCCAGTAGCTCCGTAATATGGAATTTCCCCTAATCTTTTAGCTCTCTCATTAGCACTTACTGGCTTCCTCTTATTATCCAGAATTTCTGTAACAGTATCTATATTAGTTTCTTCCCAACTATTTGGCAATTTCTTTTCTTCCTCCATCTATCCTAACTCTTTAATCATTGCTTCTAGCTGTTTGGTAATCCCCTGTAATTCTACCATCGCTTCTTTGGCAATATCAATTGGTTCCCCTAGATCTCCAGCTTTACTAATACTACTATCTGCAATTAACCCTAAATCCAGAGAATTATTTTTCTTGGTAATTTCTTCTCTTGGGATACAACTCCAACGTTCGTCTTCTATCTTTTTTCGTTTAACATCATCAATGCTACCATCATATTTCTTTTCTACATCCTTGATACTAATACCACCTGTATAGGCTTTTACAAAACCTTCAAAGGCTTTTTCGGTAAAAGGGGTACGTTTCCCATAATTAGGGGTATTGGTGCGCATATCGTAAAACCAAACAGATTTCGTATTGTCTACTTCTGTAATACCTCGACTAAAAAACAATACATTGGTTTTTACTCCTGCTGCATAAAAAATACCTGTTGGCAATCGTAACACCGTATGTAGGTTACATTTGTGCATTAAATCACGCCGGATCTGTTGTCCATCTCCATCTTCAAACAATACATTATCGGGTAATACTACTGCGGCACGTGCCTTCCCATCTGGTTTTAAACTTCGATAGATATGCTGTAAAAAGTTTAACTGTTTGTTACTGGTTGGATAGGTAAAATCATCACGTGTAGGGCGCTCTCCTCCTTTTTTGGTGCCAAATGGTGGATTTGCCAATACGCCGTCATATCCTTTTAACCCTTTACCAAATTCGGTTAAGGTATCTGCCAGATGAATGGTACTTTCCATCCCATGCAATCGTGCATTCATCAATGCTAGTCTATGTGCATCAGGTACCAGTTCTACTCCACTAAATGCTTCTTCTTTCTGGAATTTTCGTTCTTTATCTGATAAGTGATAATAGTTATCGTATTTATCTCTTAGGTAACTATCTGCAGAGATCATAAACCCAAAGGTACCTGCTGCAGGATCATTCCACTGTTCGCCTAATTTGGGGACCAACAAATCAATCATAATATTAATCAATGGTCTAGGTGTAAAATACTGCCCTGCCCCACTCTTTTTCTCTCCTGCATTTTTCTCTAACAAGCTCTCATAGATATCGCCCATCACATCGCGATCATCTTCCTCATACCAATCTAGTTTATCGATGGCTTGTATGAGTGAATTAAAGTTTACAGGTTTGCGTAAACTAGTGGTAGCATTGGCATAGATCTCCTTGATGCTTTCACTTGTAGTTAGTTCGCTAATCTCCGCCAGAAACCTACGATAACGGGCAAATGCTTCACTATTATCGTGCTCATTGACAAAACCACGCCATTGGTATTGTTCAGGAATATGTTTTTCAAAATCTTTTACTTCGGATAACTTCAAGAATAAAATATAGGTTAACTCATTGAGGTATTGGTGATAGGTAACTCCATCATCACGCAATACATTACATAGGTTCCAGAGTTTATTGGCAATTTCGTCTGCGCTCATTGTCGATTTGTTGTTTTGTAATTATTCTAGGCGGAATATAAGTTATCGTTCAACACTTCTAAAATATGTTCGAGTTTATTTTCAAAAATTTTATCCAATCGTTTAAACCCTCCATCATTCATGAAAGGTTCTTGATTGAGATCGTCTTTGGTAAGTACCGTTTCCTTAAGTAATTGCGCCTCGAACCGGTCTATCCATTTCTGTTGGATTTTGTTCCATTGTTGTAACTCTTTTACTTTGGTTACTGCATTGCGTATCCGTTGTTCATGGCTGACCAAATTGGTATCTAATGCCAGTGTGCGTATATAAGAGATAATATCGGCTGCTATATCCTGGTTTTTGGCATTTTTCCAAGCGGTGTTTAGCGTGAGGCTGTTATACCCTTCTTGATCCAGTAGTATTTTTAATTCTTTAAGCGATTGCCTATCCAGTTCTGAAGGTCTGGTACAGATAACCTTTAATGCGCTAATCGTATTTCTGTTTTCTGCGATGAATTGTTTAAATCCTTCAATATAATCTTCAGGTTTCTCAGCTTTACCATAACCACGCTCCATAGGTCGATACTCATCGTAATGTTCGGATACCAATTGTACTTTAGGTTGATAGATCTTTTTATCTAAAAATTGCCACAGGCTAGCATATTCTGTAATCACTTGCTGTACAGAATCTCCATCAATATCTTTTAAGATGTCTATAAAATCCTCTGGTGAATTCCCTTTTGCCAAGTACATAAACTGATCCATATGATCATCTGTAATACGGTTTTTTTTTCGTTGTAGTTTGGCAATAATCTGATCTACTTGCTTTTTTGATCGTTCTGGGGTATTGATATGTTCTAATTCTTCTACCAATTTTGTAAAAGAGATAGACGGATTAGATACCGTTTTCATCTGGGTATAATCCTGCAATGCCTCATATACTCGTACGGCATCATAAATTCTAAAAAATTGCTTATCAATATCTGGACATAAACGCGTAGCACGACCTAACATTTGCTCAAATAGAATTCGTGAACGCACTCTACGCAAAAAAACTAAATTGGTAATGGTAGAAACATCTATTCCTGTGGTCAATAAATCTACTGTAACTACTATCGAAGGAAATTTTTCGTTTTTTAATCTTCTGGTTAGTTCTTCAGGATTGTAAACATTACCCGTTATTTTTTCAATGGTATCTTCGGGAACATCTAGACCAATAATAGAAAATTCTTCAAACAACAGTTTTACAATAAGATCAGCGTGAGAATCTCGTGCGGCAAAGATCATTGTTTTCTCCTCACCTTCTGGATCTATTTCTTGTACCAGTTGCCGAATGATTTCGCGATTAAAAGATTCTGTAATCACCACTTTATTAAATTGCTCAATCTCTATATGTAATTCGTCTTCAAGAACAGCTAGTTCTTCTATTGTATTGGTTTCAGAATTATATATTTTGGGTTGCGCTCCTTTTTCCCATAACATTCCTTCTTCGCTTAACTTAGTTTTTAATAAATAAGGAGGTTCATGGTCTACCAAATAGCCATCAATCACAGCTTCCCGATACGAATAACTGTGAACAGGCTCTCCGAAAACCTCGGTAGTATGTAATGCTGGTGTAGCCGTTAATCCTATGATGTATGCATTAAAATATTCTATGACCCGTTTATACTGGCTGATATAGTCATTTTCATCTCTAAAATGTAAATCCTCTTCATCCAGTTCTTTGTCCAGATTGTATCCTCGATGAGCCTCGTCAATAATAATACAATCATAGGTGTCTATTGGTAATGGATCGTTCTCTGAGTAAAATAAACGTCGTACTAGACTCTGCACCGTAGCAAAATGCAGTCGCGTATCTTCTTCTGGCGTAATAGCCTTTAATTCTTCTATCTGATAGACATCAGCAAAAGTATTAATTCCTTCTATTTTATTATCCTTAAAACTACCTAAAGCTTGTGTAGCTAGTAATCTTCTATCGGTAAGAAATAAGATTCGTTTAAAACGATCTGATTTAATAAAACGATAGGCTAATCCTATAACAGTCCTGGTTTTTCCAGTTCCTGTTGCCATGACTAATAAGGATCGCTTTTCTACAGCATTTGTAATGATTTTTTTTTCAATGGCTTTAATAGCATCAATTTGATAATCACGTAAACCCAGATTCTTTGGGTTTTGCAGATACTCATAATCACTATCACTTAATCGTTCATTCGCCTCATCAATATCTCTTTCATATTTAGTTACCAAACCTTCTGGAGAAAACCATCCTCTCAAGGCTTCCGCATGGTTTCGAGCTTTTCTAATATCTAAAAACCAGATACCACTTTTGGTTTTTAATTGTTCTAGATATGATCTTCCGTTTGCAGAGAATAGAAAAGGTACTTTATAACTATTCCAATCCCCTAAAAGTTTATAATTAGCGTCTTCTGAAATAAGAGAAGAATACACTTTGGATTGTCTTAGATCTGTGGAGATATCGGTGGCATATTTCTTGGCTTCTACAATACCATACAAAGTAGTTCCAACAAACAAAGCATAATCTGCCCATTTGCCTTGGCAAGGCCATTCGGCAATGGCTATATTTTTTCCTTTTTCTGGTAGGGTTTTATTTTTTTTATAATTGAGAACCTCTGTATCGCACTCCCATCCTACTTCTCTTAGTTGTTCATCAATTAGCTCTCGGGTTTCTGCTTCGGATTTATGAATATTGTTAGCATTTTTTATTGCTCTGACATGCCTTTCTTCTACCACATCCTTATTAGCATTAAAAGCTGCTATTTTATCCTTATAATTTTGAATTTCTCCTGATAATTGCGCTAATTCTGTCTCTAATTTTTCTACAGAATCATCAACTTCTTCCGATGGTAATTCGTATGAAGTAGATTCAATATATGTATTTTCATAGGTTTCATAAAACCATCTAGCCAATTGAAAGCACTTTTTAAGAATAAATAACGCTTCTGAATGCGATCCAAGACCATCATGACTTGCCTTATTCCCTGATTTACGAATTCTATGCAAAAGATCTTTTACTACATCTGGTATTGCATTGACATAAAAAAGTTGGTTGATCCGTTCTATCTGAGTCCCATGAAACTCCTCCATATTCTCAAACTGCCATATTAGTATCGATAGTTTCTCTGAAAATAGTCTGGATTTAGATAAGGAAGAACTTGGATCGACATGAATAAGTTTCTCAGATAAATCTGCAATAACATACAACTCTGGATATTCTGAAGAAAGAAATGAAAAACTGGAAGGCATAGTTATAATCGGCTAAATCTTGGGGGCAAGATTATTATTTCCCCGAATATAAGAAATAATCCGTTATTCTTACATAACGGATTATTTGCATTCTATATTGATTACTATAAATTAATTACCTGGCTTATTATTTTTTAAGAAATAAAAAGAATACCCAAATTGTAATTGTGAAAAATTGTTATTGATGTTGTCTAACTCATGTAATAGTTTATAGCGTATAAACAATCTACCAGTACTAGATATATCTAGGTTAAAATTAACATTAAAACTATTAATCCATCGGTTCTGAGAGGTAACTAATTTATCTTCTATAGATCTTAGAGGAATATCTGCATCCAGATTCTCAAACCATGACAGTTTATCAGAAAGCATGATGCTAAACCGTTTTTCTGGTAATAAATGGAATTTATATTCTATAGGAATTTCTATATTATTTACAAATTGAGTATTGACTGTTTCTGCATTAGGATCTTCGCCAATAGGTATATATCCACTTCTACCAAAAAGAAACCCCGCATCCAAATACATGTTTAGTTTTGCATTTTGATTTTCTAAGTTTAAAATATTCAGCATTCCACCAATGGCATAGTTTCGATGTTGCAACAATGCTAAAGGTTCATAAAATGGCTCAGAATTTACCATAGCTCCAGCTTCATCTTCTATCATTATGGTTCTGGATTCTAAGAATTTATTATTCTTTTCTATTTTAGAAATGTGAAATTGCGCATCAAAGTATTGGAAAAAACCATAGGCTTCCGAAATAAGCCCCGGAAAAAATGGAGGGATTACTTTTCCCCATCCACCAACTTGACGTCTTCTTGTCTTAATATTGAATCTTTTATTAACTTCTGTTTGTACCAAACCGTTAGGGTTTTCTTCATCAAACAAACTTAAAAAATCTGTATATACTACGGCTTCAAATAAACGGGTAGATTCTTCCTTATAAAGCTTAGTATTTGATCTTGATTCCTGATTTAATAGTACTAACTGCTTTTCTGGACTTACATCATTTGCATTGACATCTACCTTCTTTACATAGCGTATCGCATCACTAAAATATAGTTTTAAAGAAACATTTTTGAAACGTTTTATTATTCCTTCTTCCTCTGAGATTTCGTCGAACAATTCCACCAGAGATTTTTCAAATTCATTTTTCTTGTTTACTTCGAATTTTGTCTTTAAATCAGCAATTAAAAGGTTAATTGCTGGATTATCGATGGTCAAATACTTTTTAATATAAAGTTGTTCAAATAATATAGTTAATTCCTTTTGTTTCTCTGTAGGATCCGCGATTGGGGACTTTGGTAAATATTTTTCTAGGACATGGTCTATCTGTTTTCGGTTATTAAGAATAATATCTTCGTTAAATTTATCTTCAGAATAAAGGAGAGTACTAGATAACTTCTTAATGTTTTTTGTGGAACTTATACCGATTGAATATATATTACTAAAAGTTACATCTTGATTTTTTACAGTTCCTTTTAGTTGTACCTTTTCGATAAATCCATCATAAAAAGTAATTTCCGCATTAGCATTATCGAGTGTACCTACAAGGATACTATTCAATGCCTTTTTACTATTATCACTATAAACAGGTATATTGCTTTTCAAATAAATAGTAGCCACTTGTGGCCGTTCTTCATCTGTATTAAATGCTGTTACAATCCTTGCAAACAAAGTAGCTATTTTACCTTCTACGGCAAGTACTCCTGAATGATTGACTGATCTTACCTTATAGCTGTTTTTTGCTGCATTATCCTTTATTGCCTTCTCCAAAATACTTTTCACATTCCGTTTAAAACTAGAGATAAAACTAGGATAGGTAAGCGGCTGTAAAATAAAGGATTCTTCTTGCCCATCATATTTTAGTGAAATTTTGTATAGTTGATTTTCTTTTTCCTTTTTGCCTAGATATATTTTTATGCCATCTGCATTTTTAACAGCTTTTACACCATCAATTGATTCTACAAATGCGGCTAATATTTCTGATGATAATGTGTATTCTTGTGAGTATATCTGTTTTACTCCTAGAATAAGTAAAAAAAGATAGAACGTAATTTTTTTCATAATTTATTATTTAGAGTTATTTATAATGCGAAAAATAAGCAACACTATTGAACGAAATCATACCCAATGACAAGTATATTTTCAAAAAAGTATTAGGGGAAATTAATTTTTATTTACTGGATTTCTTACAGGTAGTTATACTTGTTTTTTTTAGTTGTTTTCCCCGATAAATACTAAAAAAAATCCCCAATAGTTACGTTAACTATTGGGGATTTTGGGTCATTTACTTCTAGCTTCTCAACCTTCGACTCCGCTTACCCTTCGGCTCCGCTCAGGGTTCGCACTCCAAAGGTTGAGGCTCTCGAAACCCGATTCGTCACCCTTCGAGAACCTCAGGGTTCGCTAAAATTCACCCTCGGATTACGTCTGGAGACTGAGGCTCTCGAAGTCTCATTCCGTACTACCATCCGTACCCTGATCGGTTTGATCCGGTATATCCTCTTCTGTGGTACTCGGGCTATTCGCAAATCGTTCTTTTAGTCTGCTATGTAACGCCTCTGCTCCTGCTACACCGCTACTAGCCGCCACACCAAACATCTTATAGGCTAATAAAGAAGTGCTATAGGCTTCGGATCCAGCCAAGATTCTCGTATCGTTTACCTTTTCTGATAATTCTGCTAACTCTAGTGCTAAAACCTTTAGCTCATTGTATAACGCATAATCTTTATCTACCTCTTCTACATTGATAAAATTGGGTAGAATATCTCCGTTTTGGCGCATACTATCTAGTGTATCTTCTACAAAGATTTTGTTACTACGATTGATCTTAGGGAGCGTCCTACGCTCGTCTTTAGTCAATCCTGTTAAAAATGGTAACAGTGTATTGATTTCCTCAATTCTGTTTTTTACTTCTGTGATCGCTGCTGGATCTACGGTTACCGATAATCGGTTGTTTAATACATTACTCATACTTCATTTGTTTTAATAATCTGGATCAATTTATTTTACTATTTCAGTATGTCAGTCTGAGCCTGTCGAAGACCGACAAGACCTAGGATCATTGTACACTTCGACAGGCTCAGTGTGACAAAGAAGTTCTGTATATAAAACTATTGTATCCAGATTGAGTTTAACATTCATTTGAGTTGCTATATGGTCAATTACAATACCGATAATTTTAAGATTCCGTATTTTTATTAATAATATTCTGTTAAATTTTAAATTTAATTGATTACTATCTAATGTTTTACATAAAAAATTATCAATACACAAATACCACAAAATCACTACTGACATACTGACCTCTATATAAAACGCTACATTACAATCATTTACAAACGCTTTCTTTATATATGGATACGTTTTTGATTTCATTTTTTACAATTACTCATTCGATGGATACTGACAGTGCTATTGGCTAAGGTTTGAGATATACTGGCGTTGTGTCACCCTTAGCCATTTCACCCTTCGAGAGCACTTCGACAGGCTCAGCATATCACCTCAGGGTTCGGTTACGTCCGAGGGCTGAGGCTCTCGAAGTCCGGTTCACCACCCTTCGAGAGCACTTCGACAGGCTCAGCATATCACCTCAGGGTTCGAAAATACATGGTGTTCAAAAATATCGTTTCCCGAGGGTTGAGGCTCTCGAAACCCAATTCGTCACCCTTCGAGAGCACTTCGAGAACCTCAGGGTTCGGGAATACTCAGGGTTCGGAAGTATTCTCATCCACGAGGGTTGAGGCACTCGAAACCCGATTCGTCACCCTTCGAGTGCACTTCGACCGCATTTCGACAAGCTCAATGTGACACTCAGTGTGACACCTAAGGGTTCGATATATCACATCAGGGTTCGATTGCTTCCGAGGGCTGAGGTTCTCCAAGCCCGGAAGGCTCTTCATCCGCGGAGTCGAAACCCGGTGACTTCGAGAGCCTCAGTCACCTAATATCACGATAAGCCATTGACAATCCTGGCAACGTATCCAAATCCCCATTAATCAACGCTTCCTTTTTTGCTCTGCTCCATCCTTGTACTTGTTTCTCTCGATAGAATGCAGTATCGATTCTGTCATATTGTTCGTAGTATAATAACCTAATAGGTAATCGTTTTTTTGTATGATTCGCTCCTTCTCCATTTTGGTGTTGCTGCAATCTCTTATCTAAATCTTTTGTACTTCCTGTATAGTAACTGCCGTCACTACATTCTAATATGTACATATATCCCGTCATACTTTATGATAGTAAGGTATTTATAGTATTATGTGTCAAAAATAAAGCAATTGTTACCTTACGAATTCACCCTTCGAGAACCTCAGGGTTCGGTTGCGTCCGAGGGTTGAGGCTCTCGAAACCCGGTTCAACTAGAATCACCCTTCGGCTACCACTTCGACAGGCTCAGTGTGACAGCTCAGGGTTCGGTTACTTCCGAGGGCTGTACTTCGGCAAGCTCAGCATCCGCGTAGTCGAAGCCCGTATTTATCAAATATTGAGTATCTTTTTCCTGCATCTGTAACCGGATAGGTTTTAGCATATGCTGCAGCCGTTTTTTTCATTTGCTGCATCCAATCTTTTTTAGGGATTTCTATTTGATCCGTGGTCTGATAAAAAACTATTACGGGTTTCTTATTTATATTCCGAGCCAAACCTTTGTTTATGAATTTTTTATGTATTCAAACTTCCATATCATTGTATGGAGATACGAATTGATTTTTAAGTGTTTGATACTGTACTAAACGCTCACTGATTGTAAAAATCGGCATTGCTACTTTTATATAAATCAATAATATCGAAAAGTAAAACTATTTAGAACGATCCCTACCACTAAAAACCATTGTTATTTACCACAAATTATTTTGGTTTACAGCGGCCTTTATGCCATCTACATTCTTTTTATGAAATGGATAACGATTACGTTATATGGACGATAGATTATTATATGCTAAAATTATAGGAATACAAAATCAATGAACAGGCATCAAAGATACCCATACATTACTTATAGAAGAAAGTATCTTGCTGACTATTGAATGTCTTTTTATAGTATCCATTACAGGATATTCATTAGCATACGCATCCACTGCTTTGATCATTTGATCTGTCCAATACCTTTCAGGAATCACAGCTTGATCTGTAGTGGTGTGAAACGTAACAATTGGTTGCTTCAGTATTTTTGTTCCAAAACCATTGTTTATGATCTTTTTATGCATACGTACTTCTAATAAAACTTCCCTTTTGTTATATGGTGAAACAAATTGAGTTTTTAAAGTTTTATAAGGCTGAACATGTTCTGTAGGTCTTGATATTTGCATACTTTGGGGGTATTGATAAATATTACAAAACAAAATAAAGAATTCTGTAGGATAAAATCACCCCTGAAAACCACTGTTTTAAAATTTATATAAGAAAATTTCCCCTTTACAATTAGGGTATTGAAGAACTTTTGACCTTTCGACGAACTTCGTGTAAATAAACTCACCCTTCGAGAGCACTTCGACAGGCTCAGCATATCACCTCAGGGTTCGCACTCCGAGGATTGTACTTAGATAAACTCAGCAGCCGCGTAGTCGAAATCCGGTCAGGGTTCGGGAGCATCACCCTTCGGTTTATTATTGGAGACTGAGGCTCTCGAAGTCTCACCCTGCTATTACCCTTCGACTACGCTCAGGGTTCGGGAATACGTGGTGTTCAAAAATATCGTTCCCCGAGGGTTGAGCCACTCGAAACCCGGTGACTTCGAGAGCCTCAGTCACCTAATATCACGATAAGCCATTGACAATCCTGGCAACGTATTCAAATCCCCATTCATCAACGCTTCCTTTTTTGCTCTGCTCCATCCTTGTACTTGTTTCTCTCGATAGAATGCAGTATCGATTCTGTCATATTGTTCGTAATATATTAACCTAACCGGTAATCGTTTTTTTGTATGATTCGCTCCTTCTCCATTTTGGTGTTGCTGCAATCTCTTATCTAAATCTTTTGTACTTCCTGTATAGTAACTGCCGTCACTACATTCTAATATGTACATATATCCCGTCATACTTATGATAGTAAGGTATTCATATTACTATGTGTCAACAATAAAGCAATTGTTACCTTACGAATTCACCCTTCGAGAACCTCAGGGTTCGGTTGCGTCCGAGGGCCGTACTTCGGCAAGCTCAGTGTGACACCTCAACCTTCGAGAGCCTCAGGGTTCGGAATTCAGTTCAGAGTTCGAACATCCGAGGACTGAGGCTCTCGAAGACCCATTTACCACACCTTCTTTTTCTATAAGCACAAAAAAGTTATAACCTTGGGATTTTTCTCCTATTTTCTTCAGTGAAACCTATATACTTTAAATCCTTGTTAGCATCTATATTTGTTATATCAAACTCATATCTAAGATGATATGTACAATGACATGAACAATTGCCGCCATAATCTATATAACCCAACTGAATCATATCTCCACGTACATCGGCTTCACCTAAAAAATCGTTACAGCAATTAGAAACCAATTGAACATCAATGAAGAGTAAGTTATCCTTTCGCCATATCCGAGTAATATTCTCGTGTAACTTAGTATAACGATTAGATGCATTGAATACTAATATATCTTCTTCTAGCGTTTCATCTCCTGATGACTCTTCTTCACGCCCTTCATCACAAGTATCTATCATTTTAAAACTAAGTGCTTCTACCCCATTTAAAGAAAGTCTACTTAACTTTCTAGAGTCTTTAAGCAACATAGTTCCTACTAAAACTTGGTTACTCCTCATAGCATCTTTCTGAACCAACAAAGTATCTACCTCATAATCATTGCTATAGTTTTGCCTTTTTATAATAACTGTATCAAATTTTCTTTCTTGTCCATAGAAAGGAATGATCCATAGAAGACTGATCATTAAGAATACAAAAATTTTTGATAATTTTCTCATCACGCAGTATTTTACATATACATTACTATTCTACTGTAAAGGCTTTATAATTAGGATACCAAACATCTAATATTGGAAAAGATCCTTTGATATAATATTGATACGCATCCACTTCATAGAAATTTGATAGTATTCTAGAGACATTATCAAGATCATCTACCCTAGAATACGCTTCATTAGGTGTTTTTACCCACCTATCAATATAATAAGTTTCCTCATTAAAAAATTCCAGATAAATATATATTTCTTTTGTATACTGATCCCTAATAAGATGAAAACCCTCTGTTAGTGCTTCGAGATATGCTTTTTTCAATGCTAAGTTGTCGTCTTCTTTAAATTGCAATGTTTTTACTAACAATAATAATTTACTATCATTCTTTTTAAGAATATAGGTATTCAGAGAATCTTTTTCGACACCTAAATACGCTTTCATATGCTTTTTGAACTCCTTCATTTCCCGATTCTTTGAGTATCGCCATTGAGTATTTAATTCTTGTATTTGCCTACTTATTAAATTGTTAACAGCATCTTTTTCGAATTTCTTAGTACCGTAGATTAGATTGTGTAACGCTGTTGGATAATGCTCGGATAACAATTCATAATATGCACGATCAATTTTCTCCAAATAGTAAAAATAAGTTCCAAATTTTGGGTCGCTTCTTGAAGAATACTTAGAAACACTATCTGTCTTCGACGCGTTATTTAGAATACCTGTGTAGGCCATATTTAGTGATTCTAAATATTCTGATATTTTATTTTTAACTTTATACACCTTAGAAACATTACGTAATGTGTCCCCTACCTTATATATTTCTGATAGGTATGCTTCATCTGTTACATAATTTCGGATGTATACATCTTCTTCAAATCGATCCCAAAACCTCACTATATCAGAATGTTTAAAGGGTAAGTCTGCCACAGTATATTTAGGATGTTCTATAGTATCTCTGTTATGTACTGTAGTTATTTTAGCATATAAAGTACTCCAATCCCTAGCTGCATATTTTAGTTTTGCATATTGATAGTCCAAATCCTGAATCACATCTTTTTTAGCTTTAAGCTTAGTAATCTTAGCCTCCTTATTAGTATCATACCTAGATTTCAAAAAAATAAAACTAACAAATAGCGCAACAATACATGTACTAATTACTAATATCTGATATGCTTTCTTCTTTGTATTTGACATTGTTGATTTATGGTTTGATATTCATTTTATTTAGTATCTTTTTTCTGTATCGGTTTAGGAATTGTATTTAAACCTTTTGCACCTTATACCTTTCGAGACCTCCAAGTGCTCGGTAGTAAATCCTACCCATCCTCTGTCTTACGAAAACCTATGGGTGTTATTTGTTTGTCTTTTTGGATATCAGAAAGATGTTCTGCAAAATTAGTCTTCATATTATCTGGCAATTCTATTGCTTCGGGTTTTGTCCATTCCAGCTTTTTAGAAGGCCAGTCGCAACGCTCTTTAAAGTTTTTCCATTTCTCTAATCGATCTGTGCAAGCCTCAAAATTGTTACTCCAAAAAGCATGACCCACGCGATAATTATCATAATAGTCTTCATGACTATCAAATAAGAAATAAATAAGCTCAGAAGCTTTTAAAATATTAGACCAAGCCTCTTCTTCTGAAATATATCCTGACATAAAAGCCCATCTACTCATTGGAATCACCCTAAACAAATCAAATCCCCATATCAATTTCTTTGGCTTATTGTTTAATACCGTTCCACAATCTTGTATATATTGCTTATCCACTTTGGTTAGCCCTGAGATCTGATTTATCATATCTCCTGCTGAATCAGATTGGATGTCTTGAGCAAACCATTTAGAATGCATTCCATCAAACAGTCTTCCTATCATCTCCGTGTATTGATCTCTATTTAAGACTCCCCAATCCTCGTTTAAGTATTGTTGATATAACTTATCATGTTGTATATCAAATGTCTTCGGGTTAAATTTTTGTTTACCCAGACGAATATTACACGGAAAAACCTCTAAAGTATTCGACCAACCACCAAAATAAAACATGTGTACCAGATTGAGCCGTATTGCTTTTTTCTGATCTATATCCAAAGGCTTTACATTTCCCAGTGTATAATATGCCTGTTGTTCTTTGATTGCTAACTTTCGCTGTTTATTCAGAAAAAATAGTATAAAAAATATGGATACTCCTACTCCTAAAATAATCGCTATAAAATCGGGTTCTAGTAGCGTACTTATAGATATTCCATCACCGTTCGCAGGATTTCCAAAAACCTCATAAAACCCCATACCGATTACTAAAAGAAAAAATAGTGTAGCTGTTCCTAGTATTGACAAGCCCACCTTAGCATTAGATTCTAAATTTTGATACGCTTGTAAAAACGTGTCATTTTTTGGTGGGTTTTTACGACTTAGTGGAGTGTTCTGTAATAATTCCATATTTGGTCTATTCTGCAGTAATTTTATAATTCTTAGTTTTATTACTCATTACCTGGGAATTAAATCGCCAGCGTTTATCTTGTGAAATAATACTAATCTTCTGCGCATTTTTATCTGAATTAAATTTTCCTTGAATTTCTTGATCCGAAAAACTAGTGTGTTCAGCTTCTAAAGTATCGAAAGTTAGCTCTCCAATACTAGTACTTGTTACATAAACACAAGTACTATCTATAGGGTTAACATTCACGATCTGGATCCATCCATGTGCTAAGAAAGGGGTTTGACTGTCATCTATAGTTTGATTGATAAATCCATAATATCGGTCTCCCTTTTCTGGTAAGGACACAAACTCTTCTATATTCATTTTAGCTTGTGGGTTACCAAAATACACTAGATAAAAAATTAATGCAAATGCGCCAACTACGCCAATAATAGTTGTTGAAAACAGTATTTTACCAAATAAAGAATATGTTTTTCCCGAATCCATCACAGGATACTCCTGAGCATATCGAGAGGCTGCCTGTTTCATTTGTTGTGTCCAATCTCGTTTTGGAACTTCTGTTCGATTGGTTGTAGTATAGAATGCAACTACCGGTTTCTTTTTTACGTTTTCTACTAAACCGGTATTAATGACCTTTTTATACAAACACACTTCCATTAAGACTTCCATCTTACTACTAGGGGAAATAAATTTACTTTTTAGCGTATGATAATGCTCCAGATGTTCACTTATCGTTATGATTGGCATGATTTACTTTTATCTAATTCTTGTTATTCAAAGTAAATAATATTTTAAACAGCAGTCACCCCTGTAAACCACTGTTTAGATATGGAAGTTATCTTTGTTACAACCCGTTATGCATTTTAATTTTTTTATTCGAAACCCGTCAATTCGAGTACTTCGAGCGAAGTAAGAAGTGTATCGAGAATAGGATTTTGTGCACGAAAAGCTATTCTCGATACCCTCCAGAGGCGGGCAGGCTAGTTTTTTTATTTCATTACAAAAAATCACTCCTTTAGATTAGCATTTATATATTTTATAATTTAAAGAACGGAAAAGTAATTGTTGAACACTTGTAAAAAAGGGTAACTTCTTTTTAATTGAATGTCACTCATATCGAATGCCTTTAATCCAATTATGCACCATTGTATCTGACAGCAGCTTGCCAATAATTCTGTATTTAGAATACTTCAGTGGGTTTTCTGAATCTAATGCTTCGGCCATTACACCTATTTCCGGTTGATAATAACTAGCATGAATAAATCTTATTTTGTTATTGTCTACACTAATAAAACCCGTATGATCATCCAGCCCAACTAGATACAATCCATCTCCACTATTTAATAAAAAGTCTTCTATGGTTCTTAATGGCTTATTGGTAAAACGTTTAACTTGTTGCTTGGCTAATTTCTTAATAAACACTTCGGAGGCAGATTGTGCCCATTTATATCTAGGAATGTTAAATCCAATATCTTGCAATGTAGTGGTTACAAAATAGCCGCATGCGATCTTGCCTTCTCCTGGTGTTTTGGTATGCCCATTAAAATCCCAGGGAGTTCCATACCATAAAGGAAAAATATCCTTTACTAGTATTTTAAAAATATAAGCTCGGGTTTCTACAATAATAGAATCTTTTTCTGTGGTATTTGCTACATTATAAGAGGTTCTCACCTTTTCTCTTACCATTTCTATTTCCTGTAATGTAGTTGTATAGTCTTTTTGTTGCGCGTGAATGCTGCAAGCAAAAAATAATAATAGCACAAGTAAAGTGTATTTCATTTGATAAAATTATACGTATTCAAATAAGTCAACAAAGATTATTCCTTTCTTATCAAATGAAGATATTTCTGATCACCACATTCCCCAAACACGATGAATGAATTCATAGAATTTCCATAATTCTGGATAACGATCTCATTTCTATAGTATGCTCCTTGCACTTCAACTTTAGGTTCATCGGTTAGCAATCCTTCAAAAGTAATACTACCATCTTTAACTAAAAAGGTTCCTGAATGTTCTCGTTTATTAGTTTTGAGATAATATCGGTTGTCTTCTAATACAATTTGTAATCCACAGGGAGATTCAGTTTCTAAAGTATATACTTTCTTATAAACCTTATAATTACCGTTTGTATATTTTAGAATTTGCTTTGATTTCTGCGTAGTTTCCTTTTCATCACAATCATCCTCTCCTTTTTCGAAAGTTTCCATAGTAGTGGTTGCTATGCTTGCTTCTATATCATAGAATCCCTCTGTCTTATTAGAATCTATAATCAAAATTTTATTCACGTTGATAAACTCACCTGTACATTTCATATCCCATTCTCCCCAATGAGAATATACTTCATAAGCGTCTAGGATTTTTAATAATTTATCGGCAACCGGAACAAATAATGAAATTGTCTTGGAGCTATAAGGGTTAGGTTTAGATGCTCCTAAAAAATAAATCCTCACTCCAAATGCTCTTAGATCATCTTTAACCAAATAATTGGCAGTATCAATACCTATTTCTGCAATACGTATAGCATCAGAGTCCCAACCATTGGTTTCATTACTTTCATAAAATTGCTGTTTGATAACGGCTGTTTCTGAATCTACTACCAAAACATAACTGTTTAACGAAAAGGAATATCCATCATCTTCTAGGCTGGCTACTGTAGGTATCACCACTACTGCACTCTTAGCATCATAAGGCAATATTTTCTGCACAACAAACTCTTCATACACTTGTATGGGTTTTATCCCTAGTTGTTCTAAGATTTTCGCTATAAATGGAGAAGGTACAAAAGCTTCTCTCTCTACCTCTATTATTTCATTCTCTTCTTTTGAGGAAGATTTTTCTACCCTTTCTACTGCGTCCTCTACCCTTTGTGGAGTGCTTTCTGTAGCGTTCTCTGTAGAATCTTCTATACGGTTATTAGTAGTATTTACTATTTTTTCTTGTGTAGAATTACAAGAAAAGAGATTAATTAGGAATATAACTATAAGTATTTTTTTCAACGATGCTCTATTATGAAGTTTATCATATCGTAAGTTTACTTTTATGGAAATTTACAAAATCACTTTTTATTATTTTCTTTTATGCTGAAAAATATCGATTTTAATGAGTCCTTAGCTTTTTTTATCGATGTCTAGCTATAAGAAAAAAATATTAGATAATATGCTGTATCCAATTTTAGTTAGAAACTGCCGCCTCGGTTAGGCTTTTAGTCCAATGAATAGCCTCTTCTAAGGATTCAAAACTTTTAAACTTACTTTTGATGAATAATTTTTCTATCAATGAGTTTAGTAACCCCTTGGGAGTATAACTAACAATCGCATAGCCTTTCATCCTGTAATCGCTCTTATAAAATTTTATCCAATCACTGGGTTTTACGGCATACCTATGCACCCTGTTAGTAATGTAAACTACATTAGATCCATCGTGATCATATAGGTTCGTTAGATCTTCCACCAACAGTTTTGCATGGTCATCCCAAGTAACCACTGTATCTTCTTTAAATTCTCCAATTACAAATCTATCAAACAAATAAAAGTCGCCAAACGAATAATTTAATTCATGAATGGCATCTTGATAGAATATAGAATCTTTTACATATTGCATAGAGCAAAAATATTATAAATCATTATCTTATCTTATAGCAAACATCTAAAACTCCATTACAAATCGATAAACCGCTTAAAGCTATCGTTAAGTGGTGATTCGTAACATTTTTCGAATATCTTTTTTTTCGAATATACATCATTTTTAAGGGAATATATAGATTTCACATCTTTAAACACCCTGAAAACAGGGTGTTTTCTTCACTGAAAAAAGTGTTTGGTAAAGGTATAAACAAGTGTATATTTGCATTGTTAATAAAAACAAACCAATTAATTAACATTTTATATAAAAATCATGAAAAAAACCATTTTAAATTTCGCATTAGTTATGGCTGTTCTTTTTGCAGCTTCTTGTAAAAACGAAACTAAGTCTGAAGCAACTGAGGGTGCTGAAAAAACTGAGGAAGTTGAAAAAGTAGAAGAAAAGACTGAAGAAAAAACTGAAACTGCAGCATCAGAAGGTGTACCTAGTTTTAGTGATGAAAAAGTTCAGGAGTATGTAAATTCTTATGAAGCTTATATCGAAGAATATAAGAAAGTAGTAGAAAGTAAGGATATGACAGCTTTTGCTTCTTTAGGTCAAAAAGGACAAGAACTAGGTACCAAAGCTCAAGAAGTTATGGGGAACCTTTCTGGTGATGACGTAAAAAAGCTTAATGATTATATGATGGCTAAGTCGACTGAATTACAAGAGTTATCTAAAAAGTTAATGCAGTAATCCATTGCTAACTTATTAAGTTAACTTATCGTAATCGATAAGAGTTATGTTACAAATCCTGTTCTCAGTTAGAACAGGATTTGTTATTTACTAGTGTTTATATATACTTCCTGAAAAACGAGTTTAAGGAAGCTTCTGATAGCGCTGTCCACATCCCTCTATACAAGGGTGATATAAAAATAAACTTCCCTCTTTGATTTCAAAACTAATCGAAAAAGGAGTATTACACGAAACTGTTATAGTATTTTCATCGATAGAATAACTTTCTGTACTATTCCCTTCAGATTCTATAGCTAAGGAACATAAACTACCATTAGAGACTTGTAGAATACCTCCTGCTAAAAATTCTAATTCTAAATCACTACTTATCGGTTGGAACGTACCACTTCCATCACCTGGATCCACTAACTGTTCTATTAGCAACCATTTTCCTAATAAATCTGGACTTGCTATCGTATCGTCATCATTACTACAGGAGAAAACAAATAAAAGTGGAATTAAAAAAAGAAAGAGATATTTTTTCATAACTACGGCGTTTATGATATAGATACGGTTTACACAATTAGGTTGCTTCATTTTCTTATCTTAAAATAAATAACTTTATATCATCGTTTTTATCATCCCATTTTTTATGCAAATCCAAAGGTAATTCCAAAAAGATTTAGTTGGATCTCTTTTCACCTTTATAGCATCTTCATATACCGATCCTTTAGCTTCCTTATCACTAATAACTACATCTGCAATTGAAGTAAGTATTTTTACTATCCCTTTGCTGGAATGTGATGCTTCTGCAATTTCAAAATTATCATATCGCATTCTCATCGCTCCAAGAGCTTCAGTATCATTTCCCTTAAAATTATAATACATTTCATCAATAACGCCTTTTGTACGAACATCGGTTACGGGGATCAAAAAGGAATTTAAAGATGTATCCTTTACATTTTTGATAGAGCCCTCTAAAGAAAAACTATCCGTATTATCTAAGATGTTAAAGCTCCAACTTAGTTCTATCGGTGCTTGCCCCATATAGTAAGCTAAAAAGTGTGCTTTAGTATATGGAGCGTTTTCTAAATTAGATATTTTCGATACATGAACATCCAAATTATTAAATTCTAAAACACCAGAATCCATATTACTATCAGGTTGTTCTTCATATTTTATGTTACTCTTACGAATACTAGTGGAATCAATATGTATCTTTAACTTTAAGTCTCTGAGCATTTTACTGTATAACGGTTTTACAGAAGTATCATCTGCCAATCTTTTATCTCTATAAATACTAAGATTTATATAATCCATATATAGTGCATCTGCCCCAATAACAAATCCTTTTGTTTGTTCATGAACTGTTGGTTTTTTTATAATTAAGGATTCTCCTGTAAGTTTCATATAATCTTGCTCATTCTTAATACTTTTAGAAAATTCTGATCTGGAAACTGTAGGATTGATCGAAAAGTCAAATAGCGCTATTTGTTCATTTGAGCTATTAAATTTTGGTATAGAAAAAGTGTAGAATGCATTTATCTTATAAGACAAGTCTTTTATTTGTAAGGTATGTGAAGTAAAGTCAAAAGGGATTACACTATAAATTGTTTCATCAGATATATTTAGATTAGATAATTCAAGGTCAAAATTATTTATAGCCGTATGATTATCGATGTAACTACCACTTATTAACGTAACCTTATCTATGAATACAGAGAATTTCTTATCTGATTGTGATTTTGTACTTATACTGTTTTTATTTTTTTTAAGGTTTTTCTTAATTAATACAGGTTTCATTATCAATAAGTCTGATGCCTTTAATTTATCTTCAATTAATAAATCAAACAGACTTATACCGCTCAAAGAAATTGTTTCAACATTAAATACTAAATCTTTATTTTTCTCAATTAAAATACTATCGATGGTTACGCTACCATTTATTAGTTGTACCTGAATATTTTCATATCCGATCTTTAGTTCGTCAGTAGAAATTTTCTGTATTTCCTTCCCGATTTTATGTTCGGCCCATTTACCTATCCCAAAATAAATTCCAAATACGGTAATGACAAGAAAAATAGAATAAGTAAGTTTTTTTGATATCTTCATTTATTATAAAGTAAAACCTTGAGTTAATAATTTACATAAAATTAAGCACTATTTGACTAGCTAATTATCCTATTTAAACAAAAAAATATCGTGATTGATATATTGAATCATAATCTATCGTTAACTCGGTAGACAAATTTTAAACCACTCCAGTCATTATCAACAGCGGCTACCTTAATATCTACCAATCCAATATCTAATAAATATTCCCGTATAGGCTCTCTTTTAAGATCAGTAGGTATTTTAGAACTCCCTTTGGGCCAGCTCACCCATAACATTCCTGTTTTCTTCAGAGCAGTTTTATAAATTGGAATCTGTGTCTTTAGCTCATCAACGCTAGTACAAAACACGTGAATAAAATCTGCTTCTTCGGGTGTAACCTTTGTTAACTCTTTTATATTCTCTGGCACGTCCGAAAATAGATTCCAATAATGATCTGGACGGTTATAAAATAATAGCGTTTTACCTGGCTTTATTCCTAGCTTTTTAGCAAGTGGCGTTCCTGAATATCCTGCTGACATCATCTTATAATTAGTAAGGATTTTTATAAAGTTATTAAAAAACATAGGAAATCAAATCGTATGTTATTATATCCCTAATTATTTGCTTTCAGATTTAGAAAAAGTTAACAATTAATCATATAAAAGGATTGTTTACCAACGCAAAGTTTTTTACTTTCGGCCTCAATTTGATTCTTAATTCTACAAATCGACTCTTTATGAAAAATACTGCATTAACAGAAACACATGCTGCTTTAGGAGCCAAAATAGTTCCATTTGCTGGATATAATATGCCCGTATCCTATGAAGGAGTAAATATAGAACACGAAACAGTTCGTAATGGTGTTGGTGTTTTTGATGTATCGCATATGGGTGAGTTTTTAATAACAGGCCCTAATGCTTTGGATTTAATCCAAAAAGTAACTTCTAATGACGCTGCTAAGCTTGTAGATGGAAAAGCTCAGTATAGTTGTTTACCAAATGATAAAGGTGGTATTGTAGATGATCTGATTGTATATAAAATTGCTGACGAAAAGTACTTATTGGTAGTCAATGCGTCTAATATCCAGAAAGATTGGGATTGGATTAAAAGTCATAATACGATGAACGCTGATATGCGGGATCTATCCGAAGATTATTCTTTACTGGCTATTCAAGGTCCAAAAGCTGCGGAGGCAATGCAATCTCTAACATCCGTAGATCTGGAGACTATGAAATTTTATACGTTTGAAGTAGCAGATTTTGCAGGAATTGATCATGTCATCATTTCAGCTACTGGATATACTGGTAGTGGTGGTTTCGAAATTTATTGTAAAAATTCTGAAGTACAACAAATTTGGGATAAGGTATTAGAAGCGGGGGGCGATTTTGGAATCAAGCCTATTGGTCTGGCAGCCAGAGATACCTTGCGATTAGAGATGGGATATTGTCTTTATGGAAATGATATTAATGATGAAACGTCACCTATTGAAGCTGGTTTAGGTTGGATTACAAAATTTACAAAAGATTTTGTAAATGCTGATGCTTTGGCAAAAGAAAAAGAACACGGATCAGAACGCAAACTAGTAGGTTTTGAATTAGATGAAAGAGGGATTCCTAGACACGATTATGATATTGTAGATGGAAATGGTAATAAAATAGGTATTGTGACCTCTGGTACGATGTCTCCATCTTTAGGTAAAGGAATTGGATTAGGATATGTACCTAAAGTTTTTACTGCTCCTGGCAGTAAAATTAATATCCAGGTACGTAAAAAAGCAATTCCTGCAACAGTAGTAAAATTACCTTTTTATAAAGGATAGTTATTTTATAACAATAATAAAGGGTAAGTTAAGTTTCAAGATTACATAGTTTAGTGATCTTTGAAACTTAACTTTTTTTTAGCGTAAGATACATATTGAAGAAGATTTTAATCATAGGAGCCAGTGGTTTTATAGGAAATGCTCTATATAAAGAGCTTAACTCCTATTTTGATACCTATGGTACATACCATACTGACAACGATTTTTATGAAAAAAATCAAAAGTTCTTTCAGTATGATATGGAAATGGAAGATATCTCTATATTACTCGATAACTTAAAGCCCACTATTATTGTTTCCGCTATTAGAGGGAATTTTAATTCGCAGTTAGATGCTCATCAACGAATCATAAACTGGTTAAAAAAGAATAAATCAAAATTGATATTTCTATCCAGTGCTAATGTATTTGACACATTTAGCAACTACCCTTCATATGAACACGATAAAACATTGAGTGACAGTGTTTATGGAAGGTTAAAAATCAAAATTGAAAATGCATTAATGCGATTGCCAACACATAAATATGTGATCGCTAGGATACCTATGATCTTTGGAGCAAGTACACCTCGTATACAGGAACTTAAAACCTTACACGATCTTAAGGCACCAATTGAGGTTTTTCCTAATGTAATTATCAATGCAACCGCTATTTCTAAACTTACGCAACAATTACATTATATCATCAACCGAAGTAAAAAAGGTATCTTTCATCTCGGAAGTACTGATCTTATTTATCATCTAGATCTCATTACAGAAATATGTGATATGCTTCAATTAAAAGACCCTACTTTTAAACAAGTTTTTGATTCTAATAATGATCGCTATCTGGCAGTCTTGCCTAAGGATAATTTATTACCAAAGAATTTACAAATTACGACTAAACAAGTTATAGATTCTATTATCCTGAAATGATTCTTAATGAAATGATAATTGCCTAACAAGATTCTATATTTGGTTCTTATCTTTGTACTATGAATATCGAAGGAAAAAAAATCATATTATTTGATGGAGTTTGTAATCTTTGTAATGGTGCAATTAATTTCATTATTAAACGTGATAAGAATGATGTATTTCGATATGCTTCTTTACAAAGCGAGGTAGGACAAAAATTGGCGAAAGAAAGAGATATTGATACATCAAAATTAGATACAATTCTGCTCATCGAACCTGGAATGGCATATTACCATAAGTCAACAGCTGCCCTGCATATTGCAAGACAGCTGTCTGGTGGTTATCCGTTACTTTCTGTTTTTCTTATTTTTCCTAAGTTCTTAAGAGATTGTGTTTACGATATAGTCTCAAGAAACAGATATAACTGGTTTGGCAAAAAAGAGAGTTGCATGATTCCAACTCCAAAGCTAAAAGCCCTCTTCATAGACCAGTAACACATAATTTACTTTTGCAATAGCATTATGAATTAATATCAAAACTTTCCCCCTTTGATGTTACCCTATTCAATTCGGCTTTATTCATATTATCTATATGAACAAATCCTAAGCATGCTACTGCAAAGCAAATTAGTATTATTGGTATTAAAAGCTTTTTCATTTTATTTTGGGATTAAATGATTTGGCAGCAAAAAAAGACCATTCTTTAATTACGGTTTAAAAGTAATCATGATTACGGTCTGACATGGTGGGTATTTTAGAATTCGTAGGGATTCAATTAGAATTCGTAAAAACAGCTTTTCTACACATACAATTATAAGGATCTATCTAACTTATTTAGCAAACAAAAAAACTGCCTTACAATAATATGTAAGGCAGCAGTTCTGGAATGATCCGTTACTTTTTTTGTTTTCCCTTTTTTATTTATCCAATTCAGAAGGAATTGATTTTCTTTCTTTATTGGTTTGTAACGTATCTTTCTCAACTCTTCATTTAGTGTCGAACTTATCTATTCTTGTAATTTCTACATCAGAATCACTGTTGATTTGATGTTTCTCTCTTAACTGATTATATTCTTCATCTAGCTTATTCACATTATCGATATGCACAATACTTAGGCATATAACTGCAAATGAGATTAAAGCTATGGGTAGAAAAAGCCGTTTCATAATGAGTGTATTTTAAGTTTATTAATAAGTGTGGTTCAAAAGTATACTTATCCCTTGCGCAAAATAAGGGGACTTTAGCTAGAAATCATATAGGGGTTTTCCCCCTTTTTCTTTATTTACAAGGTATTTACAGCATTTTTGCACTATAAACTAAGCCCTTATATAGATTTACTCAACCAAAAAGGCACTTCACTCAATATGGGTTTATTATCATAAGCTATAGCCATATTTTCGTTTAAAATCCAAAAAACATACAACTATGAGAACCTTTACCTTATTACTTATATTACTCCTACCTACTATCATTTTTGGTAATAACGAAAAAAAAGTATCCTCTACCATAAAAGAAGTAACCGTTTATGTATCAGGAGCTAGAATACAAAGAACTGCTGTAACAGATGTGCTTCCAGGAGTGAACGAAATTATATTTTATGATCTTTCTAATAAAATTGATGAGAATAGCATACAAATTTCAGGATTAAAAAACGCTTCTATCTTATCCATAAGTTATGGGATCAACTATTTAGAAAAGAAAAAGAATTCAAAAGAACTAGAATCATTAGAACATCAACTAGAACTACTATTATTAGAGAAAAACAAATTAGACAACTTACTCTCAGGACTCAATCAGGAAAAGAAGGTATTAGAAAACAACCAACGAATAGGTACTGATCAAACCGCCCTTTCATTGGATAAAGTAAAACAAATATCCACCTATTACCGAGAAAGATCAGTAGCTATCCAGAATGAAACTTACAACATCAATCTGAAAAAAAATAAATTACAAGACGAAATTACAGATATCATTAATCAAATTGATAGGCTTAGTGATCACACTAAAGAAGAACGAGGAGAAATAAAGGTGAAAATAGATGTGTCTTCTGCCACGAACCTTGCATTAAAACTTAAGTATAATGTAAGTGACGCGGGATGGTTTCCTTTGTATGACATCAAATCAGAAAATACCGAAACTCCTCTTAAAATAACTTACAAAGCTAATGTATATCAAAAAACCGGTACTGATTGGAATAACACAAAAGTAACCTTATCCACAGGTGATCCTAACACTAATAACATAAAACCGAATCTTACAACCAGATATTTAAACTTTAATTACGGTAGTTATCAAAGAAGAAGTGCTGTAAATAGATATTCCTCAACTTATAATCCAAATATAAAAACGGTGAGCGGTATTGTAACGGACGAAAAAGGGCTTCCGCTTCCTGGTGTCACTATAATTGAAAAAGAATCAAGTAATGGTGCTGTAACAGATTTTGATGGTAGATATACCATTAATATAACACAAGGAAAACAATTAATATTCTCATACCTTGGTTATACTACTGAAGAAATAACAATAGGAAGTTCTGTAGTCAATATAGGCATGGAAGAAGATAGTAGCACCTTAGATGAAGTAGTTGTAGTAGGTTATGGAACTTCATCAGGATATAGGAGAGCATCGCGTAGTAAATCGAAAAGAAAAAAAGAAACCTATAATATTACTGTTGAAGCCAAAGAAGAAGGGATTACAAATACCCGATTTGTGATCAAAAAGAAATATACTATCAAATCCAATAGTGATATCACTACTATAGAAATTGATAATTTTAATATGAATGCTGATTATAGTTATTATGTAGCTCCAGAACTCAATGAAAATGTATTCTTGACAGCCAAATTAGGAAATTGGGAGCAATTTGATCTATTGGCAGGAGAAGCCAATATATATTTTGAAGGTAGTTATGCTGGTAAGACCAATATTGATCCACAAGCAACAACAGATAGTTTGACAATCTCATTGGGAACCGACCCTAATATTGTAGTAAAAAGAGAACCTCTAAAAAAATTTAAAAGTAAATCCTTTTACGGTAGCAATAGAATCGTAGATCTTGGGTATTCTATACAGTTAAAAAACAATAAACAAAATACAATTCACTTGATTCTCGAAGATCGAATTCCTATTTCTCAGAATAAAGAAATTAAAGTAGATAATATCGGAACTAATGATGCGAATTACGATCCTAAAACAGGAATCATGAAATGGAAACTAACGGTAAAACCAAAAGCGCAATTAGAAAAACAATTTTCTTATCAGCTGAAATATCCAAAAAACAAAAGAATTAATCTATAATGCTCTTATCATAAATACTACTACCGTTTTTGTGAAAATTAAAAAACGGTAGTAGTATTTTAAGCAGTACTATCTTTCAAAACGGAAAGTAAATCCATCTATAGCGCTTTCTGTGATAGTAAACACAGTGTTTTCTAAATTTAATCTGCCATAATCTACTTCGTTAACCGCAAGTATGTTTGCATCCGCTGCATCAGAAACACTATATGTATATGTTCCTGACGCTAACAATGTGTTAGCAGAAGTAGTTGTGCTATTGTTAACGATGGTAACCATCCCTGAAGCTGTATCAAAATCCCAAACAACCGCTCCTCTATCTATATCTTCATCCAATCCAGTGATACCTCCTGATACATTAACGAGATTCCAAGAACCTAGAAGCGTAGGTGCTACGTTATCATCATCATCATTGCTACAACTGAAAAGGATAATCGAAAGTAATACTAAATAGAAGCGTTTCATATTTTATAATTTAAAAGTTCATTCTCTTAATAGATGGGATACTACTATATAGGTTGCGTCTACAAACGAGGAACTAAATTAAATTAACGCTCAAACCTGATCTCGAATCCGTCTCTAAACTGTTGGCTAACGGTAAAACTATCGGATGTAGTAATAAATGTTCCTAGGTTAATTTCATTAACGACTAGTTCATCAATATCGGCAGGAGCAACAATAGAATAGGTATATGTTCCAGAAGGGAAACCATCATATACACCTGTAATAGTACTGTTATTAGTAACGGTTACCATCATATCCGACTCATTAAAGTCCCAAATAATAATTCCTTTTTCAAAATCTTGATTTACTCCTGCGAATCCACCAGTAATATTCACCAGATTCCACTCCCCTTGTAAACCTAAAGATCCATTATTAATGGTGTCATCATCATTACTGCAGCTGATAAATACGACTAAAACCAATAAAAAGTATAAACGTCTCATTGCTTTATGTATAAGGTTAATAAATACATTAATGTAGATGATTGTTTTTAAAATTAGTTGCGTTACAAAATGTTAATTATATAATATTTGTGACTTTACTAAAAGTATTGTTAACAGAGGAATTAGTGACATTCACAGATTAAAATTTCATAAAAAAGATAAGAGTATCACTTTTGATTTATCAACATCAAAAAATGATACGAACAGTAACTTTTATAGTATTATCAATCCTAGGGTCGCTAATCACGACCGCTCAGGAAATAAAAACTTATAAAGGAACCGTGCAAGATGCAAATACTCAAGTGGTAATTCCATTTGCAGCTATTTCAGTCTATAATGATAAAGATGAATTGATAGATGGTTCTTCTGCTGATGATAATGGTCAATTTCAACTAAAATTAAGTAAGTCACTTGCCTATTTTGAAGTCAGTTTTATAGGATACAAGACGTATATAAAACCAATATCAGAAATTAGAGATGCTCAGAATATTTTAATCGAACTAACAGTCACAGTAAATGCTCTGGATGAAGTTGTTATAGAAAATAATCGGGCAACAACGCAGCTTAAAATTGATAGAAAGGTCATAAACATAGGAACAGATATCCAACAATCAGGAACCACAGCGCTAGAGGCCTTTGATCAAATTGTAGATATACAAACAGACTTAGGAACTGGTAGTTTATCTCTGAGAGGAAGTGATAATGTAAGATTATTAATTAATGGTAAACCTTCTTCTTTAGGTGCCGTTGAATTATTAGAACAAATACCTTCTTCAAATATAAAAAGTGTAGAAATAATTACTTCTCCATCTGCAAAATATCAGGCAGATGGTATATCAGGTATTATTAATGTAATCCTAAAAAGAAATCTAAATACCGGACTTAATATTAATCTCAACGGTTCAACAGGAACAAAAAGGTATGGATATGACGTTAATGGCAACTATAACCTATCGTTTATGAATGTAAGATTTAATGCTTCTCAATCCGGAAGAGAAATGGATAGTAAACAAACTATTAATAGAACATTCATGAATGGCGAAACTCAAGGAATATTTACTCCATATGATTTTAATGGATTGATACGACAAGGAGCAATAGGATTAGATTTTTTTATAAACGAACATAATGAATTCTCTATAGCGTATAACCATACAGATGATTACCATAGTTTTTATAATAGATCACAATATTTCAACTTAACTGATCGAGAGGATTTTACATACACTAGAAATTCTGAACATACGCATGTAACATCCGTACTTAATACGAATTACCGTCGCGAATTTTCTAAGACAGGACATTTCCTGGAGTTGGATTATAATCTTAATAACAACAAAAATGATTATCCGGCTTCTGATTTTGAAGATACTATATTCTTATTCAATCAGCTTATAACAGAAGATAATAGGATTCATACATTGTCTTTGGATTACTCCTTGCCTATTTCAAAAAAAGTACTCATAGAAACAGGCGTTTCTTGGAATAAAAGCAACTCAAAAAACAATCAATATTTTAGATCAAACCAAGCTGATGCAACAAATAATACATTTGTTTATAAAGAAGAACTTATTGGATTTTATGGGCTCACCAAATTCAACGCTTATAAATTTGATTGGCAAATAGGACTACGATATGAAGCTTTTTCTTCGGAATCTGAGAATACCTTAAACTCATTAAACACAGATCTAAATTTCTCTAACTTATTTCCATCAATACACCTTTCTTATAAATTTAATGAAGATATCACATTCGGAATAGGATATAGTAAACGTGTCTCCAGCCCTAACTTACACCATATTAATCCGTTTCAATTAGGGAACCCATTTTTTAGATTCGACGGCAATCCAAATTTGAAACCTGAATACAGTGATAACATTGAGTTGAATTATCAAAATAATGGTGAAAAACTGAATTGGTCTATTGCTTCCTTTTATCGCCACCGAAAAGATGTGATACTCTGGGTAAATGATATTGAAGATGATAATGTACAGGTGATTTCATTTCAGAATATCGGTATAAACCATTCCTTAGGTATAGAAACAACAGTGTCTTATAAAATAGCTAAGTTTTGGGATGCATTTTTTACAGGAAATTACTATTACACAAAAGTTAATGAAAATAACTTAAATACTTGGAATGATTTATATTCTTCTAATCTACAAATCAAAAATACCTTAAAAATTTCTAAAAAAATAAGTACTGATATTACCTACCGATACACACCAAAACGGCAAAATGCTTTCAATTTTATTGAGCCAAGAAATAGAGTTGATTGGGGAATAAGAGCAAAATTGCTAAAAAATAAACTGACAGTTAACTTGAGAGTAATAGATGTACTTGATGATAATTTGATGAAACGAAATACACGTACTGCAGAATTTAATCAACGTACTGTATGGAAGTTCCAATCCCAAACTCTGGGATTTCTATTTAGTGTCAATTACTCCCTCTTTAAAAACAAAAATAAACAGAGAAAAAGAAAAGAAAGAGAATATAGACATAATGATTCTAATAATTAAACAATTAGCAATGGTAAAATATTATATAAAAAAAGTAGGCTTTTATTCGTTTGTAATATCAATAATCTTTGTTTTGATACTAACTGGATGCGCACCAAATAAGAGTATCGAAGAACAAATCACTCCACAAGAACTTATTACATGGAAAACTTTAGGAAAAGGAAAAACTTCAATACAGCATCAAGAATTTATTATGGAGGAGATTGACAGTTCTGATGGTCTCTTTTTAATAAGTCCTAAAAGTTATCAAGGAGATATGGTATTGCGATACAAAATAAGAGCCTTATCTGAAGCATCAGTACTAATAGTATTATTCTCTGCTTCTGATAATAGTGAAACATTACAACTAACAATACCACCAGAAAATAGTAAAAATGAAGATATTTGGAAATGGCGAGGAGAAATGAATCATTACAACTTGACTTTTAACAATAAATCTCATGGATACACTCCTTTTTTCTATAAAAACATTTCTTCTTTAGAACGCGAATTCCATCTAAGAAAACAAGATAATATAATGAAATCTAATCAATGGGTTACTGTAGAAATTGGAAAGAAAAAGGGAAAAGTTTGGTTTTCTTTAAATAATGATATGGTTTTCGAATATATGGACATGTCTCCACTTTTAGGTGGACACATAATTTTTAGAATAAGTGGTGCTACTAAAGAAGGAAAAAATATTCTTGCGAAAGCATCTATTAAAGATTTGACGATACATCATTAATAAAAATAATACCTTAGTACTATTCATGAAGAAAGATTCGATATATCTTAAATTAAAAAAAACGGAACCACTGTTACATCTGCTATTTTGGGGAATTGTCCTTTTGTTTCCGTATGTAAAGTTTATGGGGCGGGAAGGAGGCTATCCTATGAGTTTCCCCCATGAATTAGTAGCTTTATTTTTTAATAGTATCCCTACATATATTATGTATTTGTGGTTTTTTCCTTTAAAAAATAAACAAAAATACATACTGTTAGTACTACTTCTTTTTATTGGCAATGCCTTTTTTCATTATTATGCAGATTCTTTTTTTCATATGGAAGAGGATCATAAAGATCATCGATGGAGATCCATGATTTCCAGCTTAGTAACGTATACCTCCTTTAGTTTAGGTTTTTTTGCACTATTCTCCGTAAAGAAACTGTATGCAAAACAGTTAGAATTAGAAACCACAAAACAAGAAAAACAACAAGCAGAACTTAACGCACTTAAAGCACAAGTAAATCCTCATTTTTTATTTAATACGCTGAATAACATTTATGCAAATGCTTTAAGAAAAGATGAAAAAACTCCAGATTTAATTTTAAAATTATCAGATAGTTTTAGATACCTATTACACGAAGGTCAAAAAAAGCAAGTAACACTGGATAAGGAAATTAATCACATAAAAGATTATATTAGTTTACAAGAAGAAAGATTGTCAACTAAAGTAAAAGTTAATTTTTCAGAAGATATTCATAATCCACAAAAGGAAATAGCTCCATTATTATTAATACCTTTTATCGAAAATGCATTTAAGTATACCAGTACTCTAAAAGGAAGTAAACATCTCATAAAGATAAAAACCATATTAAATAAAGAGCAATTCTATTTTTATTGCGAAAACTCATATAACGAAAACAAAATATCGGAAATCGAAACAAATTGGCAAGAAAGTGGTATTGGTATAAAAAACACGGAAAAAAGATTGCAATTGCTATACCCGAAACAACATCAATTACTAATTGAAGAAAAAGATAATCTCTTCAAAGTAACACTTACTATTATATTATGATGAATTGTATCATTATAGAGGACGAACATGGAGCACAAGACGTTTTAAAAAACTATGTAGATAAAACTCCTTTTTTAAATTGTAATGGAATCTATGAGAGCGGATTAGACATTGATTCAAAGCAATTAGAAGAAATTGATTTCATATTTTTAGATATTCAGTTGCCTGAATTGAATGGATTATCTTTTTTAAGAACTTTAGTTAATCCGCCTAAGGTTATCATTACTACCGCCTATCCGGATTACGCTGTTGAAGCTTTTGAAGAAGCCGTTATAGACTACCTGGTAAAACCATTTTCTTATGAACGATTTTTTAAAGCTGTAAATCGCATACAAGATAAAACTATAGAGAAAAAGGAGCATATCAAACAGTTTTTCTTGTATACTGACAAAACAATTTATAACATATACGTTGATGATATATGCCTTTTAAAAGCTGAAGTAGATTATGTAAAAGTGGTTACAAATCATAAGAACATATTGATTTTAGATACGCTTCGAAATTGGGAAGAAAAACTACAGAATTTCAATTTTATTAGAATACATCGTTCCTATATTATCAATATGGATAAGGTAGAAAAAGTATCAGGAAACCAAGTTTTTATTGGAGACATAGTAATCCCAATAGGTAAAACGTATAAGAATACTTTTTTAAAGCTTATCAACTATTAAAATAATATTCCCTCTAATCTACAAATTCATATAAAATTATTATATGAGCGTATGAGCTATTTTTTGTATCTCATCTAAAAGCGCTATAAAATCTTCTTTATCTGTTAACGGATTCATTATGGAAGTCCTTAGGTAGCGCTCCTCTCCTATCATAGTTTGAACGATATAAAATTTTCCTGATAAAAGTAACGTTTCACGTATTTTTGAATTGAATGTATTGATTACTTCTGAAGGAATATCTGTATATCTAAAATTTACAATATTAGCTTCTGGATTTATGAGTAATTCAAACCCCTCCCTTTCTTTAATGAGCTTGGCAAATACTTTTCCTAAATCATATAATCGATCCATATTCTTTTCGAAAATATCTTCGCCATACATTCTTATAATTGAATATACCTTTAGCGACATCATCAATTTAGTACATTCGAAGGTTCTTTTTCCAGAATTATACCACTCTCTAGATTGTTGGGAGTCCCAAAGATATTGAGCCTTTTGCTCAAAAGTCTTATATGAAGCTTCACTATTCTTAAAAATTAAAGCGGTATTCAAAGCAGGAGTTAATAACATCTTATGAAAATCAATCACAACAGAATCTGCTTTGTCAATTCCTTTCGTTAGGTATTTATATTTTTCCGAAAAAACAACGCCACCTCCGTGAGCTCCATCTATATGAAACCATAAATTATTGTTTGTAGCAAAACTAGCTAACGTTTCTAAATCATCATAAGATCCCGTAGAAGTTGAAGAAGCGCATCCAACAAGCGCTATAACATTCAAACCTTTATTTTTCGCATTTTCTAGATATTCTTCTAATAATGAAGTATCTATTTTATAAGATTTGTTAGAAGGTATCTTTATAATTCCCTCTGCACCAAATCCTAGTATTCTCGCTGCGCGATCTATACAATAATGAGCCTCCTCAGAAACCAAAACGGCTAATTTTTCATTGTGCCCTTCTTCCCAAACCGAACTGGGAGCTTTGGCTTTTCTTGCAGCTAATAATGCCGTTAGGTTTGCTAAAGTTCCGCCCGAAGTAAGAAAACCGGCAGCCTCAGATCCATATCCAATTTTTTGTGCTACGAAATCCGTAACAATTCTTTCTAAAGCATTAGATGCCATGCCCATTTCATAGACTCCAGTACCGTTACTCAATAGATCCGTTACCAACCCAGAAAGACTACTGATTATTGAAGGTACGGCTACCTGATGGCCCATATATCTTGGATGATGCACATGAATAGATCTATCTAAGATTTTTTGATAAAAATCCATCATATCAGTGTTAGAAGACATATCCGCTTTCCAATACACTAATTCTTCTTCAGGATCCTGATATTTGATTACAGGTCGTTCTTCCTGTGATTGTACTTGATCTAGATGATCTGCGAGCACATCAATTAACTGATGTCCTATTTTTCTAAAATCCGATGGACTATATAATTTTTGTAGTGATTCGTCTAAAAGCGTATCTTCCTTCATGCCGAGCTTGATTAATCAATTCGCATTAAAGGTAAAAACCCTAATTGTAAATTAGGTAAAAAGGATTGAATTTTAGAAAAACAATAACAGATTAGTTCATAAAGAATAAACTATCCTTCATAATGGTCATCCCAATCTTTTACTTTAGGATCTCCTAGTTTACCAACAGACTTAGCAACGATCATAGCCACCGTAGCATCTCCAGTTACATTAACAGTGGTTCGTAACATATCTAGTGGTCTATCAACCGCGAAAATTAACGCCAATCCAATTGGTAATTTATCCGATGGAAAACCAATTGCTTCTAAAACAATTACTAACATTACCATTCCTGCACCAGGAACAGCGGCAGAACCAATAGAAGCTAATAAAGCTGTTAACACAATAGTAATTTGATTGCTAAATGTTAATCCTTCTGGCCACAATACCTGCATAATAAATACCGATGCTACAGCTTGATATAAACTGGTTCCATCCATATTAATGGTTGCTCCAACAGGTAATACAAAACTCGATACTTCCTTATCTACACCAATATGTTCTTCGACTCTTTCCATGGTTACTGGTAAAGTCGCTGCACTAGAACTTGTGGAAAACGCTAACAATTGCGCCGGACTAATCTGTTTTAAGAACCAGAAAGGAGGTTTTTTAGTAATCACAGAAACTAAAATACAGTAAAACACTATCATAAGTGCTAAACCAAATACTACAACTCCTGCATATCGTAATAAGGCTAACAATATATCTGGATCATCCGAAGTAACTACTACATTAGCCAATAATGCAAATACAGCAAAAGGAGCTGTAAGCATAATTAAATCGACCATTTTTAAGACTACTTCATTTAAACTATCAAAAAACTTCTTTAAAGGATTTGACTGTTCTTCTTTAATCAATAACATACTTATTCCCAAGAAAATAGCGAAAAATATAACTTGTAGCATCATCTTATTATCGCTCATTGCTTTTATGGCATTCTGCGGTACCATATCTACCACAAATTGTAATGGTCCGCTTTCTTTTTGTCTTCCTGCCTCTGCAATACGCTCTGATATTTTTGCACTACTTGCATATTCAGTTGTCAGTTTTTCAATAGTTTCAGGAGTAATTCCATTTCCTGGTTTCATTACATTTACAAGTAATAAACCAATAGTAATAGCAATTACTGTTGTAAGAACATAAATGATAATAGTTCTACCCCCAATTTTTTTAAATTTTGAAATATCCTTTAAATCTGAAATCCCTTTTATTAAAGAAGCAAGAATTAGAGGAACCGCAATTAACTTCAGAAGGTTTACAAAAATAGTTCCTAAAGGAGCGATCCAATCACCTGTAAATCCTTTTCCCCAGGAAAACTGAGTCATTAAAAATCCGAATAATATCCCAGCGATCATTCCGATCATTATTTGCCAATGCAGTGCAAGTTTCTTCATGTGAATTATCTAATTTTCTGAATACAAAAAGTCGAAGATATAAATTAAAAACAAAAAAACGGTAACCTTATTCAGATTACCGCAACATTAACTATATTTTGAATCTCTATTTTTTAATCGTACGATTCATTAACCAATAATCCACTAAAACCAAGGCAGCCATAGCTTCTACAATAGGAACAGCTCTTGGTACTACACAAGGGTCATGTCTACCTTTACCTTGCATATTTACTATATTACCTTCTTTATCAATCGTTTCTTGATCTTGCATAATGGTAGCCACAGGTTTAAAGGCTACATTAAAATAGATGTCCATTCCATTAGAAATACCTCCTTGTATTCCTCCGGAAAGATTGGTTTTGGTGGTTCCGTCAGCATTAAATAAATCATTGTGCTGACTACCTTTTAGCTCAGCTCCAGCAAAACCACTACCATATTCAAAACCTTTTACCGCATTGATCGAAAGCATAGCTTTTCCTAATTCTGCGTGTAGTTTATCAAAAACAGGTTCTCCCAATCCAACTGGAACTCCAGAAATCGCACAACTCACTACTCCTCCTACGGTATCTCCCTCTTTCCTAATCTGTTTAATATATTGTTCCATCTCTGCAGCTTTCTCTGTATCTGGACAACGAACAATATTACTTTCTGTCAATGAAAAATCAAGTTCAGTATGTGGTTTTTCTAATTTAATAGCTCCTACACCACTTACATATGCATTAAATGTTAATTCAGATAACACCTGTTTTGCAATAGCACCAGCTACTACTCTACTCGCTGTTTCTCTAGCAGATGAACGCCCACCACCACGATAATCCCTAACACCATACTTCTGGTCATAGGTATAATCGGCATGTGAAGGCCTATATGAATCTTTTATATGAGAATAGTCTTTTGATTTTTGATTGGCATTTTTAATAACAAAACCTATGGGAGTTCCTGTAGTAACTCCTTCGAAAATTCCTGAATAAAACTCTACAGTATCTGGTTCTTTACGTTGCGTAACAATAGCCGATTGACCAGGTTTACGACGATCTAATTCAGCCTGTATCGCTTCAAGATTTAATTGTACTCCAGATGGGCATCCATCAATGATTCCACCAATTGCTACTCCATGTGATTCTCCAAAAGTGGTTACCTTAAATAGGTTTCCAAATGTATTTCCTGCCATTAAAAAACAATTTTCAACAAATGTACTTGTTAATCTTTAAAAACATGCTAGTAATTTGATAGAAAAACCATCCTTTATTTCCTAAAAATTGTAACTCTTTCAGATTTCAAACTCTTTTTTTACACTATGATTATTTTCAACGTATTTAGGCTTTTAACCAATTCATTCCATCTAGAACTTTTAAGAAACTATTCATTTCTTCTAATCTACCAATACTAATCCTTGCCCAAGTAGGATAATGTTTTCCTCCACCAGGAATTATAGCAAAGCCAAATGGTTTTAATTCGGACCTAAAACGTTTAGCATCTTTTACATCCATTAGTATAAAATTAGTACTGCTATTTACATATTTTATACTACGAGTATCTAAGCTTTTTTCTACGTAAGTTCTTACTTCAGAATTCTTTTTTCGATATTCATCAACATAAGAAGTATCTTCTAAGGCGGTTATGGCGGCTACTACTCCGGGATTGGCAATAAGCCCACTAAAATTATAATGCTCGTGATTCAATAGGGCGATGGTTTCTGCGGATCCCATCGCATATCCCACACGTAAACCCGCTAAGCCATATGCTTTAGAGAAAGTTCTAATAATTAAAACATTGTGATTTTCTCTTAATAATTTTATGGTGTCTGGTGTGTCAGAAGGATTCATTAATTCTATATATGCTTCATCTATGGCTACTGTACATGTCGATGAAGCAACTTCTTTACAAAAAGATATTAGTTCAGCAGCAGGTAATGCTTTTCCGGTAGGGTTATTAGGATTACAGATATATACCAGTTTTGTATCCTTAGTTACAGCTTTTTTGGTAGCTTCTAAGTCAATATTCATCGCTTGATTAAGTAGCATTCTCTTTACTTTATGATCAAATATTCTATCTGCAAAAGCGGCTGTAACATTAAATGTGGTAGCTGGAACGATAATACTGTTTTGTTCTTTGCCAAAGGTTCTGGTGAGCATACATAATATCTCAAACGAACCATGTCCTAAAATCACCTGATCTTCTTTAATATTATTACGCTCTGCAATCATCTTTTTCAGATGATTAGTATCATATGTATGAAAAGATGCGTATCTGTTAACTCGATTGGTATGCTTAGTAATTGTATCTAATACTTTTGGAGAAGGTCCGTAGGGATTTTCATTAGAGAATAATCTGAGACTCTCATTTTCTTTAGAAAATTCTAAAGCATCATCCTTAAATAGAGAAGCTCCATATGCTATCGGCGTTACGGCACTTGCTACTGCAATAGTGCTTCCTAGTTGTAAAAATTTTCTTCTATTAAATCCTGGTGTATTCATATCGTTAAAGGTTTTATACAAAACTGACTGATATCTAGTAGTTTTCCTATCAAGATCGTGATCTTGGCAAACTAAAACGTGATATACTCGATAATGATAGTCTTCATTTTTATTTTAAATTCCTTAATTTTCACCTCTATAATAAAGAGCATTATTCATGAAGGTTTGTATAGCCGAAAAACCAAGTGTTGCACGAGAAATTGCTACCGTTCTGGGAGCTAATACAAAGCGTGATGGTTATTATGAAGGAAATGGATATGCGGTTACCTATACTTTTGGACACTTATGTACTTTATATGAACCTAATGACTACAAACCGTATTGGAAAAGTTGGGATCTGAATAATCTGCCTATGCTTCCGGAAAAGTTTAAAACCAAGGTGGTGGATAATCAAGGGATTCAAAAACAATTTAATATTGTAAAGTCCCTGTTTGATAAAGCTACTTTGATAATCAATTGTGGTGATGCAGGACAAGAAGGAGAATTGATACAACGATGGGTGATTCATCAAGCTGGTTATACTGGAGAAATACAACGTTTATGGATTTCCTCACTAACTACTGAAGCGATAAAAGAAGGGTTTAATAATCTAAAACCATCTGAGCAATATGATAATTTATATTACGCGGGCTTCTCTAGAGCAATTGGTGATTGGTTATTAGGAATGAATGCTACCAGATTATATACAGTGAAACACGGTGGATATAAGCAAGTATTATCCATAGGAAGAGTGCAAACTCCTAGTTTGGCAATGGTAGTAAATCGATATAAGGAGATCCTAAACTTTAAACCACAGCCCTACTGGGAACTGCAGACATTATATAGAGATACATTGTTTAGTTATGAAGAAGGACGTTTCTTAAAAAAAGAAGATGGCGAATTGTTAGCCAATAAGGTAAAAGAAAGTGATTTTGAGATTGTTTCTATTACTAAAAAAGATGGGAAAGAATATGCACCAAAATTATTTGACCTTACAGGATTACAAGTATATTGTAATACAAAGTTTGGATTTTCTGCAGATGAAACCTTAAAAATTGTTCAGAAGTTATATGAACAAAAGGTAGTTACCTATCCTAGAGTGGATACGACTTTTTTACCAAATGATGTATATCCTAAAGTTCCAGGAATTCTAGAAAAACTAACAGATTATAATACGCTAACAAAACCGTTGTTAGGTAAAAAGATTAAAAAATCTGCCAAAGTTTTTAATGACAAAAAAGTCACAGATCACCACGCAATTATTCCTACTGGAGAACAAATGAACCTGCAATACAATCAAAAACAGGTATATGATATTATTACAAAACGTTTTATAGCTGTTTTCTATGATGATTGTAAGGTTGCAAATACCACTGTGATTGGAAAGGCGGATACTGTCTCTTTTAAAACAACTGGTAAAGTGATTTTAGAAAAAGGATGGCGCGTTGTTTTTGAAAATCCTAATGCACCTAATAAAAAAGAAACTGGAATTCTTCCTGTCTTTGTAAAAGGAGAAAAAGGGCCTCACGAACCTTCTTTTCTAGAAAAAGAAACCAAACCTCCTAAACAGTTTACGGAAGCTACCTTGCTTAGAGCTATGGAAACAGCTGGTAAACAAGTTGATGATGATGAGATGCGAGAATTGATGAAGGAAAACGGTATTGGAAGACCTTCCACCAGAGCAAATATTATAGAAACACTTTTTAAGCGTAAGTATATAGAGCGAAATAAAAAGCAAATCCTACCCACAAATACTGGTATTCAACTAATTGACACCATACAAAACAAACTACTGACTTCTGCCGAATTAACCGGAAGATGGGAAAAGCAACTAAAGGAGATTGAGAAAGGTACTTTTAATGCAGGAGCGTTTATAAAAAACATGAAACAAATGGTAGATCATTTGGTTTATGAAGTGAGAACCGAAAAAGTAAGAGCCAATATATCTCATACTACTACTCAAAAACAAAAAAAAGTAATAAAAAAGGCTTCCGGAATCACTACAGAATCATGCCCAAAATGTAACAAAGGAAAGATCCTAAAAGGAAAGTCTGCATATGGTTGTAGCACGTTTAAAGAAGGATGTGATTTTCAATTACCTTTTAGCTATCTAAATAAGAAAATATCCGAAAAACAATATATCCGCTTATTGAAAAAAGGATGTACTGTTAATCTAAAAGGGTTCAAAACTGATGCAGGTTCTGCAGAAGGGTTGTTGCGTTTTGATACCGATTTTAAAATACTTTTAGAACCAAAGAAAGCTTCTCCCACTCCAACATCGGATACAACAACTGATCAAATGCCTTGTCCTAAATGCAGTAACGGATATATCCTTAAAGGTAAAACAGCTTATGGATGTAGTGAATTTAAAAATGGTTGTGATTTTAGATGTTCTTTTGAAACAGTCAGAACTAAAGCCATAGGAAAACCTATGTCTAAAGAATTGGTCTATGCTATTTTGAAAAAAAATCTAAACTAAAAATGTTTGTCGTCAAAAAACATTTTATTTGATTCTTTTTTAATTTGAGAATTATATGTTTCTTTAATAAAGAATAATCACAACCATAGAATTAATCTTCTATTATACGGTTGTAAACGGTTATAACTAAAGATATATAGGGCATGTATCCTATATTCGCGTGTTATATGTAATTAACCAAAATGTAAATACTAAGTGAATATTTTTAAAAAACACTTTTCAAAAACAAATGCTAAACATCTGTTTAAATTGGGGCATGAGGAGTATAAAAAAGGGAAAATAGATAATGCAATCAAACTCTATACTAAAGCGATAGAGAAATTTAATGATCATATTCCTAGTTTATATTCAAGGGGCTCTTTATACATAGATATATTTCAATGGGATAAGGCATTAGCGGACTTAGAAAAAGTATATAAATTAGATTCAAAAGCTTACAACATACATTTTTTATTAGGAGTTTGTCAATGCTCTACTGGAAATGAAAAAATTGGTATTGAGAATCTGAAAAAACAAATTGAATTAACTCCAAAAAGTCCAGATCTCTATTGGAACATGGCTATATTTAATCTAAGAAATGAAAAATATGATCTTGCATTTAAAGATATTAATACGGCTCTTGAAATTACACCTAAAAACCCTTATTTACATTCTATAAAAGGTAAGATATTAGAAAAAAAAGGCCTAATCGATAAAGCTGAGGAAAGTTATCTTATAGGGGCTAATCTTGAAAAAAAGTCCGGAGATTCAACAGGTAAATTAAAAGAGTTTTATAAACGAACAGATAATATTACTGGGTGTATTAAGATGATTGAAAAGATCCTTGAAGCGTTTCCTTATGAGCCTGAAATTTTAAATGAGGGTGGAGATTTGTATAGAATCAAAGGGGATTTGGTCAAGGCGAAAGAATATTATGAAAGGGCAAAAAATGCGGGTTGGGAAAATGCGAATGAAAAATTATTGAAAATTAATTCCCAAGAATAAAACTACATACAACAATTTGTATATTACATATGCTCCCTTCGGGAAGCAAACGCACCATACAAGAGACGTTGTAATGCACTACCAAAAATAGCAATTATGAAATTTAAATACACTGAATTAAAAGAAACTTATTTGGAGGTGAAAAAATTTCTTGAACACGCTTCTGGTGAGAAAATAAATAGTCTAAATACAAAAATTGTTGAAGATTTAAAATTATGGGGAGATGATAATTATTTCCTCTTGATTGAATTTATTGAAAAATATGATTTGAATTTTGAAAAGTTTGAATACGACAAACACTTTGACTCTGAGGGAGAGCTTGTTGGATTTAAAACATTCATACTTGGAGTTTTTAAGTTGCCTGTACTGATAATCAATAATCTTTTAATAAAACATATTTCGATTAAGACATACAAGAAAATTGACAATACTCTTTATGATAGAACAAACTGTAAAAAGGATTTGACATTTGGTGATTTGATTTTGAGTAAATTAAATGGAGAGTTTACCTTGAGAGAAAATTGACAAATTTCTAAAAATATAATTAACTGTATATCAGAAATAAAACTTGATATTAGTCAAGATTAAAACAGACTTAATTAGAAAAATATAATATGGGAGGAATGTTTCATCCTACTAGTAAAGGAATAGTTGACGGACGTATAAAAGGTTTAAATAACTCAGTTGATATCACTAGATTTATGATAGACAATGGCCTAAATGAGTTGAAAATGCCAGAATATTACACATTACCTGGAACTGAATATTATATCGGTTTTGGCACAGGTTATGAACTAGGTCAAAAATTGAGAGATTTATTGGAAAACGATACCACTTGTAAAATGCCTTTAGACGAAAAAATAGAATGTCTTTCCTTTCTACTAAAAAAGCAAGAAGGCTGTAGATTAATACTATCAACTGACTCTTTTCTCGATAATATTAAACACTGGGATGAATTTAACATCTCAAAAACAGTTATAAATGATATTCAAAATCTTTTAAAAGAAAACAAAATACAAAGAGCTATTAACAAAATACTTATATACTTAAAAGATAGATTTTACTTAAAAACTTCAATGGAATTTTATCCGATATATGAAAAACTAATAAACTTAAGAGAAGAGAAAAAGAAAGACGAAGAATTTGTTATTACCGAAGAGCTAGAAAAAATAAAAATGGAAATCCAACGTTGGATTAGTTTAAAATAAAGAAAACTACACACAACAATTTGTATATTTCATTTGCTCTCCTCGAGTAGAAAACGCAGCATATAAGAGACGTTATACACAATTAAAGCGAACTAAAGATTGATTGAAATAATAAATAAAATAGCATTGAATTATTGCAGTCTTAACAAATTAACAATATCCAATTGGGAAGTTAATAGTAAAATAATTGAATATAGAAAAGGAGAGCAAATAGTAAGTGAAGGACAAAAAAGGCATAAATTATTTTATGTAATAAAAGGTTCTTTAAAAGCATACTACATGAATGAAGATAAAAAAATAATAGATTGGTTTGCTTTCGGAAATGAGTTTATAACTTCAAGCACAAGTTATTTCACCGACGAACCAAGTCTTCATTTTATCGAAACTATGGAGGATTGTATTATTCTTGAAACTGAAAAAAATAAAGTAGAAATGCTTTGTAAGAATAATCACGATTTCGAACATTTATTTCGTCTTATCTTATCAAAAGTAATCGTTCAATTTAGATATAGAGTTGTTTCTATTCAATTTAAAACTGTTAAACAACGATATGACAGTTTAATAAAACAATATCCACAAATTGAATTAACAGTACCACTTGGAGATATTGCATCTTATTTAGGAATCACACAAGAAACTTTAAGCAGAATAAGAGCATCTTACTCATAATTTGATATAGGTCAAAAAATGTTTTTAAAAGTACCTGTACTTTTATAACAGTAACAAACAAATTATGAAGCCATTTAATGGTAAAATACTAATTTATACAGGAATTGCGCATTGTCTACTAGGTATATCACCTTTTGCTTTTGGAAAACAATTTTCAGCATTTTCTAAAAACTACTTTTTCAAAATTAGTGATGGAATTTTTGAATTCCCGTTATTGAATGGAATAATGAACTATGAAAATTTTGCTTCTTTTTGGTTTGTATATTTTGGGATTTTAATTATCCTCATTGGAATTCTTGTAAATTATATAGAAAACACACATAAATTAGTTCCAAGAAAATTCATAATCACGTATTTAATTGCTGTATTAATTGGTGTTTATATGATTCCTTTTTCCGGCATGACATTTCTTATGTTACCACACGCAATATATATGTTTTATCAAGGTAGAAGAAACAAAATTAAAGTATAAAAAATGAAAAAAACAATCACATTACTCACACTAACATTAATACTTTTAAGTTGTTCAGAACGAACAAAAACCAATTCTGAAAAAACAATAATAACTAAAACTTCAATACAAGAAAAAATAACAGAAAAGCCTATTAACCAAAATTTACCAACCATAGGAATACTAATCTTTGAAGGAATAATAATTAATGAAGTAGTTGCTCCATTAGATGTCTTTTCTAATCCTACCATTGATAATAAGAATCTTTTTAACGTAATAACAATTGCAAAAAAAAATAAAACTTATAAAAGCGCTCATGGATTAAAAATAATACCAGATTTTGTGATTGAAGATATTCCTAAATTAAAAGTTTTAGTTGTACCAAGTTCATACAATCCTGCCGACCAAACTTCTGATGAAAAATTAGTGAATTTTATTAAAGAACAGAATAAATCAACTGATTATATAGCTAGCCATTGTGCAGGAGCATTTTTAATTGGAGCATCAGGAATTGCTGACAATAAAGAAATAGTTACCTATGTTACTGGTGGAGAGTCTTTAAAAGAAAATTATCCCAATTTACAAGTTGTTGACGATACTAAATTTTCTGTTGTTCAAGATGGAAAATTTATTTCGTCGAATGGTAGCTTAGTAAGTTATATCGCCTCGTTTGATTTGTTAGAAAAACTAACAAGTAAAGAACATAGAAAATTTGTCGAAACATCAATACTATTTGATAGAATAAAAAAATAAATTTATGACAGAAAATATAACTATAATTGGCGGAGGAATTGGAGGTTTAGTAACAGCATTGTCCTTTGATAAATTAAATATTCCATATACATTATACGAAAGAGCAGCTTCATTGGAAGCAGTTGGAGCAGGAATATGGTTATCACCAAATGCTTTACAAGTTTTACAATGGATTAACCCTTCCCTACTACAGGAAATTCAAAATGCTGGAAATACTCTTAATAGAATTTTGGTGGCGGACCATAAATTTAACCCGATATCGGATTCCAATCAAGATTTTGTACAAGAAAAATTTGGTTTTACTACAATGGCTATTCATAGGGGAAAGTTACAGGAAATTTTATATAAATATGTAAAACAAGAAAATATTGAATTAGGTAAAGAATTCAAAGAATACTCACAGGATAGCGAAAAATCTATAAGGTTATATTTTATAGATGGTTCTCATATAAATACAAATGCAATAATTGGTGCAGACGGAATTAAGTCCAAAATAAGGAAACAACTATTTCCTAATAGTAAATTAAGATATTCAGGACAAACCTGTTGGAGGGGCATTTCTAACTATGATTTAGATCCTCAACTAGAGTCTGTAGGTTTTACCTTGTGGGGTGAAAAATTGCAATTTGGTGTGTCTAAAATTGCAAATGGAAAAGTATATTGGTTTGCTGTAAAACTAAGTCAACCTAACTTAACCGATGATGAAAAAAGCCTCAAAATTATTCTAACAAACATGTTCTCAGAATACCCTCCTCTTGTAACTTATCTAATTGAAAACACACCAAATGAGAAAATTTTTAGAGATGACCTTTCTGATTTAGAATTACTAAATAAATGGAACCTGGGAAGTATATGCCTAATTGGAGATGCTGCTCATAGTATAACGCCAGATTTAGGGCAAGGTGGCGCTCAAGCAATTGAAGATGCATTTTATCTATCAAACTTCATCAAAAAAACTAATACGTTAGATACAGCATTCGATAAATTTTATAATTATAGAAAGACGAAAGTTGAAAAATTAGTAAAACAATCAAGATTCACATCAAAAATCTCAATAACAAATAGATTTTTGGAAATCATTCGAAATTTTATTCTTAGAAAAACACCTGAATCTTATATGAAAAAACAGATGTTAGAAATGTATAAACTGGACAAAACTATTGTCAGCTAGGTATAAAAAACATAGGGCGTTTATGTTTGTGGAAAGGTCTGAGAATATTTACAAAGTCCGCTAAATATAAAATTTACAACTATTGGTTTATTTTATATTTTTGAAGTCGTAGTCCTTCAGTGGGCATTTACGAAAAATAAAATAAAAGCAAAATATTTACATTTGGCTTAGTACCAAACCAAAACGTATCGCCTATCACCTGCCCTACGTTTCTTTACACGAGACGTTGTGCAACAGCTAAAAACTAAGAATTAAAAACAGAAATATGATACCAATTAATGATTTAATACTATTTGGATTAGCAGCATTGATAATGGTACTTTCTCCTGGTCCGAATATGATTTATTTAATCTCTAGGTCTTTATCGCAAGGAAAAAAAGCTGGAATCATCTCTCTTTTCGGGGTAATGTGCGGATTTTTATTCCATATACTTATGGTCTCTTTTGGGCTTACTGCAATATTTTTTGCTGTTCCTTATGCTTTTGTTGTGGTTAAATTTCTTGGAGTAGCATACTTATTATATTTAGCCTATAACACTGTGAAATCTAAAAACAAAATTTTTGACGCTGACCAAAACTTGAAATCAGACAAACCTCTTAAACTCTTTAACATTGGACTTTTGACAAATATCTTAAATCCCAAAATGGCAGTATTTTATCTTTCATTTTTTCCTCAATTTATAAAACCAGAATATGGCTCTATATTAGGTCAAAGTTTTCAACTTGGAATTATACAAATAATAATAAGTTTTTCTGTTAATTTTCTGATCGTCATATCGGCCGCTAAAATGGCAAGTTGGTTCTCGAAAAAACCAATTTGGTTAAGAATACAAAAGTGGTTTATGGCTTCTGTATTGACTGGACTCGCTATGAAAATGGCATTCGCAAAAGTGAAATAAAAAACGGAAATGAAACTTATCGAATTGAATTTTCCGAAGAATTTAGTTATATAATCGGAATGTTGCTTTTAAAGAAAAAAGCAGGAGAGAAATATATAATGATGGATGACCATTAACGTACTAAAAACTATGGGCAACAATATATATGTGGTTATAGCTGTTAATTGACGATTCGATACGTCCGTGTCTTTTTGCAATGGTGCAATCCTTGCAAAAAGTAAAAGTTAGCAACCAATGTGCAAAAAAACCGAAAAGAAAGGTTACATTTTGCCCTACTACGACACATATATAAACGTTACCGTAAGCTGTAAATTTTGGACTTGATTAACATCTTAACTACCAATAAATAAGTGAAATATTATAATATAAAAATTTATTTTATCGCTATTATAATCAATATTATTCCTTGCTTTATATTCTTTATTAACAAGGAATGTTCTGGTGATAGTTGTATGGTCAAATTATTTGGTGTAGCATATTTCTTATTATCCGTGTTAATATACTTACCATTCCTATTTATAGCTCGAGAAAAATTCAAAACAAAAATTGAAACTGAAAGAGTATTATTTTTTATTCCAACTATGCTTTCAATATTAATCTTATTGTACGCAAATCTTACTTTTCATGGTCTAAGCATTGTAATACCTGCCATAGTATTAATACCAAATTTTATATTACAAATAATTCTATACAGGAATTATATAAAAAGGTTAAAAAACTATGACCGAAAATAATAAGGCGAAAAAAAACGATTTTGCGAAAGTTTAATTATAATAGAAATAGAAATCTCAGATTAAAAAGCAAAATGCCATAAAAATGTACGGTGGACTTTACTCTGATTGCTAAATGATGTGGTTTTCGGAATAATACGGATACTGAATATTAAATCTAAAAAAACGTGCCGTAACACGATATGAGTGATCATAGCAGTTTGGCAATTAATCGAATGGTTGTTGTATTTTTGATAAGGCGCAATGCTTTCAGAGAGGAAAAGTTAGCAACCAATGTGTAAAAAAAATTAAAAAACAGGGTAACACTTTACCTCATTACGATACTTATATTAAACACTGTACTTCATTAATACGAATCTATAAATGAGTTTATTAAAAAACATATATTCTTCAACAAATCCTGAGAAAAATATAGGAACTAAATTGTATAGGGCTTTATATGAATCAAATAAAGACAAACTGGTTGAATTAATTGAAACTTATAATATCGATATTAATAAGTTTGTAGCCTTTTCTAATTCTGACTCTATTTTAATAAACGCAACAGATTGTTCATCTGAATCAAGAAACTCCAAAGAACAAATTGACATAATAAATTATTTAATTGATAGTAATGTTAATATAAACTGGAAAAACAAATATGGATACAGTGCTTTACATATAGCTCTTGAATATCATGATCTTTCAAAAATAGCATTAGTTTTAATTAAAAGTGGAAGAATAGAAATCAATGAAGCTGAAGAAAAAAATGGAAATAGCCCAATTTTCACTGCAATAAGAGAATATAACAAAACCTGGAGAGAAGAACAAAAAGCGCTGAATCAACTTCGATTGGAAATTATTGAGGAATTATTAAAGCTTGGCGCAAATCTAGATCAAGTAAATAATCACGGAATTTCATCAAGACGTTGGATTCAGATTTCGGAAGATGAAAAATTACATAGTTTGATTAAAAAATATGACAAGAAATAAAAATTCACAAATAGATCGATTGGTTTAAGTATACTTGCCTTGCTTCTATTCTTACTATTAAACATCAGCTATAAAACATAAAAGTACCATGGGATTTGGATTTAACTTATTCTTTATTCTTATTCTCTTACCAGTAACGGGAATATTATTAATAGCTTGGCTTTTATTTAGAAAAAAATCTATAGGAAAGTTGATTGGTTTTATTTGGTTCGGAATTTTTGGGTTAGTTCTATTTTCTAGTACTATTAAATGGTTAACCTCAAAAACTGAGTTAGATAAAGAAGATTATTATGGAGAATATATAATTAACAGAGAGTATTTTAAAGGACAACAAAGCGATTGGCAATACAATAGATTTAGATTTGAAATCAAAGAAAATGATTCTATTTACTTTTACGAAACGGAAAACAACAATGTTATAAAAACATATAAGGGAAAGATAAACACAACAGATTCATATATCTATAAATCCGCAAGACTTATTATCGATATGGAACAACCAACTACTCATATTCTGACAAGTAATCCTACGACTTACAGAAGTTCTTGGAGCTTTTATTTAGTCTTCAATTCTCCTAAATTTAATAACATGTTTTTCAAAAAAGGGAAATGGAAACCAATAAAATAAAAAGCTAAGCGCACTACATTATATATAAAATCAGAGCAAATTTTAGTACTGATCGAAAGGTCTTTTCCTTTTGAAGTGAAGCTAAATTTTTTAAAATTTAATAAGAAATAAAAATGTGCAGATAGATCGATTGGCTATAGCTTACTTGGCTTGCTACTATTCATATATTTGGTACTTTAAGGCATACAAAATTAAAATTGATAGATAAATGAAAATTTACGGGAAATGTAAAAACTGTGAAACCGAAAATAAATACTCAACATATGCTAATACGCGAGTAGAATTTGCAATGCAAGACGGGGAAACTAAAACTTTGAATTGTACAAATTGTGGAACGGATACGAAATACCATGTTGATCAATTATACGCAAAACAATCTAAGAGTGCTCAATTAATTGCTGGATTGATACTGTTTATCGGAACACCCCTTATGTTTTTCGGAATTAATCCGGTCTTTACGGGAAATCGGAATCATTATGTAATTTATATTATTGGAGGGTTTTTACTGATTCCGATTTTTGCATATGCTGTAATCAATAAACAAGATCAAACCCGTGTGAGTGATTTTAATAGACGAACACTAAAAGGCAGAGTACATAATATTACATAAAAGCAAGTTTTACAACAACATATATGTAATTATTTTAACTAAGTGATCAATCAAATTGTTGTTGTATTTTTGGATGGTGCAATGCCTTCAGAGAAAAAATTAGCAATTAATGCGCAAAAAAACAGAAAAACAAGGTAACATTTTGTTCTTATAAGACACAAATATGAAACGTTGGGTAACACGTAAAACCTAAGTATAGAAATAAATTTAAGAATTTAATAATGAAAAAAAATCTACTTATACTGTTATGTCTTATTTTGTTTATTAATAAAATGCAATCTCAAACAAACTGGGAATTGTTAAACCCAAAACCAACAGCTAATACTGGTAAAGATATTGAGTTTGTTACAGCTAACATTGGATATATAATAACTTCAAATGAATTATTAGAAACATTGGATGCTGGTGATAATTGGTTAAAAAAACAAAGCATCTCTAGTGGAAATGATATGAGTTTCTACAACTCAACTGGTTATATAGTTGGGAATTATGGATATGTTTTGAAATCTATAGATAACGGAATAACTTGGAATCAAATATCGACAGGTTTTAGTGGTTCTTTTAATACTGTAAATATTATTGATACTAATAATATTATATTATCAACTTCAAACGGTATCGTAAAAACTAATGATGGAGGAACCACATGGGAAAGTTTGAGTATTCCAAATTCTGGAGTTAATAAAACATCTTTTACTAGTCCATTAATTGGACACGCTGTGTGCAATGAAGGAACAATCTTAAAAACTATTGATGGAGGACAAAATTGGTATACAACGCAAAGTACAAATACATTTCCTTCAGATTTTTTTACTGTCTACTTTATAAATGAAAATATCGGATTCGCAACAAGAGAGCACGATGACATGTTTAAAACGATAGATGCTGGCGAAACCTGGGTAGAAATTTCAGGTCCAGGAGAAGCTATCTACGATTTTCATTTTCTAGATGAAAACATAGGCTTTGTAACAGGAGACCACGGAGCAACATATAAAACAAATAATGGTGGAAATACATGGAGTCAGATCTTTTTTCAAAATGGATTTGTTTATAACACTTCTATGTATGGGATTTACTTCCAAGATACTAACATTGGTTATGCTACTGGTGCTCGTGGTCGTATTATTAAAACTATAGATGGAGGTAATACTTGGACACCTCATTCAATGACCTATATTGATTTTAGACAAATACAGTTCCTAGACAGCAACACAGGTTATGCTCAATCAAGAAATAATTTTTACAAGACGATAGATGGCGGAGATAACTGGTCTTTAGTTGGTTCATTAAGTTTAGGTACATCAGTAAGTAGTAGTGATTTTACTTTTGTAAATGAAAACTTAGGCTACGCAACTACAGGAGGAACATATGGTGGGCATGTTTTTAAAACTATAGACGGTGGAGTTACATGGATAGATTTGAACAATGGTTATGACATTATTGATGAAGGAATAACTTCCATTTTTTTTCTTGACGAGAACAATGGCTTTATTTCAGGTGGTTTTAATCAAAGGAGAGTTATGAAAACTGTTGATGGTGGTATTAACTGGACTCAAGTCGAATCCATCTCATTTGGTCAAATCCAGTTTGTCAATAACCAAATAGGGTACGCACATAGGATTGGATATTCAAATGGCAGAATGTATAAAACTACAGATGGGGGTAATACTTGGAGTGTTAATTTTGAAGCAGATGAAGAAATTAACGCATTTCATTTTGTCGATGAGAATAATGGGTATTTTGTTGGAGATCAAGGCTTAATCTACAAAACTAATGATGGCGGAAACAACTGGAAAGAGTTAGACATTCCTTATGATTGGTATACTCAAGTTAAATTTTATTCAAAAAATGTTGGTTACATAGCTGACGAAGATGGTAAGCTATATAAAACAGAAAATGGTGGAGTATATTGGGAATATCTAACGAGACAATATAAAATCAATTCTATCGAACTCATTAATGATAAAATCTATACTGCAGGTACAAATGGTAAAATTTATAGAAGTGATGTGGAATATGAAACTATAGTTTTACACGTCAACCCTGTTGATAACATCTATAATTCAAGTGCTAGTTTAACCGGTAATGTTGCTTCGAATGGCGAATCTATTTCTAACATCCAGTTTGAATATAGTCTCGATTATTCTTTTAGTAATATAATTTCAACAACTCCTAATACAGTTGATTCAAATGAACTTTTAAATGTTTCTGTGAATTTATCAAACCTGGAATCTAACACTACATATTACTTTAGACTATCTGGAACACAAAGTTCAAATATAGAGTATAGCGAGATTTTGAGTTTCACGACACTTCCTGATTATGAAATAACAACAAATTTTGCTTTTAATTATTCGGCAACTACTGCAGAAATATCAGGTAATATTCTTTCCAATGAACATGATATTACAAATGTAGAATTTCAATATGGATTAAGCTCTGATACTTTTACTAATACTGTAGTTGGGACGCCAGAATTAGTAGTTGGCAATACAAATGAGAATATTATTGCTAGTTTAAATAATTTACAACCTGAGACACAATACTATTATAGAATCAAAGCAACTCATCAAGGAGAAGATATTTATGGGGACGTACAATCTTTTACAACATACCCTGAATATAACATAAATCTATATCTTCCAAATATCAATGGAACTGATGTTACGCTATCAGCGTATTTAACTTCCTACAATCAAGATATAACTGATATTGTTTTTGAATACGGATCTATCGATTACGAAAATAATATCTCAACTACCCCATCACAAATCAACGCTAACAGTTCATCACTTGTTAATACCACTATAACTGGTTTAGATACAAGTTTAAATTACTATTATAGATTAAAAGCTATCCATAATGGAGAGACTATTTATAGCGAAGAAAGTGTTTTTAATTTCTCAGAAGATATCATTATGACAATTGGCACAATTGAAGGAATTCAAGACAATTCTTTAGAAATGAAGGGATTAATTAATAGCTATGGTGCTTATTTAACAAATATCCATTTCGAGTATGGAGTCACAAACAGTTTTGGTTCATCAATAGTAGGAACGCCAAATTATGCTTTCGGTTATAATACTAATCTGATAGTTGGTTTAATCGACAATCCGTTACCTAATCAAACTTATTATTATAGGTTAGTTGCCACTAATAATGAAAATATAATCTATTCCGATACTTATCAATTTACAACAGCTACACTTGGCCTGACAGATTTTGATTTAGAAAGAAGCATATCAATATATCCAAATCCAACAACTGATTTTGTAAATATTAAATCTAATGTTTCTGAAAAAGTTAAGTTTATAGAATTCTATAATGCTTTAGGTCAACGTGTTTACTATGAGAATACTTCTAATATCTCTGATATAAAAATTGATGTATCAAATTTTAGAAAAGGAATATACTTTGTAAAAGTAAATTTTGAAAGTACCAAAATGGTATTGTCGAAATTGATATTGAATTAAAAATAAGATTGCCTAATAATGGTAACCGTTGCACAAGTACTTAACTTTTGATGGGGTTGACATTAAAAATACTATTTTAAACCTCTTTTATTTTGAAAATGCTTGTTGAAATTTCAAAAATTTGAGTGCTTAAAATGAAGGCTAGTGTTTGTATTAAGACCAATTTTTCAAAAAAAAGAGGAGCAAGTGCTTTTGCTTCACTTTTTACTCGTTTTTCTGTGAATTTTAGATATTTCTTTAAATTATAAGCCATTGCCGATAGATGCATCACTTTGTTAGCCTGCTTTATGCCAATAGTGTTGATCTTGCGCAGTCCCATAAACTGGGTGAGGGTTCCAAAAACAGGCTCTACAGTACTTTGCCGTTTGGCTTTCATTACTTTGCCTTTGGGAGTGGCTAGTCGAGCATTGTTACGCTCATATTCCTCCCGATAGTAGGTTACACTAAATTTCTTTTCTTTAGCTGTTTTTCCCAAACAGCTAAGTGATAGTGGACAGTCTCTACATATTTTACTGGAAATACGGTATTCTTTCTTTAAGGTTTGGGTACGGTAGTCTTTGAACACTTTCTTGAAAGGTACTATTGCTCTGTTGGGACAGATATAATGATCTTCACTTTTTATATATTCAAAGCCATCTGGACCACCTTTGTAAGTGCCATGTGGTGGTATGTAACCTTTGATCTCTTTATTTTCTAAATAAGCGTACACCTCTCCGCTACTATATCCTGTATCTGCCAGTACGTTTTCTAATTGAAATCCTGACTTCCACAACCGCCGTTGAACACGATCTACAATGTCCTCCATATATTGACTATCCTTACCATCTGCATGATAAGCTTTGATGTCAGTAATCACATGATTTGCCGTGTCTACACTAAGTTGGCTGCTATAATTGAGTTTTCGAGCCTTGCCTGGCTTCACACTTATTCTAGCATCTGGATCGGTTGGACTGTAGTGTGTCTTGTTGCTTGTATAACGGCTACCCTTGTTATTTGCACCTGGGCGCCTGTCTTGATTCTTGCTCCAGTTCTTGTTCCTGGACTCAATACTTTTTAGTTCTTGTTTTGTGGCAGTAATACTTTGCTGCTCTTCACTGGCTTTGTTTTCCTTGGCTTTGCGAAAAACCTCTTGATCCCGATGGCTAATATGGCGTACAGCAGCTAAGTGTGCTTCTAAATCTTGACAAGGAACTTTTAACTCCAGACTATCCATACTGGCATTTGCTTTTACAGGTGCAGAATCTATCGCTTGGGTGCGCCCTTTTACCATACCCTTGCCGATGCACATCTCCAAAATGTGGATGAATACTTGTTCAAAAATTTCTTCAGGGAACAACTGGCGTGTCCTACTGATAGTCGAATGCCAAGGTAGTGTCTCATCAATGTCATAGCCCACAAAATAGAGGATATCCAAGCGCATACTACAGTGCTCGATAAGCTTTCTATCGCTTATAATATTTTCTAGATAACCAACTAAACAAAGCTTGAAAAACACTACAGGATCAATACTACGTTGACCACTTCTACCGTAATAGGTACTGGTTTTTTTATATAAAAAGTCTAAATGCAAAACACTCTTTAAACGATAATAAAAATTGGTCTCCGCTACACGATCACTTAAACGGAAATCACTAAACAACTTCTCTTGATATATCTTTTTTCCTTGCATATCATGAAATTAATCCTTTTTACTAACTTGTGCAACAGGCACAATGGCTATAGTTAATACCCGGTTTAGTACTAAACCAAGTTCTAAGCTTTAAACCAAGTCCGCCAAATCTTTTGATTTGATTTTATGAAGAAAAAGATAAAACAAAAGATTTGGCTAAGTGCTTAACGGGAAATTTAGTAATATTAATTCCCGTACTAACCTTAGTCGAGACGTTACTCTACAATTATGAAAAAAATCCTGCTAAAATTGACAATTTACCGGTTTATAGTATCTTTCTAGGAAATAAATTACGCTTCTAAAATAATACTCGTTTTTGAAGCACCATACTTTGCAATTTTTTCAAGAAAGGAAATAAGATGCTTATTGTTTCTAAAATAACCTAAAACGCATAAGCAATCATCGCCAGTAATTCTATCACATCTTTGCACTTCTTCCATTGCTTGTAATTGCTTTTGAGCATCGTTTGAACCTGCTGACCCTCGGTGTATTACTAATGTTATATATGCTTTGGTCTCAATACCCAATTTTTCATGATTCACTTTTAAAGCATAACCTTCGATTATGCCTTCTTCTTCCATTTGTCTAACACGCTTCCCTATAGCTGGAGCAGACAACCCCACTTCTTTTCCAATAGTAGCAAAGCTTTCTCTAGCATTAATTTTTAGCATTTCTAGTATCTTTTTATCTAACACGTCCATTTACAATCAAAATTATATTAGCAATTATTCGATATAATCGAATTTAAATATACCATAATAAACTCGATTATAAACTAAAAAAGAGTTATTACATTCTATATTTGTTGTATTAGTTTTAGGTTGGTAGTCTCCAACTTTAAATATTTAAATAGAAAAAACACAAAATATGAGTCCATTTTTAATTGATTGTATTGGTTACGGAGGTTTGGTCATTAACTTATATTCAATGTCCACCAAAGGTGAATATAAACTAAGACTAATCTCACTAATCGCGAATATTATTTACATTTTATACGGCGCATTAATTAGTGCAACTCCGATAATTGTAGGATGTACTATTGCCGTATTTCTGCATGGGTATCACCTAAGACGATTGAAAATTAAAAAGGATAACAATGATTAAAATACAAATAGCTAAAGAAGCTGATAAGGAGGTTTTAGCTCTTTTAGGAAGAGTGACATGGGCCGAATCTCACGGGCAATATATAGATGATAAAAACGATCTGCGTAAATACCTAAACAAGAATTTTTCAGTTTCTAAAACAAAACAAGACATAAATAATCCTAAAAACCTTTTCTATATTATTTATGTCGATGATTTACCCGTTGGTTACGCAAAATTAGTACTAAACGCCATAAATGAAAGTATTGCCTCCCAAAACAATTGTCGTCTTGAAAGGATCTTCATTCAAAGTGAATTCATACACTTAAAAATTGGACAACAACTTCTAACTTTTGTTGAAGAAAGAGCTAAAGCATTACAATTAGATACGATGTGGCTTTCTGTTTACATAAAAAACAAAAGAGCGATTAGATTCTATGAAAGGAATGAATTTAAAAACGTAGGAGAATTAAACTTTATAGTCAATGGAAAAGCGTATGAAAACATAGTTTTTTCAAAAAAAATATAAGTAAGTAAAAATCTTATAAACCTATGAACTGGAATAAGGTTAAAGTTGGGACTCTAAATACTGAAGAGTGCAAAGAATTATTAAATTATATGAAAGAAATGGGTTCAAAAAAAAGTCTAAAATTAAAAATTTATTAGAGATTTCATTTGGTCGTTTTCTTTTACTAATTTAATTGATGACCAAGTCAACTAATAGCACACGAGCGGTTTGACAACAAGTTAAAGCGACAATCTGCTAGGAATATTTTTTAACCACTAAATCACCCCAATCTGCAATCGATTTAATAAGTGGAATTAAGGTTTTCCCGAAATCAGTTAATGAATATTCTACTCTTAAAGGAGGCTTAGAAGTATAAACTTTTCTATTAATTAATCCATCTTCTTCTAATGACTTTAACTGTAAGCTCAATGTTCTTTCGGTTACAGTTGGCATAGATTTTCTCAATTCATTATACCTTAATTTTTCATCCATTAAATAAAAAAGTATAACCGTTTTCCATTTTCCACCAATAATTCCCATTGTAAGACTAGCACAACAAGGATATTCATTTCCTTTGAATTTAAGGATTTTGGGTTCTTTTGCTTTCATAAAAGTATACTATCATTTTTGACCGTTATTGCAAAGGTAAAATACTATACTTAAGTTTGCAACTATAATTATTATAGTTAAACTGACAAGTATAAAAATATGAGCTTTTTAGAATCAATGCAAAACCGTTATACAACCAAAAAGTATGACCCAGCAAAAAAAATTGAACGTAGTAAAATTCAAGAATTAAAGGAAATTCTGCACTTAAGCCCTTCTTCTATAAACAGTCAACCTTGGAAATTCACTTTTGTTTCGGACAACGATACAAAACAAAAGCTAGCAAAAGTTTCTTGGTTAAACACCAATAAAGTTCTTGAGAGTGATACAGTTGTCGTTTTTAGTCGAATCAATAACATCGACTTATTCGAAAAACAAATTGAAAATGAGCTTCCTGAAGGAGCAGTTAATTATTACAAAGAATTTATAAAACCTCAAACAAAAGAGCAAATAAAAGCTTGGTTTGATAAACAAGTATATTTAGCTTTAGGTGTTTTTTTAAGTGCTTGTCCTGAAATGGGAATTGATGCTACACCGATGGAAGGAGTTGAACCAGAAAACTATGACGTAATTCTAAATCAGACGAACTACTCTACTCTTATGGCAGTAGCTATTGGTTATAGAGACGATGAAGACTTTAACCAACCAAGTAAAAAACCAAAATCTAGAAGAGACATAAATAAAGTAATAGAAACCATATAAAAAAGTAGTAATGGTAGATGGTAGTAGATAAAAGTATATATTTTATACTGTGCACAAATCCAAGAATTAAAAAAACACATCGAGTAATAAAATTCCGAAATTATGAATAATCAAAAGTTAACAATCGTTGCAAAAATATTAGCAAAACCGGAAAAAAGAGAACTAGTAAAAAGTGAACTAGTAAAATTAATTGATATTACTAAAAAAGAGAAAGGATGTATCAACTACGATTTGCACCAAGACAATGAAAATAAAAATCTATTTCTATTTTATGAAAATTGGGAAAGTAGAGATTTATGGCAAACGCATATGAATAATACACATTTAGCTGATTATATGAAAGCAACAGACGGAGCTGTAGAAGAATTCACACTTAATGAAATGACTCAAATTCAATAAAATGAACAAATTATCTATCTATCTAATACTAATTTTAGGAATCTCTTTTTCTTGTAAAAATCAAGAAAAGAAATTAAGCGAAGCTCTTTCAGAAAAGATTGAAAACCCAACAAACAAAGTTCTATTAAGCAGTGAAATTAAGTGGGAAAAATTAAATCCAGCAAGAGGAGACCAGAGCCCGCAAGCTGGAACAATTTGGGGTGATAGAAAAGGAACAGAACCAACAGGTTTTTTAGCGAAATTTGTTGATGGATTTTCTTCACCACCACATATTCATAATGTTACCTATCGAGCAGTCGTAATAAAAGGATCGTTGCATAACGATGATCCAAAAGCCGATAATATGTGGATGAAATCAGGTTCGTTTTGGACGCAGCCCGCTGGAGAACCTCATATCACTTCCGCTAAAGGAGAAGAAAATATCGCTTTAGTAGAGATTAACAAAGGACCTTATTTGGTTAAACCAATAAATGAAGCATTTGATAACGGAGAAAAACCCATAAACATAGATGATTCAAATATTGTCTGGCTCAATAATGAACAGACAAATTGGGTTGGTTCAAAAAGTAAAGCTGAAATTAGTTTTCTTTTAGATAGTAAAAAGAATAATGGTCTTAAAAGTATTTTTGTAAAACTTCCAAAAGACTATAATGGAGCAATAGAAACCAATGGAACTGTTTTACATTCCGTTGTGATAAAAGGCAATCTAAATTATATAATGCCTCAAAATAACGAAACAAAAAATTTAGATGCAGGAAGTTATTTTGGTTCGACAGATAAAGCTATCCATACAATTAAAGGTAATTCTGAAAAAGAAATTATTCTATATATAAGAACAAATGGAGAAGTAAAAGTGAAATAAAGTCAGTTACCATCAATGCATAAAAGTAATAGCGGTTTGGAGTTTAATCCAAACCGCTATTACTTTTTATTTTGTAAATTACTTTTGAAAGTTAAATGATTTAAAACTCGCTACAACTCATACAAAATACTATTGGTTGTAAATAGAGCAAATAAATAATCATCCAGAAAAAATTGAACAGATATTTAATGATGTTAAAAAGTTTATGGAATATGCTCTTGAACTAAACGGGTATGTTTTAGTATTTAAATATTGATAAAAAGGATCCTAAAGTTTTAAAACTAATTTAAATTACAATTTAATCTTTAACTTGTGTTACCCAAGTGCTTTAACGAACAACTAAGAAAACAAAAAACATGACTAATAAATTAGTATCAATATTCTGCGTTGTCTTCATGCTAAATATAATAAGTTGTAAAGAGCACAAAACAACAAAAATAGATCAAGTAGTTAATCTGGAAATCGATATTGAAAAAGAAAAAAAAGCTATTTTAGAAACCCTTAACAACGAGACTAAAGCTGCTTTTCAAAGAAACTATAAGGACTGGAAAGACAAATGGGTACACGATCCTGAGATTACGAAAACCTACATAGATTTTGCGGATAGTACTTTTTCTGAGTCTGTGGGTTGGAGTGAAATAAGTCAATTCGTTAAAACCTTTATCGAAGAACATCCCGAACCAGAGCCCTTACCTAAGTTGTTGGACAAAATTGATGTAAGACTCTATGGAAATGGAGCTTGGGTTACTTATGAACAACAAGACTCACTACGTGGTCTGAAACGCGAAACTAGACTTATGGAGAAAGTAAATGGAGAATGGAAAATTGCAGGAATGCAGACTACTATTTACGGATTCAAAACCGATAAAAAGTAATAAAATCTATTTCGAAATAGAATGCTATGAATCAATTGTGGTAGAATTATTTAAATTTAAGCGTGTGTTCAATTAATAACAATTACAAATAAAAAGGAATGAATAAATTCGTTTTGACAATATTCTTGTTAATGCACTTTGGATGTATTGGACAGAATGGCAAGGAAGCTTCAAATACTTCTGAAAATAACAAGACTGAAGTTATTCTTTTAGTCAAAAAAGATCTTATAAAGACTCTTAAAGAATTAAAATCAGAAAATGATTCGCTTAAAAGTTATGGATTGGTAAAAAGTCAAATTAAAAGTGTAAAGTAGAACTAAAAAACAAAGAATTATCTATTGATTCGATATCAAATGTCTTTACCCATTCTTTGATCAATAGAATAATCCCTTTTTGGGAAGGAACCGAATGGTCGTTTGAAGGGCATACATCGATCCCAAAGAAAGGAAAAATTGCCTGTGGGTATTTTGTTTCGACAACATTAAAAGATGCTGGAATAAACTTAAATCGATACAAGCTTGCTCAACAATCTCCAATAGATGAAGCGAAAAGTTTAGCGCTTAACAATCAAGTAATTGAAATTTCCGAAAATTCTATTGAAGAAAATATCTCAATGATCAATAAGAGTTTAAAAGACGGAATCCATTTCATTGGATTTGATGCTAGCCACGTTGGATATATTTTTAAGGAAAATGGACAACTATATTTAATTCATTCAAACTATATGGATTATAAAGGAGTAGAAATCGAGAAAATTGAAGATTCAATTGTTTTTGCCTCCTACAATAAATTCTATCTTGCAGAGATTAGTACGAACGAACAACTGATAAAAAGTTGGATTACAGGAAATGAAATCCAAGTTGTGCATTGAAAACAAAACCCATAATGTAAACAACAGTTTATAAATTTGTCAATGTGTATCTTACCTGTTTTTGGTTTATCAGTACCCCATAAAATCTATGTAAATCAAAATAATCACAACTTAAAGCTATACAACCCTATAAAGATTTTAATTGGGCCTCTCTGTATTGAACTGCAGTTGTATTCGTCAACTTTTTAAAAGCTGTGTTAAAAGAAGATATACTGTTAAACCCACAATCATATGCAATACTGGATATTTTAAAGTTTTGATATTCTGGTAAGTGTAATAATCGCTTTGCTTCTGCTATTCGATATCTTGCAATATACTGTGAGTAATTTTCCTTTTTATTCTGATTAATAACTTGAGATAGTTGCTTAGAGGTTATTCCTATTCTGTTACTAAGTTTAATTAATGTAATCTTAGGATCCAGAAACAATTTTTCTTCCTCCATTAGATATGTCAACTGATCTAAATACGTTTTTGCATTTTCATCATTTAAAGAAGAATTAGCATACTTTTTGTTTTCAATCTTAAACAAAAAAGGATTCCTTAGAGCATAGATTAATAAAACAAGAACTATCGCTGAGAATAAAAAAGCTGTACTTAAATACGGTACTATGCGCAAAAACACTCCCATCTGAATAAGTGACATCCCAATGGTAAGCATTGTAAAAAACAATAACCAATGATACACCTTATACGATTTATGATTAGATTGATTCTTACTAGTAAACAACCAATACAAAGTATATAACCCGTATAACAAAATATGGGATAATAATCCTAGAAAAATTATTCTGGAAGATATTGAATCATCATTTGGGATTATCCAACAAAATATTACAAATAAAAGTAATGGAGCATACTGAATCAAAATTGACCTACTGTTCCTTATTTCGTTAGTGAAAAATAATCTCGTTGCATAAAACCATAATGAAGGGCCAATAGCTAATAACATTCCAAGAAAAACATTCCTTATTACAGGGTCAATTGGAAAGTAATTATAGAATAGAGATTTACCAATTCTAAGGCTAAAAGCTAAGAGATAAATCGCCAGAAAAACATTCGCACTAGCACGCTCTTTTTTTGTTATTATCAAGAATAATCCAAAGAATAATGCGATTATAAAACCAATACTCCCTAATAATAATTCGATATGTTTAAAAACTTCCGGATTCATTGTCAAACAAAGAAAGTAATTTTTACTCTTTGTTCATACTAATGATTCTATAAAGAATAATAGAATTATATATTTCAAAATAGACCTGAAACCAAAATATTCATTCTTTAGTAATCCAAACAATTATTAACATGGCTCATAACTAATTGCCATTCTGCACCATACAACAACGGATTTTTGTTGAGCACCTCCATTAATTTTATATTTTTCGTCTCTTTCTAATTCTTTATACAGTATCTTAAGATCATTTAATGTTTTCATAGTACTTCATTTAAATTGTTAATCATCTAAAACTACATCTTGTTAATAGTAGCATTGCCACCCGAAATGGGTAGTTAACTAGTTTTTAACTGAATCATATGTTTTAGTTTATTTCCTTTGGAATAGTTTCTAAAGACTGGCTAAAAAACATACCATAATAACAAAGACATCAAAACTCCAGTAATTGCAATAAGAGTTGTCATAACAGTCCAGGAACGAAAGGTTTGTTTCTCTGTCATTCCCAGATATTGTCCTACTAACCAAAATCCACTATCATTCACATGAGATAAGATCGTTGCTCCCGAAGCAATGGAAATTACAAAAAGAGCAATCTGTGCAGCACTAAAATCTCCAGCAAGAATAATCGGTGAGGTAATACCTGCAGCTGCAATCATAGCGGTCGTAGCAGAACCTTGTAAAACTCTAATCAAAGCCGCAACTATAAATGCAAATAACAATGGGTGGATGTATGAACTCTGTAACGAAGAAGCTAATAATTCCCCTGCTTTGGTGTCTACTAATATTTGTTTAAAAGCTCCACCAGCACCAGTTAGTAAGATAATGGCTCCTGCTGGTTTGAATGATTTCATTGAAATTTTCAAAAGTTCATCTCTAGTAACTCCTCTTTTAATTCCGAGAAAATACCAAGCAATTAAATTTGCTATAATCAAAGCAGTAAAAGGGTGCCCTAAAAGAGTTATTATATATATCATTGATTGCGGTAACACATCTTCCTTAAACCAATCGCCCAGCAAAACTGTTTTTAATACTATTAATAAAATGGGTAACGTAATAATTATAATAATACCAATAGGATTAGGAGTATTATCCATTCTTATATTAGAATCATTAGCCTCAGGAATCGTGATATCTATTTTATTAGCAAGGTGTTTTCCCAATATTGGTCCACTAATTATCGCAGCAGGAACACCTGTAATAAATCCAAATACAATGACCCATCCAAGATTAGCTCCCAATATATCAGCTACAGCGACTGGACCAGGAGTTGGTGGTATAAAACTATGTGTAATTGCTAATCCAGCTAATAATGGAATTGCATAGAGCAATAAAGATTTTTTGGTTTTTCTGGCAATTGCATATACTATTGGTACTAAAATAATAAAAGCCACATCAAAAAAAACGGGTATTGCAATGATGAACCCAGTGATCATCAATGCCCAGGATGCATTTTTTTCTCCAGCTAATTTTAGTATATAATTTGCCAATCCTTGTGCCCCTCCTGAGTTTTCTAACAATCCACCAAATAATGCTCCAAGCCCCACAACAGTTGCTACAAAACCAAGTGTTCCTCCCATTCCATTCTTAATACTAGTAAGAATTTCTTCTGCTGGTAATCCAGCAACAATTCCCACCAATATACAAACGATAAGCAGTGCAATAAATGCTTGCATTCTTAATTTCAGGATCATAAAAAGCAATGCAATGATACCTACTCCGACAGCAATTAATAATTGATAGTCCATAAATTAGTGTTTCCAGTTTGTATGAAAATATTCATCTAGCGATGTATCTACTCTTTGATAGGTATGTGCTCCAAAATAATCCCTTTGCGCTTGTATGATGTTGGCCGAAGACTGAGCCGATGTATATGCTAAAAAGTAGTTCGCCGCTGCCGAAAATACTGGTAGAGAAAATCCTGATGTAAGTCCGGCAGCAACGGTTTCCGTTAGTGAATGAATATCTGATTTTACAGTTATGATTATATCCGGAAGTAGTAACAGAGAGGTGTCATTATCATTTAAAAACAACTTCCAAATTTGCTCCATTAAATCACTTCGTATGATACAACCGTTTGTCCATATTCTGGCTATTTTAGAAAGGTTCAGTTCCCAGTTGTATTCGTTAGAAGCTTCTTTTATTAGCTCAAAACCGATATGATGATTAATAACACTTGCCGTTCTGAAAGCTTTTTCTAAATTTTCAATAAATATGGTATCATTTGAAGAAATACTATATGTTTTTAGCTGATATTTTTCTGAAGCTTCAACACGTTTGGATTTGATTCCAGAAATGTTACGGGCCATTACAGATTCTGAAATCGTAGATAACGGCATTCCGACTTCTAAAGCAGCATTCGTAGACCAACCACCTGTTCCCTTCTGCCCTGCTTTATCCAGTACTTTATCTATTAGAAAATCATCTCCCTCTTTTTTAAGAAGAATATCGGCCGTAATTTCGAGCAAATAACTATCTAATCCATTATTTCTCCAAATATTAAAAATAGCTGCTATTTGATCAGGATTTTTCTTTGCATAAAAACGCAAGACATGATAGGTTTCCGCTAACAATTGCATCTCTGCATATTCGATACCGTTATGAACCATTTTTACATAATGTCCTGATCCTTCTGGCCCAATATATTCACAACATGGATTATTTGCTTTATCTCTCGCCGCAATAGCTTCTAAAAAATTTCCTGATCTATTATAAGCTTTCTTTGATCCTCCAGGCATAATCGAAGGACCTTTTAAAGCTCCTTCTTCTCCTCCAGAAATACCTGCTCCTAAAAAATGGATTCCTTTATCAATTAATCTATCGCTTCTCTCTAATGTTGATTTATAATGAGAATTTCCTCCATCAACAACACAATCATCTTTCGATAAAAATGGTACTAATGCTTCAATCACCACATCCACCGGTTTCCCGGCATTGACCATAAGTATAATGGTACGAGGTTGTTCTATAGAGTCTACAAATGATTTTAAATTATCAAACCCTAGTACCATATGGTTATCAGGCTGCTCCTTTACAAACTTTTTTGCGATATCAACCTCATAATCATCCACTTGCCTATTATACACAGAAAGTGTGAAGTTTTTAGATAAAAGGTTTTTAGCTAAGCTCTTACCCATCACTCCTAATCCTATCAATCCTAACTGCGATCTATTTGTATCCAATTTAGATTTAATTTCATTCACAATTTCATCACTACTTTTATCAACTGTTATAACAATCCCTTTTTCTGGTCCTTCTAAGGTTTCAAATTGAGAAACCAACATTTCTTTTTTGAAAAAATGATTTTTTCTTGCTTGCATGCGTTTGGAAATCATATCATAACTTCCTTCTAAGAAAATCCATTTTATGTATTTTTCATCAATAGATCCTAGCGTTTTTCTATACTTTATTTTTAAGGCAGAACAAGCTAATACTGCTCCATTTTTAGTGTTCCAAACTTTAATTTCATTCGCTATCTTTTGTAACCAAGGCTCCCTATCTGTATCATCAAGCGGAAATCCATCAGACATTTTCTTAATATTACTTTCTGGATGAAAGTCATCTGCATCAAAAAAAGGAATATCTAAATCTTTAGCTAACTTTTTTCCTATAGTTGTTTTTCCACTTCCGGAAACTCCATATATGATATATACAATACCTTTGCTCACAATATTATTATTCCTTTTATTCTAATGTAAATTCTAATTCATTCGCTTCATCCATCGAATGTTTACTTACCCATAGTTTAAAATCACCTGGTTCTGTAACCCATATTTTATCCGGTCCATAAAAAGCCAAATCATCTGTAGAAAAATTAAATATAACTTCTTTAGAAGCACCTGCTTCTAAAGTTACTTTTTTAAATCGTAAAAGTTCTTTAACTGGTCTGGTTAAACTACCAACCATATCTCTAAAATACAATTGTACGGTTTCTTTGGCTTTAATTTTTCCTGTATTGGTAATCATAGCTTTTACCGTAATTGTATCTCCAATCTTAGGGCTAGTTGATGAAATACTAACATCAGCATATCTAAAATTACTATAACTTAAACCATACCCAAAAGGATATTGTGGTAAAAAACCTGCATCCAGATAATGTGATGTATTACCCAGAGAACTTTGCCAAGCCGCAATTGGTATTGAATCCATATACACAAATTCTTCTGGAATCACAGGTCTACCCGTATTTTTATGATTGTAATGAATTGGTATTTGTCCTACTTCTTTTGGCCAGGTAATCGGCAGTTTTCCTGAAGGGGAAACTTTTCCGGTTATAATATTTTTCAAAGCAGGCCCGCCCATAGTTCCAGGATGCCAAGCCATTAAAACGGCATCAACCTTATCTATAATGTTTCCTAATGTAATTGGTCTACCTGCCATAACAATTAAAACAATAGGCTTTCCTGTCTTATGTAATTCTGTGATTAAATCTTCTTGACCTCCAGGAAGGTTTATACTAGCTCTACTATGCGCTTCTCCAGATAAAATAGCTTCTTCTCCAGCAAAAAATAGAATCACGTCAGAAGACTTTGCTGCTTTTATTGCATTACCAAAACCATCGGTTGATTTATCTCTACTGTATGATAATCCTTCGCTGTATTGAATTGTATACTGATCATCCTGTTGAAATGATTTTAATGGAGTAATGGTATGTTCTTTTTCGCCATCAAAAGTCCAAGTACCTAATTGTTCGTGAGGAGCATTTGCCAAAGGACCTATAATTGCTAATTTATTTTTGGAATTTAACGGTAATAAATTATTCTTATTTTTTAGTAATACCGTACTTTCTGTAGCGGTTTCTTGAGCCGAAGCTAAATGTTTTTTATCATAAAGAATCGCATCATTAGGATCAAAATATGGATTCTCAAATAATCCTAATCGCAGTTTTATACGAAGTATATTCTTAACAATTGTATCCAATTGTTTTTCAGAAAACTTACCTTCATTGATTAATTGTTTTAGATGATCGTGATATGAAGTACTAGTCATTTCCATATCCAACATTGCATTTATTGATTTCTCTGCTGCTTCTTTTTCATCTTTTGCAAATCCATGATTTACCATCTCTATAATAGAATTCCAATCACTCACCACAAAACCATCGAATCCCCATTCATCTCTTAAAATATCTTTAAGAATATATTTATTGGCAGACGCCGGAACCCCGTTAAGCTCATTAAAACTGGTCATAAATGTTGCCGAACCCGCTTCTACAGCTTTCTTAAATGGCTTCAAATACGTATTATGTAATAAATTTTCGTTTATATTCGCCGTATTGTAATCTCTTCCTCCTTCTGCTGCTCCATATCCAATAAAATGTTTTGCACAGGCTGCCATACTTGTTGGTGATGATAAATCTTCTCCTTGGAAACCTTTTATATATGCTTCTGCCATTACACTTGTCAAATAGGGATCTTCACCCGCTGATTCAGCAATTCTACCCCATCTAGGATCTCTTGATATATCTAACATCGGAGCAAAAGTCCATCTAATTCCACTTGTACTTGCTTCTATCGCCGCTACTCTAGAACCTTCCTTTACCAACAGAGGATTAAATGAAGCCGCCTGCCCTAGTGGAATAGGGAAAATTGTTTTGAATCCATGGATCACATCTCGTGCAAAAATTAATGGAATCTTACTAGGGCTTTCTTCTACGGCTATTCTTTGTAATTCTTTAGCATCGTTTTTATTCATAATATTAAGAAAAGAACCAATCTGTCCTTTTCTCACGGCTTCTTTAAGATCTGCAGGTAATTCTTTTACTCTACTGGATTTACCTCTTTGAGCAGTTTGACCAATTTTCTCTTCTAAAGACATCTTGGAAAGAATGCTATCAATTTTATTCTCAATTGGATCTTCTATTATATCTTTTTTTGAAGTATCTAGATTTTTAGATTCACAGGATAGAAATACACTAAATATGATTAACAATAATGACAACCTATTATAAATTTTCATTTGTAAAAACGTCATAAAATAATTTTAGTTAGAGAAAGATATTTTAAACTTTTCAGTAAGAATACTGTTAAGATTTACAAGACGAATTTAGATATACTTCAGGATAAGAAAAAAGCGAAACAAACCAATTCTTTAGTTGTTAAGAAAGTATATAGAACCTTTTTATCGAAATACAGGGAAATCTTTATGGAATTGAGTCTACTTAATAACATTATGATAACATAAGAAATATACTAGGCATAAATCATAACAATCTACTTATAATCAGTTAATTGTTTTTTAATCTATGTGTAGTTAATTTGGGGCTTACTATAGTCTATGAAAAAACGTATTGTTGAAGTTGTTGTGATTTCTGATGTCCATCTAGGGACATTTGGCTGTCAGGCGGAAGAATTGTTAAATTATCTAAATAGTATAAAACCAAAAACACTTATTCTTAATGGGGATATTATTGATATTTGGCAATTCAGAAAACATTATTTTCCTAAATCACACCTTAAAATCATCAAAAAAATTATCAATTTTGCTTCAAAAGGAACAGAAGTTATTTACATAACAGGGAATCATGATGAGATGCTAAGAAAGTTTAGTGATACCAAAATGGGTAACTTCCAATTAGTGGATAAAGTTGTTCTGGAGTTAGATAATAAGAAAACCTGGATATTTCACGGCGACATTTTTGATGCTTCTATACAAAATGCAAAATGGCTTGCCAAACTTGGTGGTTGGGGATATGATCTTTTGATATTAATAAATCAACTTATGAATTGGTGTCTGGTAAAGTTTGGTAAAGAAAAATTCTCTTTATCCAAAAAGATCAAAAATAGTGTAAAGAAGGCTGTGAAATATATTAATGATTTCGAACAAGTGGCAGCAGATTTAGCTATCGATAATGATTATCATTATGTAATTTGTGGACACATTCATCAACCTCAAATAACCAAAAAATCTAATAAAAATGGATCCTGTATGTATTTAAACTCTGGTGATTGGATTGAAAACCTTACTGCTCTAGAGTATAAAAATAAGGAGTGGGAACTTATAACATACCAAAATAAAGATATTAAAACTGATAAATTGGTAGATGATGAAATAGAAGATCTAGATATTAGTTTAGAAAGTATTCAAGCTTCTTTTGCAATCAATAAATTGATAAAAAAATAATAATCAATATACTTCTAATAACGTATCGCTATAACTTCTTTGCAACTTTAAGCAATGTGATCCGTCCTTTTCTGTAACAACTTTTAATACCCAAAATATTTATTCTTAACTTTGAGTGAGCATGCTCCTCTTTAACCACCAGTTAACATTCATACTTTTAATGAGTATACTTTCTCCTTTAAAAAAAAGATTAATATATAGGGTTACTCCTTTCATTATACTTTTTATTATTTCATCTTTAATTTATTTATTTTTAGAAAAAGGAATTCTCGGTGATGCAACCCATTACCCTTCTACTAACAATCCTTATAACTTTAATAACAGTATCATTATTTCCATAATTTCTGCTTGTATTTTTGGGTTAATTATTGGTTCTTTTGAAGTATTATATTTTAATAAATTCTTTTATTCGAAAAGCTTCCTTAAAAAAATAATCTACAAAATAGCTTTTTATATAGTTATAGTAATTATTTTCTTAGTTAGTACAGCTACTATATCATTCATTGTTGAATTTGATACTGATTTATTTGACAAGAACGTATGGATAAATTTGCGCAATTTTGTAACTAATATTGCTTTTCTTAGTGTTATATTATATATCATAACAACTATTGGATTTTCTTTGTTTTATCTAGAAGTAAGTGACAATATTGGTCAAGAAGTATTATTTAATTTTTTTACTGGAAAATACCATAAACCCATTGAAGAAGAGCGCATTTTTATGTTTTTGGATATGAAGTCCTCTACTTCTATTGCTGAAAAATTAGGTCACGTGAAATATTTTGAGATGTTAGCCCAATATTATGCTGATCTATCCAACGCTATTGTAGAACACGCGGGTATTATATATCAGTATGTAGGAGATGAAATTGTGGTTTCTTGGAGTTTAGATAAAGGACTTAAAAATAATAACTGTATTCATTGTTTTTACTCTATGCAAAAAGCTCTCAAAAATCAATCTACAAAATATCTGGAACAATTTGGAGTTTTACCAACTTTTAAAGCAGGATTTCATTGCGGAATGATTACAGCCGGCGAAATTGGAACAATTAAAAAGGTTATCGTTTTTACAGGAGATGTACTTAATACTACAGCCAGAATTGAAGGACTCTGTAACACCTATGGACAAGTTATTCTTATTTCTGATTGTTTAGTAAAAAAATTGAAAAACAACTCTGGTTTTACATACAAGACAGTTGATAAAGCTTCATTAAGAGGGAAAAATGAACAAATAGAATTGTTTACAATTGTTTAATAAGAAGTCTATATCCACAGTGAACCATCAAACCACTTTTATAATCAATAATTATAATTGTTAAAAAACAAAAGCTGTAATACGTATCTTTGGTCAAACATTCCAAATCATCTAAAACAAAACATTTATGCTTGGTTTAAAATTGGCAACGGATCCTCGTTGGGCTGCATTAGTAGAATCAAATATCGAAGAAATTCTTACAGATCACGCTTGGTGTGAACAAAAAGCAGCAACCAATGCTATTACTATTATCACACTAAACTCTGAACACGAAGATCTGGTAACCGATTTACTGATCTTAGCTCAAGAAGAATTAGAGCATTTTCAAATGGTTCATGAACTCATAAAAAAGCGTGGTTATAAACTCGGACGCGAACGAAAAGATAGTTATGTAAATGAATTATTTAAGCATAAAGTAAAACAAGGAGGAAGTCGTCAGCAAGGTTTAGTAAGTAGATTGCTTTTTTCTGCTATGATCGAAGCTCGAAGTTGTGAACGTTTTAAACTTCTTTCGGAAAAAATAAAGGATTCCGAATTATCAAAATTCTATCATGATCTTATGATTAGTGAAGCGGGTCACTATACAACCTTTATTGGTTTTGCGCGTAAATACGGAAAAGATATTGATGTGGATCAACAATGGCAAGACCTACTGAAATTCGAAGGAGAACTTATTCAAAAATATGGCAAAAAAGAAACGATACACGGATAATTTTAATAACCTATCTACATATCGTTTCTATATTTCTTTTGGATAAAAGCTAAAATTATTCTATTCGTTTAGCAGGCATTTGTCTTCCTCCTTGGTTTAAAGTCAAACTATCTATGGTTCCTTTATCACTTTTATTGAATGTAATTTCTGCAGGAACTACTTTTAGGAAAAATTGTGTTTCACTTTCTGCAAAAATCTCAAATTTAGGTTGACCTGTAGCCATTGCATATATAGAATTTCCTTCTAAAGTTATATCAATAATAAAATTTGGTTGTAGTTCATACTTACCTACATAATGTTTTAAAACATCTGGTGCTACAGTTATTGACTTTCTTTCTGCAGGAGGTGCTTTATCAATTCCTTTTCCCACAAAATTTTCTTGAGCCGTTTTAAAAACGGTTTGTCGTGTGGCATCATCTTCCAAAGAAAAAGTATATGATATGGTTCCATCATCAAATATAAATGAACCATCTTTCATTGGATATATCTCAAATTCTCTTGAGTTCTTTCCTTCCTTAAGACTAAATAACTTACCCTCTTTTAGGATAATATGTCTTATCACACCTTCTTCGAACTCATATGCACCAACCCATTTCTTTGCTTCATCAATGGATAATGGTATAGCATCTTTCTTATCTGGAATTGGTTTACCTATTACCGTAGCGGCTACTTTCATAGTAATTTCACGTATGTTTTTACAATTACAATTAGTCAACCCAATTACATACACATTTTCTTTTTCAAGAAAAATTCCATTCGTTGTATACCCAAAAATCCCTCCACTATGAGAATATCCTTTAGAACCCTGTATATCAGTCTTACGCCAACCATATCCATAATTAATTTCCTCACCACTATTCAATGTAGAACCGTTAATTGCTTTTTCTAAGCTTGTTCTTTTTATAAAGGTATTTGCATTAATTGCATTTTGCCATTTTAACAAATCATCTATTGTAGACATTAATGAACCAGCGGCATATGGCAATGTCAAACTAAGATAATCTGCATTTAAAAACGTATCACCTTCTTGTTTATAACCTAATGCTCTGTTTTTAATAAGCTCACTCATATTTCCATAATAAGAAGAATTCATGTCAATCTTTTCAAAAATATTCTTCTCGATAAAATTCTCATAAGTATCCCCCGAAATTACCTCAATGATATATCCTAATAATATGTACCCAGAATTATTATACTTGAACTCTTCTCCAGGATCAAAATCCATTGGCTCATTTTTAAAAACGTCAATAAGTTCTTTTGGCGTCATATCCGTTCTTGCGGATTTCATGAAGCTTTGCATCCCTGTATAACTTTTTATACCCGAAGTATGATTCAGTAAATGATGAATCGTGATCTTTTTACCATTAGTGGGATAATCTGGAATGTATTTCGTGATTTCATCATCAATTTTAAGCTTTCCTTGTTCCTCTAACATTAGAATAGCAACCGCTGTAAACTGTTTAGTAATTGACCCTATCTCGAATACATTTTCTGGTTTTAAAGGAACATCTAACTCTAGACTTGCTTTACCAAATGCCTTGCGATAAATAGATTTACCATCTTTTGCTACTAAAATAGAAACTCCTGGTTCATTCGCGGTATACATTGAAGAAATAATAGCATCAATATCTTTCTCTATATTTTGACCTTGAACGTGTGTAAAACAGATTGTACAAAGACTTGCAAAAAAGAGTAATCTAATTTTTTGTAATGATTTCATGTGATTCTTTATTTTTGATTGATATATAAAATTACTTAAGAATAAGTAACATATGTATGACGACTAATTCCGGAATAAGTTACTAGTATCTTAGTAAAAATCAATTTAATAGTTCCACATATAATTCTATTGTAAAAAAAAAGTTTTTACATCTATGACAAATCACAGATATAAAAACTTATAAAATAGAAAACAGTATTATACCAGATTTCTAATAATAGTATCTAAAAAGAAATTATTCTTCTTCGTCTTTTATAATAAAACCAGGAGCTGCAGGTACATTTTCATCTATCTCTACTTCTTCTACAACCTGAATAGAATCTCGTAATGCTTTAAACTTTTCTAATTGATCTTCTTCTCCTGTAAAATAAGGAAACACATCCATGATTGGCGATTCTGTAATAGCTGGTATGGTATAATCTCCTGTGGTACCTTTCATCATACTATTTGTATTATCGAAAGCTTCTTTTACATCATTTGCCTGTACAAGTAAGTACATATTAGTTTTTCGTTCTTTACCACTTTCTTCATCATATGCAATCAAAGATACCTTTGACTTAAACCAACGATCAGAATTCTCAAACGGATGTATCTCGGCAAAATTCGCAACTTTTATATTAGTGATTTTAAATTCTTCGCTAACATAAGCTGCCATTTCTTCATTAATTCTAGTTTCTGCTTCTGTATAAGATACAGCATCCACCAAATAAGGTTCTGTAGTAACCTTCTGTACTCCGGAATCGTTTATTTTTCTATACTTTACTTTACATTCATACCAAGTAGCGCTCATATATTTACTTTTTTAGGATGCCAAATATAAATCTTAAAAAAAAATCTCACAGCGAATTATACCAATAGATATTCACAATTTTGAAAGCTCTATTTTATAAATAATCAAGACTAAACATTATAACTGAAAATCAAACTATTACGCTACCAAAAATTAGAAATTGAGAGAGTAAATAAAAATGAATTTGGGAATAATTATTTTTTTAATAAAAATCATGGGTAAGAAATGATCCCATACGTAACTATTTGATGAAAGTAGTGAACTAATGATCTGCTTTAATAAATCATTTATATAAAAATCATTCATACAATGAAAAACATCTTAAAAATCACATTGTCCATTTTTAGTTTTTTACTAATCTATTCTTGTCAACAGGAGTTGGAAGTTAATGATGAACTAGAAAATATTAATCAAGAAATCAATATTGAAGAAATTACATCCAAAATCTATGTTTCTGAAGACGGAGTGCTAAACTTTGCAACCACAGAGGATTTTAAAAATACTATTTTATGGATAAAAGATCTATCAGAAGAGAAAATAATAAGCTGGAATAATGATATTGGTTTCAACTCTTTATTCTCTATATATATAAACGCATTAGATGAAGAAAAAAGAATTTATAACCAGTATAAAGATTTTCTTCAAGAAGACAATTCAAAAGATATAGCATTGGCAAAATCTTTTGATGAAGAATATAATTCTCTAAAAAAGAAATATGAAAACTATATGTCTTTTGATGGTTACACTATTGATCAATTTAGAATCAAGGATGAAATTTTAGCTACTTTGTTGGATAAAAATGGAATTGTTTACGTTGCAGGTTCAAAACTGGAATATTCTAATAAGGAATTAAGGATTAATCTAAATTATAAAAATGATCCTTCACTAAAAAAATCAGGAAATAAGAATGATGATTTAATTGTTATCAATTTATTGAATGAAAATATCAATAAAACTTTTGATGAAACACTAAAAGACAATTGTATATGGTCTCCTCCAGGTGAGCGAAGAGAATTGACTGGGAATACCTCAATAATAAATACATTCACTCCCCAATACAGACAGGTTTGGGTACCAAGAGTGTGTAATATTGTTTGTTCTGGATTAGAAGAATTACCTATAGATCCATCAGATGGAGGTATTATTCCAATTGGAGATCCGGGAGAATGCTATGAAGTATGCACAGGAGGATATTATCGAAATGTTTTCGTAAGAAATAATCTAACAAGCACTAGACTTGTCGCTACAATGAGAAGTTATAAGTGTAGACAGGCGTTTGTGGGATTAGGATGTTCAAGACGTTGGAGTATTCAATCTGTATTTCTTCTTGTAGACACTCAAGGTTTTATACAGGAAATAAATCCTGGAAGTTTTTCAAAATTCACATACACTGAAGATCTTTCAAATAGAGGTATTACCAATGTAGAGGTAACATACTCAAGAAGGCCATCTGATTCTAACTGTACTACTCAAATATCTTGGTAAAACTAATTGACAAAGGCTTTTCTTAATATACTAATGGGATGCAACGCAGTGCGTTGTGTCCCATCTTTTATCTGATGTCTACAACTCGTTCCAACAGCAGCAATAATGGTAGCTTCAGAAGCCTTTCTAACGGATGGAAACAACGTCTGCTCGCCTACTTGCATACTGATATCATAGTGTTCTTTTTCATATCCAAAAGATCCCGCCATACCACAACATCCGGATGGAATAATAGTAACTTTAAAGTTTTTAGGTAAGTTAAGATATACAAACGTTGTATGAATAGTAGATAATGCTTTTTGATGACAGTGTCCGTGAAGTTTTATCACCTTTTCTTCATTTGTAAATTGATCAGAAGAAATGTTTCCTAGTTCGATTTCTGATTTTAAAAATTCATCGATGAGAAAAACATTTTTAGAAAGTGTTTTAGCATCTTCTTTATGGTCTGCTAATCGGAGATATTCATCTCTAAATGTTAATATAGCTGAAGGTTCTAAACCGATTAGAGATATTTCATCCGAAATCAAATTACTAAAAACACTTACATTATGATTTGCCAAAGCTTTGGCTTGCTTTAACAAACCTTTCGAAATAAAAGTTCTACCACTTTCTTTATGCTTGGCTATTTTTACTTCATAATTTAATTGAGTTAGTAGTTCTATGGCATCAATTCCAATATTAGAGTCTAAATGATCTGTAAATTCATCTATGAAAAAGTAAATAGTTTTTATTGGATTTTTTGGTTGAATGGATACTAAATTTTTACAGCACCAATTTCTAAGAGACTGTTTACTTAACAGAGGTAAATCTCTTTCTTTAGCAATACCTAATGTAGATTTTAAAATTCCAGAAGTAATTGTATTTTTAAAAACAAAGTTTGTTAATCCAGGAGCAATTCTTCCTAGATTATTTAATTTATTATTATTTGCAAATAGCTTCGTTCTTAACGAAACTCCATGCTCTTTTTGGTATTGATATTCAAACTCAGCTTTTAAAGTAGCCACATCTACATTAGAAGGACATTCACTAGAACACCCTTTACAACTAAGGCATAAATCAAAAACTTCTTTTAACTCCTTTTGATTAAATGTATTTTTACTTGTATTATTAGTTAACACTTCTCTTAGAGCATTTGCTCTACCTCTGGTGGTATCTTTTTCATTTTTAGTTGCTCTGTAACTTGGACACATGGTTCCACCTGCTTCTACAGATTTTCTGCAATCACCACTACCATTACATTTTTCTGTAGCCCTTAATATTCCTTGCGAATCCGTAAAATCAAACAATGTTTTTATTTCAGGTTCTTCACGATCAATTTCATATCGTAGATGCTCATCCATAGCATAAGCATTGACAATTTTACCAGGATTGAAAATACTTTTAGGATCAAAAGCATTTTTAATTCGTTTCAATAATTCATAATTCTCTTCTCCAATCATAAAAGGAATATATCCTGCACGGACAATTCCGTCCCCATGTTCTCCACTCATAGATCCTTTATACTTCTTTACTAAAGCAGCTACATCATCGGTTATTTTTTTAAAAAGCACTACGTCTTCTTTCTTTTTAAGATCTAAAATAGGTCTTAGGTGGAGTTCTCCAGCACCTGCGTGCGCATAATAAACGGCTTGCTGATCGTGTTTCTTCATAAGATCAGAAAACTCGGCGATATAATCTGCCAAATCAGGTAAAGCGACTGCCGTATCTTCTATACACGCAACTGCTTTCTTATCACCAACAATATTACCTAATAGTCCTAATCCTGCTTTCCGAAGCTCTAAAGCCTGATGTATTTCATCTCCTAATAAAATAGGATTTGCATATGATAATTTTGATTTCTCTAGAGTAGATAAAAGTGCTAATTTTTGTTTTTCAAGGTTTTTAGTATCGTTTGCTCTTAGTTCGAGCATTAAAATTGCTTGTGGATCTTCTTTTATAAAGAAACGATTTTTAAGCTGTTCTATATTATTCTTAGTACAATCTAAAATCGTTTTATCCATCATCTCACAAGTGAATAATTCGTGTTGCATTACAGGTGCTACCGCATTAAGACAATCTTCAATAGAGCGAAAATGAGAAGCAATCATCAATGATTCTTGCGGAGGTAACTCATCTAACTGTAAGGTAATCTGGGTAGTAAAAGCCAATGTTCCTTCACTACCAGATAGTAACTTACACATATTAAAGCTATCCTTTCTATCAGAAAAAATAGCTGATATTATAAGTTCATCTATTGCATATCCAGTATTACGTCTGTGTATATCCGGTTTTGGAAAATTATCATCAATTCGCTTTTGTATATCCTTTGGTGAGAGTTCTTCGTAAATGGTTTTATATATTTTACCTTCAAGAGTATTTTGATTCATTTTATGTTCAAAATCTTCTTTAGAAATATCTGTAAAAACAGCTTCACTCCCATCAGACAAAATCGTTTGTAACTCAATTACCTTATCTCTGGTAACTCCATATTGTATAGAGGTAGTTCCACTACTGTTATTACCAACCATTCCGCCAATCATACATCGATTAGAAGTAGATGTATTAGGGCCAAAAAATAATCCATATGGTTTTAAAAAACGATTAAGATCATCCCTAATCACTCCCGGTTGAACGGTTACCGTTTTATTTGTTTTATCAACAGAGATTATCTTAGTAAAATATTTAGATACATCTACTACAATACCTTCTCCTACACATTGTCCTGCAAGGGATGTCCCAGCTGTTCTAGGAATCAAACCGCAATTATGATCATTAGCAAAATCAATAATTTTCTTTATATCTGATATATTCTTTGGAAAAGCAGCCGCAATAGGAATCCTACGATATACTGATGCATCCGTAGCATATAATGATTTCGTAAGTGAATCAAATCTTAGTTCCCCATCTAACCGATCTTGTAAAACTAACAGGTCAGTTTCTTTAATCATAACTGTTTTCCTTTTGCCAATGAATCTAAGGTAATTTGTCTTTTGAAATTAGTATCAAAACAGATAAAACTATCTGTTCCGCCTACACCTTCAATTTGATGGATCTGTTCATATAATATATTCCGTAGATGATGATTATCATATGCAAATATCAGAATAAAAAGCGCATAATTACCCGAAACGTAATTACATTCTAATATCTCCGGTATTTTAGCTAGATCATCTACCACAGATTTTGCATACCTAGCTTCTTTTAGCCTTATACCAACATAAGACTTGGTCTTATACCCTATCTGTTTTTCATTAATTACAAACTCTGCTTTATCTATGACACCATTTTCTTTTAACTTTCTAATTCTTTGATGTACTAATGAATTAGAAATCTTTAACTCTTCTGCAATTTGAGAAAAAGGCTTTCTAGCATCTTTACGGATCTGTAATAATATCTGCTGGTCTATATAATCAAAATGATTCATAATTAATGAAATTTTGCAAGATCTATACTCAAACAAGAAATCTTGTTTTTAAGTAAAATCAATTTGACATAAAATAAAACTATAAATGACTAAATCGTTTACATTTCAAAACAAAAGTAGTCAAAATTAGTATTTTTGTATTAAAATAAAACAAATAAAAAATGAATCCTACACTTTTTTTATCAGCACTATGGAAACAATATGCCAGTAAAACCCCATCTGCATATAAGGTAAAATCTCTTTTAGAAGCAAAAGGCGAAACAGTTTTTAATGATCATATTGCTATTAGAACATTTGATGACCCTAGAACCAATATCGAAGTTATTGCTAAACCATTTATAACAATGGGATATAAGGAAATGGGTGAATATCATTTTGAAGCTAAGAAATTATATGCAAAACACTACGAGCACATCGATAACCCGAATGCTCCAAAAATCTTTATTAGTCAACTATTAACCCATCATTTTTCTGATGAATTACAAGAGACAATAAAGGAAATACTAGATAATTGTGATCAAAATATCTTCAATGAAGATGAGCTTATTTTAAAAGGTAGCGTTTGGGAAACACCGTCTTACAAAACGTATAAAGCGCTACAAAATGAATCGGAATATGCAGCTTGGATGTATGTTAATGGGTTTTGTTCTAATCATTTTACTGTAGATGTTAACAAGCTAAAAGGGTTTGAAGATTTAAGTAGATTAAACGAGTTCCTAAAAAACAACGGTTTCTCAATGAATTCATCCGGAGGGGAAATCAAAGGTACTCCTGCTCAATTACTAGAACAATCTAGCATTCTTGCAGACAAAGTCGAAGTAACATTCATTGAAGGTGTTAAGGAAATTACTTCTTGTTATTACGAGTTTGCTTATAGATACGAGCAGGAAAACGGAAAACTTTTTACCGGGTTTATTGCAAACTCAGCAGATAAAATTTTCGAAAGTACGGATATGAAGCTTCACGAATTGTAAATGACCTATTAATCAATTTAAGAAAACGTTAACTAAATTAACAAAATCTTAAGCAACTCTATTACATTAAAATATAGGATAGAACGTTATACTGGGATAACAATAAAAACAAAAGCACAATGACGAAGCGTATTTTTATTATTACCACATTATTATTAGCTTCTATCTTTACTGTTCAAGCACAGGATATTTCCGAACATGCAATTGGTTTACGACTAAGTGAAAGTGATGGTTTCTGGGCAGAAGCTACCTACCAAGCCAAATTAAGTTCTGATACAAGAATTGAATTAGATCTAGGAGTACAAGGAAGAAATCAATTTAATGCAGTAAAAATTACAGGAATGTATCAATGGGTTTTTAACATTGATGGTGGTCTTAATTGGTATGTAGGTCCAGGAATTGGTGGTGGTCTGGTAGATTTTGATACTGATCTTGATAATAGAGACTTAGAAACTTTTGGTTTTGTTACGGGAGATGTAGGTATCGAATATAATTTTGATTTCCCTTTGATGATTTCGTTAGATTTTAGACCAGAAATCTATTTTGATGACTATACTGATGACGATATTATATTTAATCTTGGTCTTAGTGCAAGGTATAAGTTTTAGTAATATTACATATTAAATTAAATACAGTGAATCCTTAACAATCTTGTTAAGGATTTTCTTTTTTAGAAAAAATAAATGCACCTGTGTTAACCTATCAATTCTAAATGACACTAAAGGTAAATTAAAAAAAACCTTATAATCATGAAGAAATTATTTTTTGGAGTACTCTTAATCGTAACAAGTATTAACTTAAAAGCTCAGGATATTCCTAAAAACGCCATTGGGATTAGAATATCAGAAGGTGTTGTAGGAGACGAAGGATTTGGTCCAGAAATTACATATCAACGACAAATGTTTGGAGAACACAACCGAATTGATATTAATCTAAGCTGGAGAACTAATTCTTTTATCAACACCTATCGTGGAGGTGGATATTTTCACTGGAGTTATAATATTTGGGATAATCTAAATTGGTTCGCAGGTCCTGGGATTGGTGCTGGATATATCGATTTTAAAACGAGTTTCTTTGGTATAGGAATAACTAACAATAGAGATAGTGAATTCTTTCCTTATGTAGGAGCGGATTTTGGAGCAGACTATCGTTTTGATTTCCCATTACAAGTAGCCTTTAGCATTCGTCCTACCTATGATATTCATTCTATAGAAAATACCTCAGGATTTAACGATGTCGATAATTTTGGAGTAAATGTTGGTATTGCAGCAAGATATACCTTTTAGTTACCCCTATAGATCAATTGATTTGATTTATGTTTAGTTGTAAAGCACTATCAATTACTTGATAGTGCTTTATTATTATACCGTCTCCAATGCATTTTCGTACAACTCTACATACATAGGAACAATATTATCTATATCAAATCTTAAGGCTTGATCAAACGCTCCTTCTTTAAAGGTGTTTAGAGTATCATCATCTTTGAGAATTTGGATTGCATTTTCTGACATTTCTTTTACATTACCAACATCACTTAAATAACCCGAAACTCCTTCTACATTTACCTCTGGAATACCACCTGCATTACTAGATATTACTGGTACTTTATTGACCATAGCTTCTAACGCCGCCAGCCCAAAACTTTCACGTTCTGATGGTAATAAAAATAAATCTGAGAAACATAGTATCTTATCAATCTCATTACTATTACCTAAAAAGATGACTTTATCCTTAATTCCTAATTCCTTACATTTTTTTTCTGCAGGTTCGCGTTCCGGTCCATCACCTACCATCAACAATTTAGCAGGAATCTCTTTCTGAATATTATAAAATATATCTACAATATCCATAATTCTCTTTACGGGTCTAAAATTACTAATATGAGTAACTATTCTTTCTTCTGAAGTTGCCATTAACTCTCTCTGGCAATCCGTGAAATCAGTTTTACGAAGACTAGCATCAATAAAATTAGGAACCACTTCTATATTTTTCTTAATATCGAAAAGTCGTAAGGTATCATCTTTCAAACTTTCTGAAACAGACGTTACAATATCACTATTATTTATACTAAAAGTAACTGCTGGCTTATAAAAAGGATGGTTCCCTACTAGTGTAATATCTGTACCGTGCAGAGTAGTAACCATTGGAATATGTATCCCTTCTTCTTCTAACATTTTTTTAGCCATATAGCCTGCATACGCGTGTGGTATCGCATAATGTACATGTAATAACTCAATATCATACTTCTTTATAGTATTTACTAGCTTACTAGATAAAGCTAATTCATACGGCTGATACTGAAAGAGAGGATACTCTGGCACTGTAACTTCATGAAAATGAATATTTGGATTTAATAATCCAAGTCTCACTGGTTGTTTATACGTAACAAAATGTACTTGATGATTTAGTTTAGCAAGCGCAATTCCTAATTCAGTGGCCACTACTCCACTACCTCCAAAAGTTGGATAACAAACAATAGCAATATTCATCTATGTATTTTAATTTTTCAAATAGGTTAGATGGAATTCGCCAGTAATCTTAGAAATTAATAACAACTTCGTTATTATGGCTCATTTCATAAATACAATTTTCTTTTCATCGCACAATGTACAAGAAAATTGGTATTGGTCCTTGTTAAAGGATTTGTAAAAAAGTTATTTAGTTTTAGTCAAAAATAAAAAAAGCAGATCATAAGCCGGATTCTGTATTCCACCTATGGCGGACTCCTTATCATTTATCTAGTATTGACATTACTATCAATATCAAACCGCCTACCCTCCAACATTGAGCGTGCAACTCTTAAGCGTTGGTTTACATGGCGTTGCACCGCATAGAGTTTACCTGGTTTCACTACAGCTTAACCTGTACATACTTTCTGCTGCACTTGTCCTCATCTCGCGACGGACGGGCGTTACCCGCTATGCTGCACTATGGTGTCCGGACTTTCCTCTCTCCGCAAACGCGAACAGCGATAAGGTGATCTGCTTGCTGCAAAAATAGAATAATTCATATACCTGCATTCAGAATTCAATAATATTTTTATCTGTTAATAACTCGGTATAAAAACCAAAAACAACAATTCTTTATTTCCAATCTATTTTTAACTTTGTATCGATGGAACATTTTATAGTATCTGCACGTAAATACAGACCCCAAACATTTAAGGATGTTGTCGGTCAACAGGCTATTACCAATACGTTGCTTAACGCTATAGAAAATAACCATCTCGCTCAGGCCTTATTATTTACCGGACCTCGTGGAGTAGGAAAAACATCCTGCGCTAGGATTTTGGCTAAAACCATCAATCAGGAAGGTCATGAAAATCCAGATGAAGATTTTGCTTTTAATATTTTTGAACTAGATGCAGCTTCTAATAACTCTGTAGATGATATCAGGAGTCTCATTGATCAAGTTCGTATTCCTCCACAAGTAGGTACTTATAAAGTATATATTATTGATGAGGTACATATGCTTTCTCAGGCAGCTTTTAATGCATTTCTTAAAACATTAGAGGAACCTCCTAAGCACGCTATTTTTATTCTAGCAACAACCGAGAAACATAAAATCATCCCTACAATATTATCACGTTGTCAGATTTTTGATTTTAAAAGAATCACTGTTACCGATGCTAAGAAACATCTTATGCAAGTAGCGGAGCAAGAAGGAATCACGGCTGATGAAGATGCACTACAAATCATTGCTCAAAAAGCAGATGGTGCTATGCGTGATGCTCTATCTATTTTTGATAGAGTTGTTAGTTTTAGTGGAAAAAACCTTACTAGACAAGCTGTTACTGAGAATCTCAATGTTTTAGATTACGAAACGTATTTTAAAACTACAGATCTTATTTTAGAAAATAATATCCCACAACTTTTATTAGAATTTAATGAAATACTAGCTCAGGGGTTTGATGGTCATCACTTTATTGCTGGTTTAGCTTCTCATTTTAGAGACTTATTGGTTTGCAAAAATCAAGCTACCATTAATCTATTGGAAGTTGGAGAACAAACAAAAGCAAAATATTTGGAGCAATCACAAAAAGCGCCACATCCATTTTTAGTTAAGGGGATTGAACTAGCAAATGATTGTGATTTAAAATACAAAACAAGTCGTAACCAACGATTGTTAGTCGAATTGTGTTTAATGCAACTTGCCTCTGTTCTTACTAAAGACGGAGAAAAAAAAAAGGCCAGCCTTACATAATCCCTCCTAATTATTTTAAGGAGAAAGGGATCCAACCCATAAAGGTTTCAACCGAACTTAAAGAAAAAGCTGAAGAAAAAGCAGCTAATGAAAAGTCCGAAGATATAGCGTCTAAAGAAATTTCTGAAGTATCTGATGCATCTAATCTAGTTAATAACAAAACAGAAAAGCTTTCTTCCTTACAAGGTAACGCTAAACAAACAGAAACCATTACTCCTACTTCTACTGAAAATAAGAGAGTAGTTAAGCCTAGAGAAGGTCGCACTTCAGGGTTATCACTTAGCAGTATCCGAAAGAAAAAAGAACATGAAGAGAAAAAGGTAGACACTATTGTTGATCCCAAAAACCTACCAAGTGATGATTTCACTGAATCCGAAATGCAAGCCGGTTGGGAAGATTATGGAAAAATGCAAGACAAAAAAGGAGAACGTATTATTGGTTCTATGTTTGCAATGAATATACCTACATTGAATGATGGTAAAATTTATTTAGAACTACCTAATAATTCCATGAAAGCCGATATGGAGAGTGCACTACCTGGATTATTTCAGTTTCTCTACAAAAAACTTAATAATTATAGTATTGCACTTGATATTAAGGTAAACGAAGAAGCATCAAAAAAATACGCTTTTACTCCACAGGATAAATACGAAAAACTTCGCGAAAAAAACCCTCTTATTGATAAGTTGAGATCTGATTTTGATTTGGATATATAATACTATTTCGTTTTCCTTGATCACCATTTTTACGAAACTCGTTAGCTTAGGAGACTACAAAACATTAATTTTGCTTTAAATATTAAGCAAAAAAAACAGATAATGCTAGGCCTAAAACTTCCCACGGACCCAAGATGGGTAAATATTGTAGAAAAGAACATCGAGGAAATCCTTACGGATCACGCCTATTGTGAGCAAAAAGCTACATCCACAGCAATATCTTTAATTGTTAGCTTTCCAGAGTATACAGAACTTGTTCAAGAGATGACCAAACTGGTTAAAGAAGAGATTAGTCATTTTAAAATGGTTCACGATAAAATTATTGCAAGAGGATGGACATTAGGCAGAGATCGCAAGGATGATTATGTAATTCAATTAGTTACTTTTTTTCCTAAAGGAGGCAGTAGAACAACACAATTAGTGCATCGCTTACTCTATGCAGCTTTGATTGAAGCCAGAAGCTGCGAGCGCTTCAAACTACTTTCTGAAGAACTAGAAGATCAAGAACTAGCAAAATTTTATAAAGATTTGATGGTAAGTGAAGCGAATCATTACACTATGTTTCTTGGTTTCGCAAGACAATATGGTGATCGCGAAGAAGTGGATAAAAAATGGCAAGATCTGCTCATCTACGAAGCCGAGATTATGAAATCCTTAAGTAAAAAAGAATCCATCCACGGATAATAATATAAAGCGAGTATAACATACCATTCATACTCGCCTTGTTCGGTTTTCTATTTTAATTTGTTTGCATATTACAAAGGTATAAATGCAGAAACTTTATAAAACTCATCAGATGTTCCTGCATCGGTATTGAGCGTGGCTCCTGCAGATATTCTAAAAGCAATTCCTTTATCAAATTTTAGTTTTATCGATCCTCCTAACCACTGATAAACTAGTAAGGGATCACCTTCTTCCTGGCGTGTAATTCCAAAAGATTCATAAAAAGCTCCTAAGACTACACGCCTACTTACACTTACTCCTGGAGCCATCCAATTTAAAAGATAATCTTTAGTCAGGATACCATCATCTTCTCTTATTGATTTATAATAAGATATATATCCTTCAAAATCAATCAAACCTTTTTGATAGTTTACATATAAACTTGGAACAATCCCTTCTCCTATTTTAGTTCCTGTACTATTGGATGAAAACTTACCACTAGTAAAACCAAAAGATGGATTAACATATAAAGACTTGTTCAAGAACTTAAAACCTAATCCAACCGAAGTTTCTAATAATAGATCACTTCCGGATGGTAAATTTCCAAAAGACGGATTTGTCCAAAAAATAGTATAAAAGGTAATGTCAAAATTTTTATTCGTTTCAAAATTACCAAAGAAAATAGGATAAAAACCTGCAACACTGTTATGAATTATTTTGGTTGCAAATGTCGTTTTATTCTGTTCTTCTTTTTCTTGAGCATTAGAAGCATACATCATTAATAAGCATACTATAATCGCTAATATATTCTTTTTCATAATTAAAATTCTGTTTGTAAAAATTGATTTATTAATGTTGAAGTTTCTATATACGTTTCTTCGAGATGTAAATGATGACCACCTTTCACCCAATGAATAACGGCTTTTTTAAACCTCTTAAGCCTTTCGCTAAACATTCCATCTGCGAAAAGGCCTTCTTTTCCTAAAATGACAAGTATCTCACAAGATATTTTTTCAATAAAAAGTTGTGCTTGTCTTTCTGTCATCTTATAACATTCTGGTAATGCAATACGCGGATCATAACGCCATCGATATCCATTTGATGTTTGATATAAAGATCTCTCTATCAAATATGCAGATGCATCATACGAAATGCTACTGATGTTGCTCTTCATTCTATCTTTAATGGCCTCATCCTTAGTATCAAATTGAGAGGAATTTGTTGAAGAAAAACCAAACAACTTGGTTTTCTTAGCCATTTTCAGTTGTTTTATTGATTTTCTAAAATTAGATACAACATCTCCTTCATTAATTACAAAAGGAGCACCTAAACCATCTATAAAAATTAGCCTATCCACAGATTCTGGCATAGCAGCCGCAATTATAGCAGCTATTCCTGTACCCATAGAATGTGCTAGAATCGAAAAGTTCTTCCATTTTAATATGTTAACCACATTCAATATATCAACCGCATAGTCCCACAAATAATAAGAACCATTCATTGATCGATGATCAGAAAAACCATGACCTGCTAAATCAGGAGCCACTAAATAAATATCTTCAGATAATAATGGTGCTATCTTATCGAATGTATTTGCATTATCTAACCAACCATGAATACCAAGCAGCGGTCGACCTGTTTTATCTCCCCAGGTTTTAGCATTAACCTTAAAACCTTCTATATCCAATACTAACTCCATAATTAAATAGATATAGCATTATTAGCTTCTTCTATGATTTTTAATGCTTTTTGTTTTAGTACAATTACATTAAATTTTCCATTAGGAGTTTTCGGAATTGATTCTATAATCTGAATATGCTCTGGTACTTTATAATTTTCTAAATTAGAAGAGCAATGGGATAAAATCTCTTTTTCTGTGATTGATTCATTTGAGTTAAGTACAATGAATGCAAATAACGCTTCTCCATAATCAACATGAGGAACACCAGTTACTACAACAGCATTGACTTCTTTAATACTTCCTATATAATCCTCGACTTCTTTAGGACTAACTTTTATACCTCTAGAATTGATCATATGATCCATTCTCCCTTTAAAATAGAGATATCCATCTTGGTCAATAGTACAGTAATCACCGGTATACAATACTTTTTCACCTGGATATCTCCCAGGTTTTAGTTTTTCTGATGTTTTAATTGGTTTATTCCAATATCCCTGCATTACAGTTGCTCCTCTTATTACCAATTGACCTATCGTATTTGGAGTAAATATTTTATTATCATCAGAGTTTACTAACCACAGTTCGGTATTCGGAATAGCAACACCCACACTATCTGGTTTATTATCAATATCTTCTGGTGGTAAGTACGTGCATCTCTTGCACTCTGTTAGACCATACATTGAAAATATTTGAGCTTTTGGAAACGTGCTTTTGATCATACTAATATTACTTCCTGTAAGGGCTGCTCCCGTATTTGTTACGGAACGAATACTTCTTAAATCAAAATGATTTTTCTTGTTTTGTTCAAACAATAGCATAATCATTGTTGGTACCGCAGGTATTATTGTTGCTTTCTCCTTTTCTATTCTTTTTAATAGAAATATTGGCCAAGTCGATTCTGTTTCTAATAATAGTGTTGCTCCAACAGAAATACTCATTATCATTTGATATAAACCATAATCAAATGATAAGGGTAAAGCACATAAGATTTTATCTTCCTTACTATATCCTAAATAACTATTTAATGAATCAGTAGCGGCAATCATATTTTGATGAGTTAACATCACTCCTTTTGGTTCACCTGTAGAACCAGAGGTATATATAATTGCAGCCAAATCAACACTAATTGTTCTGGAAGAAGCAAGTTCTTTTTCCGTTTTATTAGATACTAGTCCAAAATCAACGAATATGGGTTCTTCTAGATTTAATGATTTATTAGGGATAATAATCTTTTTAAGCTTGGAGTTATCTAATAGTTCTTTATTCCGAACTGCTATATCGTCTTTAGTGATTAAAACTATAGCTCCAGAATCATTAAGTATATATTCTATTTTACTGGATTTTAGCTCAGTTCCTACCGGAATTACAATAGCTCCAATTTTTAGAACTGCCCAGAAAGAGATAACAGTCTCTATAGTATTTCCTAATTGAAGTACAACCCGATCACCTCTTTTAACACCGATATTTTGAAAATATGCAGCAAGCGAATCAGATTTTTTATTTATATCAGAAAATGTAAATCTTTCTTCTCCGAATACTACAGCTATTCCGTTAGGATATAGATGTACGGATTCTTCCAAGAAATTTTGAATTTTTGGTATCATTATAAAGTATTTATAAGTTGAAGTAACAAGTAGCTTATTGATACTCGTAAAATGACTAGAGTATCAATAAGTACTTACAGTAAAGAAATCTAGAATCTCTCTACAATAATTAAAATGAAAGTTTTATAAGTTATAAGACCGAAACATTTATATTCATTTCGGTAAGTACGTATTCGAAAATTGTTTGCAACGTATTAAAGTGTTTAGCTTCTATATTATTAGGATTTACCTCGAAACCATTAATGTTATCTTCTAAATATGTTAGAAAAAACATAGATGAAAGCGAATCAATTCCTAAATCATTTTTAAGATGAGATTCTATTAAGATCTGTTCTTTGGTAATATTAGGAATACTATCTAGTAAACCTTCCTTTATTATATCTAAAATTTTATGAGTATCCATTATCGTGTCAATTAACTTAAGATTAGTTCTTCTTGTTTAAAATTTACTAGTATTTGCTTATTTACAATATCTTCTGTTGTATCACTACCTCTTATGAGGTAGGTTTCTCCACGATATAATAATATCTCAGAAGGGAATCCATGACTATGAAAAAGCCCAGGAGAAGATGTAGGACCATACGCTCCTGACAACTCGACTAACAAAATATCGGATACATTTACTTTAGTAAGCATAATATTGCGCCCAATGATATCATCTGGACTGCATAATGGTCCCGAAACTTGATATTTATCTACAAAACTATCATCTGGATTAGATATATTTTTCATCGGAAAATTTCTTTTTACAACTCTTCCTGAGCCTGCCGCTGCGGAATGGCAATTAGTACCTCCATCAGTTACAACAAAAGTTTTTCCATGATTAGATTTCATGTTGTTTACTTTTACCGCCATTGAACCTGCAGTGCCAATTATAAATCTTCCAGATTCCATAATGATTCTAGTATTAGGAAACTTTTTATTAAAATTGTTAAATAGCGGGACCATTAGGTTTCGAAATTCTTTAAGGTCTAGTTCTTCTTGATTATTAAAATATGGAATTCCCATTCCTCCTCCTACATCAACCATAGTGAATTCACAATTGTATTTTTCAACAATCTTTTCGTATAATCCTAAAATATACTTAGTGTTTTCATATACTGATTTAGCTTCTAAAATATTTGTGCCATTATATACATGAATACCTCTAATATTTACATTAGGTGTATCTAAATAAGTTTTAAAATTACGAATAGCTTGTTGTTCTTCAATCCCAAAATGAGTAGGTCTACCACCCATTTTCCAAGGAGATCCTTCTGCAGAAAAATCTGGATTAATACGAATCGCAACATTAGCCGTAATCCCCAGTTCTTTAGCAAAAGAAGATACTCTTTCTAATTCTATTTCAGATTCTATTACTATAGCAAATATGTTTAATGCAATTGCTTTTTTAAGCTCTTCATCTTTTTTACAAGGACCTAAATAAATGATATCTTGTACAGGTGTTCCGGCTTTAAGAGCGATTTCCATTTCTGTGATAGAACATACTTCTGTACAAGCTCCTTGTGCTCGTAATAATTTTACCAAAGAAACATTTGGATTTACTTTAAGAGCATAAAATACATCGACACAAGAAGGTAACGCATTAACTAAATTTTGATAATTGGTAATCAATTGTTCTCCGTCATAAAAATATGCTGGTGTTCCATATTTATCTACAGCGGATATTATTTCTTTATTATTGTTTTTCATTTTTTTTGTAATTATCAGTAGTAAACTTGATATATACGTTTAACTACCGTAAGATATACTACTCTATTGAGTACTATGTTCTTATTAAGTATTGAGTTTTAAGAGTGTTTTTAAGGAAGGTGTGGAATTCTATTTATCCGAATTAAACATATCATACTCTATAAGCCAATGGCCATTTTCTTTTTTCCATAGAATCACATAAGATCCCTCGAAAACGTGCTCTTTTTTTGAATCTAAATAACCGAGCATATGACATCTTTGAAATGCTACATCCATTTTTCCGAAAAACTGTAATTCATCTTGAAAAAACTCAACTCTATCTACTGATTTTACACTTAGAGAAAATTCTTTTTCAATTTGGGTTCTACCTATTCTAGGTTTGACTCCTGGTTTCATAAAAACGGCACCTTTACTCGTGTATTCTTCGGAAATCCCTTTTGGATCTTTATTCTTCCATTTAGATTCGAAACGACGATCCGCTTTGTCAATAAGTTTTGCCTCTTTTAAAAGATCTTTTTCAGTGATATTTTCATTTCCGAAATAACTAACGACAGAATCTTTGTATTTAATTTCGGCCTGAGTTGATTTGATAATTACCAAGAATGATGATGAAAAGATTAAGACAAAAATTCCGATAAAAAACGTCCAAGTTGGTTTTAGACTAACTGTTTTCATAACTGGTTTGAGTTTAAGAGTTAAAAATTAATATTTATCAGATTCGAAATTATAGCAGCTTCAATTTTTTAGCTATAAATATTCTAACATAAACTTTACTTTATTATAGTTATGAGCGGTAATAAATGATATGATTACCATAAAAAAAATATGTAATAATGATAATCAAACATGATTTTAAACGTTAAATCGATATTATTTTAACATTTCATAAAGATTTACTGTAAAAAATCAAAAAGAGAGAATGTATATTAATTTATTAGATGGCCTTATAAAGGCTAATCAATATAAGCGGAACTGCTATGATCAAAAAGAAATTATAACTAATCAAGAATGCATATGTAACAAATTCTACCTTATAAAAAATGGAGTCGTAAAAGTTAGTAGTATTACAGAAAGAGGAGATGAAGTAATATTATTTGTACTAAGCAAAGGGCAAGTTTTTGGTTCGAACCCAATTATAGATAATTCGTACATAAACCACTCCTGTGAATCGCTTAACGAAGAAACTATATTGTACGAATTTGATATTCAGCATGTGAGGAATTACATAAAAGAAAATCATTTCAAATATAGAGATATACTGATTGCGCTAGGGAATCAATATTTCCAATTAGAAAGAAGAATACAAACTTTAACAAATAACAGCGCGGAACACCGATTAATCAATGCCCTTCTAGAATTCATGGAAAAGTTTGAATCAATATCAGATAATAATCAAAGTATCATCATTGATATACCACTCAATCAAGAAGAAATCTCTAATTATATTCGGGTAACAAGAGTTACCATTAATAAAATAATTAATAAACTAAAAAAAGACCTACTAATTGAATCTAATCAACAAAAAATTATCTTAAAAAAGAGCTTTTTTGACTATCAGAAAGGATTTTAAAGCAAAGTAATTATAATCTATATCCAACGGATAGTTGAATATTTCGGTTTGATCCGTCTATGTTTACACCAGCTCCATCATCAAAAACATTAGACAATCCAAAGGCATAACGAAGATCTACAAAAAAGTTGTCTGTTATATTCGCTCCTATCCCTATAACTCCGGCAAAATCAAATGTACCAAAATCAGTATCACTAGACTGATTATCCTCCCATTCCCATATCTTAAGACCAACTTGTGGTCCTAATTGAACATTAAAAAGATCGGTAATATTATATTTTACCATTACAGGTAATTGAAGATAATTAACGCGTAAATCTCTATCCTTATTTCCTTGTCCAGAATATTGAAATTCTGGTTGTAATCTTAATTTATCCGTTAATCTATAGTCTGCTAAAAAACCTACTACAACACCTATTCTACTCTGATCTAAATCCCCAGTAATATCATCAGAACTAATAGAACTTAAATTTGCTCCTATTCTAATTCCATATCTTGATTCCTGAGCATTAATAGTAACAGTACCTATAAATAAGGTAAATAGTAAAAGTAAAATTTTATTCATAACATAAGTATTTATAATCAATTTGGTTCTTAAAGCAATTTAACACAAAAAAAGTGATTTTAAAGATTGTGTAGATACTTTAGACCAAATATTCGAATGATAAATCGACAAAAAGCCAGTAAATTGATTTTTTATGTCTTTTATCGATTTTCTAATTTATCGCTATATAGTGATTTTATAATTCCATCAGAGAGACCAATTTTGGGAACAAAAATTTCTTGAGCACCACTCCATTTCATAGCGGACAAATATATTCTAGTAGCTGGTAAAATTACATCTGCCCTATCCTGATTCAGGTTTAACTCCCATATTCTCTCTTCATATGACAGCGAATTTAATAAATCATAATAGGAGCTTAGATATAAGAATGAAAGTGGTTTTCCATTACCTTTTCCACTGTTTTTAAAAATATTATTTATGTTTCCACCGGATCCGATCAAAGATAATCTAGAATATCCTTTAGTTACATTTCCAATCCATTCTTCTACTTCTTTCCAAGTACTTTCGGAAACAACATTGTTCAACAGCCTTACTGTTCCTAACTTGAATGATCTAGAAGTTATCGTTTTTCCATTATGATATAATGTAAACTCAGTGCTACCACCACCAACATCTACATATAAATAGGTAGCATCAGAATTAATCAAATCATGAAGGTCGGTCATCGCAATAATTGCTGCTTCATCAGAACCATCAATAATATCAATCTTTATTCCTGTTTTTTCTTTAATCAGATCGGCCACTTCTTTGCCATTTTCTGCTTCTCGCATTGCAGATGTAGCGCAAGCTTTATATCGAACTACTTTATGTGTTTTCATTAGTAGGTGATATGCCTGCATAGCATCTATCATTCTAGTAATATTCTCTTCGGAAATTTTATTCGTTAAAAATACATCAGCACCTAATCGAATCGGAACACGAACTAAACTGGTTTTTTTAAACCTAGTAGTCTTTCCTTTTTCTTCGTGGACGCTACTGATCAATAATCTAACTGCATTAGAACCTATATCAATGGCTCCATATTTTTCTATAGTCAACAAAATATCTAATTTCCTAGTTTTCTTAAATAATAATCATACGTGGTGATCTGAGATCTTACTTTCGTATTATTGTTTCGAATATACCCATTATCCTGATTCTCTGAAAGTTTTCGTGCCTTCACATTATCACTCCAACAAATTTCGAAAGTATCCATTAGCTCTTCTTTAATATCTGTATCATAAATAGGGCATGTTATTTCTACACGTCTATCAAGATTCCTTCTCATCCAATCCGCAGATGATATATATACTTTAGGATCTCCGCCATTTTTAAAAATCAAAAGTCTTGGATGTTCCAAAAACTTATCGATTACACTTATTGCCCTGATATTTTCGCTCATTCCAGGAATTCCCGGAATCAAGCAGCATATTCCTCGAATAATTAAATCAATCTTCACTCCAGCTCTACTTGCTTCATATAATTTATCAATCATTGAGTAATCACTAAGGCTATTTAATTTTAGTTTAATACCTGATGGCTTACCTTCCTTACTATTCTGTATTTCACTATCTATCAACTTAACCAAAGAACTTCTAGTATAATGCGGAGAAACTAACAAATGCTTATACCTACTTACCTTATAATTAATTTCAAAAAACTTAAATACCTTATTTGTTTCCTTTAGGATAGCTTCATTTGTTGTAAATAATGTATAATCAGTATATATTTTTGCGGTAGATTCGTTAAAATTCCCTGTACTTATGAACCCATATCGTTTTAATTTCCCTTTTTCTTCTCTCTCAATTACACACGCTTTACAATGTACTTTTAAGCCCGAAACTCCGAAAATAAGGTTTACACCTTCTCTTTGCATTTGTTCTGCATATCCAATATTTGCCTCTTCATCAAATCTTGCCTGGAGCTCAATCTGTACAGTCACATTCTTTCCATTCTTTGCTGCATTAATTAAAGAACTTGCAATATGCGAGATACTCGCTAATCGATAGATAGTAATTTTGATCGTTTTCACTTTTGGATCAATTGCCGACTCTCTCAAAAATTTTACGGTATAAGAAAAGGTGTGATAAGGCGTGTACTGCAAATAATCTTTTTTTGCAATTTTATCTAACAAACTACCTTGTAAACTTAAACCAGGGATAGTTAAAGGTAATAAGGGTTGATATACCAATTCTTTTTTACCTAAATCAGGAAAATTCATATAATCCCTACGATTGTGATATCTACCGCCAGGAATAATACTATCTGCATTATCTACACCCATTTTTTCCATTAAAAAATTAAGGGTATCCTTATCTATGGTTTTATCATAAACAAATCTTACAGGTTCTCCATCTCTTCTCGATTTTACACTACTCGAAATTTTTTGTATAAAACTTTTACTAAAATCGTTATCAAAATCCAGCTGCGCATCTCTAGTGATTTTAATCATATGTGCAGAAGCACTGATGTAATCAAAAATACTGAAGTTAATTTGCATACAGTACCTAATCAAGTCATCCAATATAATAATGTATTTCTTACCATCTTTTTCTGGTAATACTACAAAACGATCTGTGTTCTTAGGTATCTCGATTAAGGCATAAATTTTTTCTTTAGTTTTTTGATGTAATATCTTGGATATTGTTCCTTCTTTAGGTATCTTATCTTTTAGCACTAATTTTACCGCCAGGTAAGCAACACTATCTTTAAGATGTGGAAACTTATCAAGGTCATTTAATATATAAGTTACTAATGCAGGGCTAACTTTATCGACAAAATATCTACGTATGAAACTATCTTGTTCGGTAGTTACTTGATTTTCATCAATGATAAAAATATCGTGCTCTTTTAGTTTTTCTCCAATAGAATTAATGGTTTTTAAACTTTCAGACTGTTGCTTGATTACAATTTTAGTAATCTGTTCCAACAATTCACTCGCTGTTTTACCTTTAAGAACATTCTTACCATCACGGCCGGCAAGATCTATTCTTTTAATTGCAGCATATCGTACCTTGAAAAATTCATCTAAATTATTTGAAAATATACCTATAAACCGTAATCTTTCTAATAATGGCACACTATCATCAGATGCTTCTTGTAATACTCTAGCATTAAATTGTAGCCAACTTAACTCCCTATTTATATACTTATTAACTTGATTTTCTACCATTTAACTTTATCTTAATTCCTTTGGAAATAGGGTAAGTACGGTTTTTCCTACCTCTATATCACTCCAATTTTCGACATTAAACTGAATACCTACGACTCCCGCGGTGGGTAAGTTATCTATTACTTTACTGCCATAAAGATTTGCTATAGATGTAAATGCATGATTGTGACCAAAAATCATTAAGGTATTAATATTCTTATCACAACTTTTTATTACATCTATAACCTGATGACCGCTAAAATCATAAAGTTTTGATTCTAAACTGAATACATTTTCGTTAATATCAAGATTACCTAAAATAATTTTTGCGGTAGTTTTTGCTCTTTCTGCATCACTACTTATTACCTTATCTATAGTATTAACAAGGGTTTTTAGTCTTTTACCAATTAAATCCGCATCATTTAACCCTCTTTTATTAAGAGGTCTTTCGTGGTCTTCTAAATCAAATTCCCAAGAAGATTTAGCGTGTCTAATAATGTACAAAGTTTTCATGCCTCAGGATTATTTTAAACAATATAAATTATATATACGCAAGTTTAAGAATAAGCATTTACAATTCTAAGTATTATATCATAAAAAAAACTCCTCGATAATAAAAAAACGTCTCATCAAAAAAATATTTCAGATTAAGTTAATTAGATATAGATCATATCATAATTTATTGTGAAAAAAAATCGCTAATTCAATGAAAATGAGTTAAATAATTAAGTGCATTTAATCGATGAAACTGTATTTTATATCGAAAAGAACAATTTTTACTTACATAATCAAATGTTAAAATTTAAATTTACCTACGGTTTCCCCTTAAAATGAAGACAAGTACCCTAACTAATTAGATACAATTTAAGAACAAAATTTAAGTTAACCTATAGGGATTAAATAAGGAAAAGTGGAGAAAATTTGTAGACAAATAATAGATTTTAAAAAGGTGAATTTTAGCCTTGTCATTGCTATACTATATTTTTCGTTTAATATATATGGTCAGGTTGAAGTGCCTCTTGAAAAAAGAACTGAATTTACCATTAAAGGAGATTTTAAGTTCGTTTCTAATACTATTTTAGGAAAAGTAAGTAATGATGATGGGACTGATGTTTTTAACCCAAATAAGAGCTATAACAATGGCGGGTTAAATAATCAATTTAGAATGGGCTTTATAGATATAGATAATGATCCATCTACTTTTAACTCTAGTAGTGCGGATTTAGATATTACTTCTGGTTGTGCTTCCATTAAGCATGTAGGCTTATATTGGACTGCCGCTTATGCAGACGAAAACAGAGAAAACGATATTACTTCAATAAAAATTAAATATCCTGGTAATGAATCTTATACCCCTATTACAGATGCTACTGTAATTCATGACTACTATAATGATTCTAAATCCTTGTTCAAGCAATACTCCTGTTATAAGGATATTACTGATCAGATTATGAATCTTGAAGATCCAACAGGAACATACACTGTAGCCAATATTCCAGCTACAACATCAGAGATTAATGATGATGCCGCTCTTGGAAATGGTTTAGCAGGTGGCTGGACAATGGTTGTTATTTATGAAGATACTTCAAAACCTAGAAAACGTTTTTATGTCTATGATGGTTTTGTAAATATTGACTCCAAAGCTAAACCTGTAGAGTTTTCTTTTGATAACTTCCAAACGATTCCAGAAGGAGCTGTACACGGAAAAATCGGGGTGATTTCTTATGAAGGAGATAAAGGAATACGAGGAGATCGTTTTCAGGTAATGTCTAATGAAACGAATAAGTACAAAGGAATTACGGACAATACAAATCCCATGAACAATTTCTTTAACGCTAATATAACGGAAAACGGAAAAAATATTACATCCAGAGTTCCTGCCAGTCAAAACACATTGGGGTATGATGCTGACCTATTTGATATAAAAAACCCAAGAAATAGTATAATCGGTAACAATCAAACAAAATCAAGCTTTCGATTACTTACAGATAATGATGGATATTCTGTTATGGCGGTAGCTTTTAGTGTGGAAATATACGAACCAGCTATTCAAATCATAAAAAGATCGCGTTATACTGACAATAGCTTTGTTTTTCCTAACGATATGGTGGCACCTGATCAGGATATAATTTACAGTCTAACTATTAATAATGATGGTAATGACGATGCAAAGAACACAGTTATAAAGGACATACTTCCAGAAAATGTACTATTCGCTGAGGAGTCTGTTGTGCTTCCTTCTAAAAGAATTAAAGTATCCTACGATAAACCTTCCAGAACGTTGAGTTTTTCGATACCAAACAAAATGGTAAAAATTGATAGCGAGCCTTTTGAGATTAGATATGCAATTAAAGTAAATACTAGTTGTGATCTAATAAATGAAACAGGTGAGGTTACTATTTTAGATCAACCGGTTATTGCAGAGTTTAATGGTTCTTTTAATGATACTAAAAAATATTCTAAAGGTTATAATTACATGAATAAATGTAATCTTCCAGATTATTACCAACTTAAGTTAGCTGTTGATATGAGTGGCTTAAATTGCCCTAATGCCAATACTAATTTTGTGGACAGAACAAAAGAATTGGATAAAAATCTTGTAGAATTAAACACATCAAACAAATCAGAAAATACAGAAAGTACTGGAATCAATAATGATGATGTAGTTAAAACGGAACAAGATCCAACATCCGGATTAACATCTGATATAGAATTAAATAAAACTCTAAATGACCTAATCAAATTAAATGAAATTTATTTTGAATTTGATAAATGGGATATTACTGAAAGAGCAATTGTAGAGCTTGACAAGGTAGTATCATTAATGAAACAGGAATATCCTGATATGATTATCAAAATAGAAACACACTCTGATAGTCGTGGAGATACTGATTATAACTTAGTATTATCACAAAAAAGAGCGGAGTCTATATTTAGGTATTTAGTTGATCAAGATATTTCTGAAAACAGAATACTTTCTTATAGAGGGTTTGGAGAAACAAGACCTGTGAATAACTGTCTTGATGGACAGGATTGTGAAGAAGATGAATATCGCAAGAACAGAAGGTCTAACTTTGTTATAATGGAATGATCATTTGTTTAAGGTGACAATCTTTCTCTTTTCCAAGTATTTTTTTTAGCAACATACCTAATTCTATCATGTAATCTATTAGGTCTACCTTGCCAAAATTCAAATTCGATTGGTTTTACACAGAAACCTCCCCAGAAATCAGGCTTTGGTATTTCCTTATCTTGATACTTCTTTTCTAATGAAGCTAGTTTTTCTTCTAAAATTTCACGTGACTCAACAACATGGCTCTGATCAGACGCCCAAGCACCTAATTGACTTCCTCTAGGACGAGATTGAAAATAGTCATTACTTCCTTCTTCAGATATCTTATCGACCTCTCCTTTAATTATAACCTGTCGCTCTAAATTCGGCCAGAAAAAGGAAATACAAACTTTATTATCATTGGCAATAGCTTTTCCCTTTTCGGATTGATAATTAGTATAAAACACAAATCCATCATTATCGAACTGTTTTAATAAAACGATTCTTGCCTTAGGAAAACCATCTAAACCAAAGGTAGTTAGCGTCATGGCGTTTGCTTCTTCTACTCCGCCAGCTTCTTCAACCTCTTTAAACCAACTAGAAAACAACTGAACAGGAGATTCGGGCAACTCGCTTTCTTCCAATGCCTTTTTATCATAAGATTTTCTATAAGCCGTAAGATCCCTATTCATTAGAAAAAGAGTATTTAATTAAATAAACAATACTGTAAAGGTATACAATTTTTGATTTAAATGAAGAACCAAAAACAACAGTTCTGATTCTTTATTTAAAACTATACTATCTTTTTAACAGCATCGTATGATACAAGGAGTTAGTACTCGCTACTTCATATCTTACAATATATAAGCCACTACTTAAATCAGAAACATCCATTGACGAAGTAACATCATTAAATTTATTTGCCAATTTTCCTGTAGTCGTATAAACAGATACCGACTTAATCTTTATATCAGAATTAGTTTTAAACTGTACTATGTCCTGTGCGGGATTTGGGTATAATAAAAATTCATGATTAGATTGACTAGGAAGATCATCTATAGAGAGTACTTGATCATTCATCAATGCCTGTAAACTTTTAAACAGGTTTAATCGACCACCAGTAGTCGTTATATCCTCTAAACTAGTATTTGGGTCAACATTATCTAAAATATAACCACGCACTTTCATTGCTGCTTCTTTTGGATTACTTATTGCCAATTCTGCAAATGTATTACTAGGAGCGGCATACAATAAAGCTATAGCGCCTGCAACGTGAGGTGTTGCTCCAGAAGTACCTCCAAATCCCCCATAACCGCTTCCAGAAGTTATTGTGTACGCATTTTCACCGTGTGCACCAAGATCAATAGTAGTTTTTCCAAAACCTGCGAATCTAACTTTTTCGTCATCTTGATTCATATTAGTAACTGAAATCAGAAAATCACTAGGGCAAGCTGTTGGCAAATCTCCTACAATATCTATATTCTGATTATCATTAATTGTTGCGCCAGCATTCAAAATCCCATGCTGTCCTAACTCATCATATAATGCACACCATAATGGAGCATCTTCCGGTTGACCAAAATCAACTCCCCAAGAAGCATTTGTAGCAACTACAAAAGCGCCTTTTTCTCCATTGGTCTCATTATATAATTTTCTATTGTCTAATATATAAGAATACGCTCTGATAACTTCTTCTTCAACACCTGTCCCTCCATCTATAGCCATTATTTTCACATCCCAATTCACTCCAGCTACTCCAAGATTATTATTTCCTTTTGCTCCTATTATTCCACTAACTGGGGTTCCGTGTCCCAAATCCCCAACATTATCGTCATTAGTCGCAGTATTCCATCCTTTTACGTCATCCACATATCCATTCCCATCATCATCAATATTGTTTCCTGCTATTTCTTGTGAATTCATCCAAATATTACCTTGCAGATCTGGGTGATCAAATTGGATCCCATCATCAATAACTGCAACCACTATTTCATGACCGTTAGCAGTTGTGCCCCCGGTTGTAATATCCCAAGCTTCATCTGCATCGATATCCTTGTCATTTTCTTGAAAATATTGCCATTGTCTATCATAACGAGTATCATCAGGCATAGTTGCTCTCTTTTCAATAATATGATTTACTTGAACGATCAGTGTATTTTTATTTCGTGATACACTTTTTAAAACATCTTCCATTTTTACTGCATTCGAATCAAAACTGTATTTCCAAATATTTAATGATTTTGAAACTAAAACTGGATTACTCAATTGTGTACTTGACTTCCTAAAGTCTTGTAAAAAAGATTTAGAAGAATAATCTTTTTGAAGTTTAACCAGAACTTCTCCCGGAATATATTTTTGTTGTTGACTAAAGCCTAAATTGGAAATCAAAAAAAGTAAAAAATAGAATAATGCCTTTTTCATTGGTGATTTGTTTAAAATATTATTCGATACACTCTGTTATCTTTAATTAAGAACAAATTACCTTAAAAATACCCTACTTTTATTAAAGGTTAATTTTAAAAACTAAGAATTTTATAATTAAAAAGTGAAAACTTTACCATCATCCCCTACTTCAACATTTTCAAAAACTGTTAAAGCTTCGTCTTTAAATTGTTCAATATTATCATACCTTGTAGAATAATGGCCTAAAATCAAGTTTTTTGCATTAGCCTTTTTCGCAATGGTCGCTGCTTCGATAGCAGTACTATGTCCAGTTCTATGGCATAAATGTTTATGACTCTCTAAAAATGTAGACTCATGATACAAAACAGTGACTTCATTAATTAAAGGGATTTTACCTTCATCATATCTAGTGTCACTACAAAAAGCATAACTTTTAACAGGTGTAGGGTCCTCAGTTAATTCTGCGTTTGATATCACGCTCCCATCGTTTAATATCGCATCCTTACCTTTCTTTATAGACTTATAATATGCTTTATCAATATCATAATTAAGCACCTTATTCATTACTAGTTTTCTATCTCCTGGCTTTTCTTGAAATAAAAAACCATTACAATAAATACGATGCTGAAGTGGGATTGTATGCACAGTTACCTTATCATCCTCATACACTAACTCGGAATTTGAACTAGTTAATTCATGAAAATGCAAAGGGTAATCAGTCCAAGAATTAGAAAGCTTTAATTGTAATGTAATCGCTTCTTTTATCCCCTTTGGCCCATATATATGAAGTGGATTTTCTCTATTTAGCATCCTAAAAGTAGAAACCAAACCAACTAAACCGAAAAAATGGTCTCCATGAAGGTGAGAAATAAAAATATGATTGATCCTGGAGAACTTTACCTTATTTCTTCTAAGTTCCACCTGAGTACCTTCTCCACAGTCGATAAGAAAAATGTGATTATTTATTTCTAATACCTGAGAAGTTGGGTTCGTAAACGTTCTGGGTGTTGCCGAATAGCAGCCTAAAATTGTTACTTTCAATTGTCTTTACTTCTTAATTTAAAAGAGCGTGAAGATACTCTAATCTTATATATTAATCAATCTCAGCTTCCAAAAGAATTAAAAGTAGTAAGTAATTCTATATAGCGTTTTGCTGACATTTTTCTATATCCAGTCGCACCAAGAACTTTCCCTTCTTTATCAATTACCAAAATAACCGGAAACACCATTTTTTTATTGTACCGTTCCGCAAGCTCTATATTCTTCTGTTGCTGAATTTCTGATAATCTATTTTTTTTACGCTTAGGAAAATCCGCTTTTACCCAAACAAAATTTTGATTTGCAAATTTATTAAATTCTGGATCAGAGAATATCTTCCTTTCTAATTTTATACAAGGAGGACACCAATCGGATCCGGTAAAAAGTAAAACAATATTTTGATCTTTTTCTCTTGCTAAAGTTTTTGCTTCATCAAAATCATATTTCCAATCTTGTGCATAAGTAGTACCAGAAAATATAAACATAAACACAAGAATAAATGGGGCGAATTTATTCATAAGTATTAGGACGTAAAAAAGAATTAAAAATTACAGAACAAAGAAAAAAAATTAAAAATCTAAATCTCTTTCTATTTCTTCCATTTCGATCAAGTCTAAAGCTTCTATCAAAGTTGGAACAATAGTTATCTCTTTAGGAGTTTCATCATATGACACCTTATCAGTCACAATAACAAACGAGCGTTTATTAGTCTTATGCTTTTTAGAAACTCTCAGGAATTCATTAATATCGCTTACGGATAACTCTTTCAATGAAAAAAGATTAGCCACAATATTATCATTTTTCAATGATTCGTATTTATCCTCAATTCCTTTTACAAAATCTACTACCGTAGCTTTTTCTTGTGTAATTATAGTTGTTGCACCTTCTTTATTAAATATCATAAGTCTATTGTTTTATTTTTGAAGCTAAAAGATAAATAACTGCCATCCTCACTGCTACTCCGTTCTGCACCTGATCTAATATTATGGCTTGCTTAGAATCAGCAACATCACTCGTGATTTCTACGCCACGATTGATAGGTCCCGGATGCATTATTACAATCTCTTTATCAAGGCTATCTAATAGCCTCTTATTTACTCCAAATTGCTGGGTATACTCTCGAGTAGATGGAAAATAACTTATTTCCATACGTTCATTTTGAACTCGTAACATATTAGCAACATCACACCATTGTAACGCTTTAGTAAGATCCGTTTCTACTGTAACCCCAAGTTTTTCTATATATTTTGGTATTAAAGTTTTCGGGCCGCATACTTTTACCTCTGCTCCTTGCAATTTAAGCGCGAAAATATTTGATAATGCCACTCTAGAGTGTAAAATATCTCCAACAATAACTACTTTCTTTCCCTGTATTTCTCCTAATTTTTCTCGTATAGAATATGAGTCTAACAAAGCTTGAGTTGGATGCTCATGAGCTCCATCCCCTGCGTTTACAATACTCGCGTTTACATGCTTAGAAAGAAAAACTCCCGCTCCCGGATTTGGGTGCCTCATCACAACCATATCCACTTTCATAGAAAGGATATTATTAACAGTATCAATGAGAGTTTCTCCTTTTTTAACCGAAGATGACGCCGCAGAAAAATTAATAACATCTGCAGACAATCTTTTTTCAGCAAGTTCAAATGACAACCGTGTTCTTGTGCTATTTTCAAAAAACAGGTTAGCAATCGTTATATCTCTAAGCGAAGGAACTTTTTTTATTGGTCTATTGATTACTTCCTTAAAATGATCAGCAGTTTCAAAAATGAGATTTATATCTTCTTTTTTAAGATACTTAATTCCTAGTAAGTGATTTACACTTAATTCGCTCATTCGTTTATATTCTTATTATACTCCCAAAATGTTTTTGATAGCATTTCAGAAATTATTTAACTTTAATTATTTATTAAATATACAGCATCTTCTCCACCATTTTCCAACCAATGTACTTTTACTTTTTCTTGATTAATAGCATCCACTTGTCTTCCACGATAATTAGGCTGTATTGGTAAATGTCTGCTAAAACGTCTGTCAATTAACGTAAGCAACTCTATTTCTCTGGGTCTTCCAAAAGATTGTATTGCTGTTAATGCGGATCGAATACTTCTTCCAGTATACAAAACATCATCAATAAAAACTACACGTTTATCTTCTACAGTAAAATCGATATGTGTTTTATTAGCTTCCAAAGTTTTTTCACCTCTTCTGAAATCATCGCGATAAAATGTAATATCTAGATACCCCATTTTAACGTCGGAAAGATCATAATCCTCTACTAAAATATTTTTTATTCTGTCTGCTAAAAAGATACCTCTTGGCTGAACACCTACGAGAACGGTATCTTCAAAATGAGTATGATTCTCTATTAATTGACAAGCCAAACGGTGCAGAATAATATCTATCTCTTTTGCACTAAGTAGTAATTTTTGACTCATAATCTCCAAATGGATATTTGGTATACAAAAGTAATAAAATTTAGAGTTATTACATCAGTGGATCTATATAAGTTTTAACAATTATATTTTCATTATATCGAATACTATACTAGAATACATAAACAAAAAAAAGACCGTTCTTACGAACGGTCTTTCATTATATATTGAAATTAAGAGATTTAGTTACCTCCTTTTTCCATCTTAGCTTTAAGATCTGCTAATGCGTCGATATCACCAAGAGTGGTTTTCTCTGAGTTACTAGCAGCAGCTTTCTTAGCAGCTTGCTTAACAATCTTAGCTTCTTCTTCTTTGAATAAAGCAGTATGAGAAGCTACAACTCTTTTGAATTCTTTATTGAACTCAATGATTTGGAATTCTGCTTCATCACCTTTAGTAAGCTTCTTACCATCTTCTTTTTCTAGATGACGAGATGGTACGAAAGCAACGATATCTTCATTAAAATCGATAGTAGCACCTTTGTCTACAATCTCAGTAATGGTGTTCGTGTGCTTAGTTCCAACAGCAAACTCTTTTTCATACTTATCCCAAGGATTATCCTCAGTTTGTTTGTGTCCAAGACTTAATTTACGTCCTTCTACATCTAACTCAAGAACTACAACATCAAGTTTATCACCAACATTAGTAAAGTCTGATGGGTGCTTGATTTTCTTAGTCCAAGAAAGATCAGAGATATAAATTAATCCGTCAATACCTTCTTCTAACTCTACAAATACTCCAAAGTTAGTAAAGTTACGAACGATACCTGTGTGTTTAGAACCTACAGGATATTTAGTTGTAATATCAGTCCAAGGGTCTGGAGTTAATTGCTTAACACCAAGAGACATTTTACGCTCTTCTCTATCTAGAGTAAGAATTATAGCCTCTACTTCATCTCCAACCTTTACGAAATCTTGTGCAGAACGTAAATGAGTTGACCAAGACATTTCTGAAACGTGGATCAATCCTTCTACTCCTTCTTCAACTTCGATAAATGCACCATAATCAGCAATAACGACTACTTTACCTTTTACTTTGTCTCCAACTTTAAGTTCGTTGTTAAGAGCTTCCCACGGATGTGGTTTCAACTGCTTAAGACCTAATTGGATACGAGTCTTAGCCTCATCAAAGTCTAAGATTACTACGTTTAATTTCTGATCAAGCTCAACGATCTCATTTGGATGATTGATTCTAGACCAAGAAAGGTCTGTAATGTGAATAAGTCCATCAACTCCTCCAAGATCAACGAATACACCGTAAGAAGTAACATTCTTAACAGTACCTTCTAATACTTGACCTTTTTCTAATTGACCGATAATCTCTTTCTTCTGCTCTTCGATATCAGCTTCGATAAGTGCTTTATGAGATACTACAACGTTTTTGAATTCGTGGTTAATCTTAACCACTTTAAATTCCATTGTTTTACCAACATAAGCATCATAATCACGAATAGGCTTCACATCGATCTGAGAACCTGGCAAGAACGCTTCGATACCGAAAACGTCTACAATCATACCACCTTTAGTTCTACACTTAACAAAACCGTTTACGATTTCGCCAGTATCGTGAGCATTATTTACTCTATCCCAAGCCTTGATCACACGTGCTTTACGGTGAGATAAAATTAATTGACCAGTAGCATCTTCACGCACATCAATTAATACCTCAACCTTATCACCTACTTTAAGGTCTGGGTTGTAACGAAATTCATTTAATGAAATAACACCTTCACTCTTTGCATTAATGTCAATGATAGCATCACGATCAGTAATATTAATTACCGTTCCATCAACTACTTCATCATTTAGGGTGTCAACAAAATTTTCTGCAACTAGCTTTTCAAACTCTTCAAGTTTTGAATCTTCGATTGGGTCAATACCTTCCTCGTAGTTGTGCCAGTTAAAATCTTTTAAAAATTGCTCAGGGTTTTCTTGTTGAGGAGATACAGCTGGAGCTGCCTTAGGAGCCTCTACTTCCTGAACATCTGTGTTTTTTGTTTCTTCAGACATTGAAGATAAAATTTGTATCCTGTACTTGTTTGAGAATCAATACGAAAACTTATACAGAAGCGTTAAATTAAATTGTTTTAATCCCTTTTTTATTCTCTTTCTCGCCAAAAAGGGGTGCAAAAATACAATTTAATTTATTAGAAAGCAAGGTATTATGGATTATATCAAATTGTTTAGTATTTCACAATTTCAAACTCACTTCTTCTATTTGTTTGATGCTCTTCTTCGGTACAGATTTTATCACCACAATCAATTAGCGGCAAAGATTCTCCAAACCCTTCAAATTGCATTCTTCTAGCATTCACATATCCAACTAATGCCAGATAATTACGTGTAGATTCTGCTCTTTTTTCGGATAAAACCTGATTGTAAGAATCGGTTCCTCTACTATCTGTATGGGAATCAATCTTAATATAAACAGTTTTATATTTCTCCAATTTTAGTGCAAACTCGTCTAATACTTTTTTAGAATCTGCTCTAATATTCCATTTATCATAATCAAAATAGATAGGTGGAAGATCAAAATAGAGCTTACCGTTCTTTTCAATAACCTGCGGGCCTACCTTATCCGAAAGCAACTTCAGTCTGAGTTCCTCTGCAGTAAGCTCTTCACTCTTCGTTCTTGTATTATCTTTAGAAGTATTAACAGCATTTGTTTTAGTTTTTTCAGAATTTTCAACAATAACAGGTTCTTTCTTCTTTTCTAAATAAATAATATATGTCTCCTCATCTTTTTCCTTGATCAAAATAGGCTTGATTTTAGATTCATATCCATTAGAAGAAGCTTTATAATCATACTTCCCCGGAAAAACACTTAAATTAAAAGATGCTATAGAATCTAGTTCTTTTTCATAAACCGTTTTCTTATCTGCATCATATAGAATCACACTAGCATTAGGAATATAATTATCTGTAGCAAATTCTCTTACTTCAAATCTTGCTTGGTATTCCTTTAAAAATATCTCTCCAATCTGTGAAAAAGAATAGATATCATCTTCTATTTTATTTTTTCTATTAGAAGCAAAAAAACCATCATTTTCATCATAATAGGTCAAAGAAAAATCATCGTAACTAGAATTGATCGGTGCTCCCAGATTTATAGGTTTGGTAAAAGTTCCTTCTTTTGCTTCTGAAACAAAAACATCCATCATTCCTAATCCCAAATGACCATTAGAAGAAAAGAACAGATGTCCTTCTTTAGAAATAAAAGGAAATTGCTCCCTGTTTACGGTATTTACCACAGCTCCAAGATTAACTGGTGCTCCATAAGTTCCATCTACATTAATTTTTGTAACATAAATATCGAAATCTCCGTATCCTCCAGGCATATTAGAAGAAAAATACAACATTGTATCATCCTCAGAAATAGAAGGATGCTCTATAGAATAGGTAGTATTATTAAACGCTAACTTTTCTGGAGTCTGCCAAGAACCATCAACCTTTATGGCTTTATATAAATGAATTGAATTGTTTCTCAAGCTGTCAAACTTCTTTTTTCCTTTCTCTGAATTACTTTTTGAAAAATAAATAGTATTACCATCAGAAGTAAAACAAAAATTACCTTCGTGAAGCTTAGAATTAATTTCTCCTGAAATGGTTTCTATCTCTGAAACAGTGGCATTTTCCTTATTAACTTTTACTGTATATATATCCAAAAATGGTCGGTGCGTCCATTTATAATTTTTACTCATAAAACCATTAGAACTTCTATCTGAGGTAAAATATATAATACTATCTCGTTTTACGGCACCAAATTCTGATGCTTTCGAATTAAATTCAAGAGATTTTATTGTATAATCATCATCTTTAAGCTTAAAAGCTTCTATGATAACTATAGCATTAGATTTATTCAACTCGACCGTTTCATCACTCTTTTTATATACCGCTAGAAAATCAACCGCTTTTTCATATTTACCCAATGCAGAAAGCACCTGATACATCATAAAGTTATACGAATTATCAAAAGTTTTATCCTTTCCATAAAACTTCCCGGAAGTCAAAATCTTAAGATATCTATATGCTTCTTTAAACTGAAAGGTATTATAATATGAGGTAGCAATATTTTCAAGAATATGCTTCTCATACCCTTTTTGGTTTAACTCTTCTTCATATCCCAATGCTGCATTAATATAATCCCCTTTTTCGAAAAACCGATCTGCTCTACTTTTTTTCTGAGAAAAAGTAATCTGTGTAATCAATAAGATTAATACGAGTATTATTTTAGTTTTCATGCCTAGTAAAATCTTGGAGATGTATATTTATTACTAAAATTGAGTAAGTCAAAATTATATAACAATATAATTTCGTGGCTTCCATTATTATATCCACTTAGTTCGCTGGTGCTAAAGTCATATGAATATCCGACTTTTAGATTTCTTGTTATATTAAAACCTGCTAGTGCAATAAAAGCATCCTCATAGCGATATGAAATTCCTAATTCGAATTTATTATAAATCAAAGAATTCAATGAAATATCAAATGTTAATGGAGAATCTAATACTTGTTTTATAACCATAGATGGCTTTAGCTTAACCTCATCTACCAGATCAAATACGAAACCCGTTACTCCATATAAATGTGTTTTTGATTGAGAAACTCCAATTCCATTCACAGCTACATCATTGGGTAATAAATTAGGGGATGATATTCCTGCATAAAAATTATTAGAGAATAAAAATAAACCCGCGCCAATATTAAGTTGTAGTTGAGAGTTATTATCGGCAAATGCGGGATCATCCGCTACATCAGACCCAGAAGCATCTAGTTTAAAACTATTAATTCCGGCTTTCAATCCATAAGAAAGTTTAAAACGATCAGAGATACGGGTGATATATGCAAAATCAACATTAAAGAAATTGTTATTGGTACTAATTGCTTCACCAATTCTATCATTTACATAATTAACACTTAACTCAATCTTTTCACTTAATGGAATATTCCCAAAAACATTTGCCGTTTCTGGGGAACCATCGATTCCTGTCCATTGTTTTCTATATAATAAACCTGTAGAAATCAATCCGCTTTGGTTCGTAACATAAGCTGGATTAACGGTGCTCATGTTATACATATATTGAGAATATTGTGGATCCTGTTGTGCATATAATACTGAACAGAAAACTATCGCTATACTAAAAATTAATCGTGATTTCATTGTTTATCTGCTTAGGTAAAAGCTTCCTTGAATAGGAAAGTTATTTTCAAAATTGGGAGTAAATATGTAGAAATAAGTACCAGATGGGAGATCATCTCCTAATCGTATGGAAACATTACTTTCTCCTCTAAACTCCTCTGTATTTCGATTACCTTCGAAGACAGTGGCCCCATATCGATTATAAATTTTCAACTCAAAATCAGGAAAAGCAACAGGAATATTAAACTCGTCTTCTATAAATAACTCAAAAGTGTCATTTTGGTTATTCCCATCTGGAGAAACTCCATCTTGAAAATCTAAAGAACATATATCGCCATTAGAAAATCGTTCCCCCATATTGAGTATATTTATAGCAACAGTAACTCTTTCGGATTCACAATTATCCGTATCGACTGTAGCTATATAATAAATTTGATTATCAACCAGCAATGGATTATCAATAATCGGCATATCGCTTTCTAGTGTAGGGTACCAATTATAATTTAAGACATCTACTTCTATATCATCTAATCTTTTTGCATCCAGGATGCAAAACTCCTGATCTGGAACGTTAGGTTCTGGCAGATCTATAATTTGTACTTCTACATTTAGAGACGATTCATCGCAAGGAGCTGTATTAGGAATTACATATCTGAAATTATATATTTTATTAACCTCATTATCTGGGTTTGGTAATAAATCAAATTCTACAACTCCTTCTGGTGTTAATGCACCTGTATTTTCAATATCCTGAAAACTCCCGATTCTTGGAGTATCATTATCCAGAATTGCAAATAAGTTTACTCGTCCATCAATTTCACAAAAAGAATCGCTTCTATCGTTACCTATTTCCACGGGTTCAACAATTTCTATAGTTACAGTAGCCTGATCCGAATTAACACAACTTTCATTTCCCATTACAGTATATACATAATCTCCAGGTCCTAAAATCGGTAAAGTTAGATCCGAGGCATCAAAAACACCTAGATAATCGGGAGAAGTATATCCGAAAGGACCTGTCCAAATACCCGTTGTATCGGGATCATCTTCTAATAAATCAAAAAGAGTAACGGTTAAATCATCAGAGCATAATGTTATTGGAGTTCCACTTCCCGCTCCTGCATTAGCGTTCTCATAAATTGTAAAAGTTAGATCCGCACTATCTGAACAATTATCGGCACTCACTGTACTATATGTAAATGTAAACTCCTGCGGTGATTGTATTAGTGTATCTGGAAATAAAAAAAGATTATCAATTTGATCACCATTTTGGTTAGTCCAAATACCGGTTTCTACAACATCATCAATTCCATTAGTACTTAATAAACTTCTTAGATCAACTGATCCCTGATCAATACAGAAACTTAATCCAGAAGTATCTTCTCCTGCATGATCTTCTGCTAAAATTTGTAAAACCACTTCTGCTTCTAAATCTGGACATGAGTTTCCTCCACATCCTACAATGCTGGAACATACATAATATCTAAACCTATATTCTCCAGGTCTCGCTCCATTGGTTCTAATAGCTCCGTTAGCATCGTAATAAGGTGGTAGTAAATCATCATTGGTAATTGCGGGATCCGCTACACATCTTAATAGTGCAGGATCTGTAATCTCTTCACTTCTTTTAGAAACCAAGCCCAAATTACTTGGTCCAGAAACAAACTCCCAATGAGTAGAGACATTATTCTTATACTCAAAGTCTAGGGTAAACTCTAATAAATCAAAAAGATTTATAATTACAGGAGGCTCCTCTATTTTACCTGGGCAAACTACTGGAAATTCTGATTGCTGAAAAGGTCTAAGTTTTTCATACAACGTGAAAGTCACCACTGAACTAGCATCGCTACACACTACAGATCGTTTTTCTACTATATAACCAAAACTATAAGACCGACAACCAAACCTTAAGTTGTTTCCATTATCTATGAGTTCATTATATAAGTCCTTTATATTTACAGTAAGATTCTCAGGGGTTCCATTTTGTTCTTCAATCCAATAGCCTTCAATATCCTCTCCTTCTAAAAAGTCTCTTACATTTAAATCGGCATCCCAATCTCCAGCAAGAATACTACTTTCACAAATTGATTGATTATCTGGTATACCAGCATCTACCTGTCTTACTACAGATACTCTTATGGTTGTCTGAGTGCTCAAATCACAAGGAGCTATTCCTGGAACAACATAGCTTATTTCATATACATTCTGATCCACTCTTGGAAGTCCTGGTTGATATTCTACAGGTCCTCCTGTAAAAATATTTCCTGATACAGAGCCTCCGTCTGGATTATTTCCTGTTAAAGTCCAAAATCCATTTATATGAGCTCCAGGTGTTACGCTATTAGTTACTAAAACTGTATCAAGATTTAATTGTCCATCAGTTTCACAGATATAGTAATTAATATCATCATCATCAGGTGGTAGTGCAGTACCAGAATAAGGGCCCAAAATAAGACTCACAACTAAAACAGGATCATCGCCACAATCGGGACTTGATAATATAAATTGATAGTCCGTTACACTCTCTGAAGCATCCCGTAATTCCCAAGTTGGTAAACTTCCTGTAGCTTCATCCAAAACAACGGAAATATTAGCTGTTGTAGACCAAACACCATTTGCGGTAGTAGTTCCTGTTTCAGTATACAAATTAATGATACCATCGGGTACGCCATCGATATCAAAATCGATGGTTTCCATATTACATATTGATATTACTTGAGTTTGATTGCATTGAGATACAACCTCTCCAAAGCTTCCAAATAATAGTAGTAAAATGAATAGTAGTTCTGTTTTATATCCTTTCAAAGTTTATTAGTTTATATGTAAGTGTCATAATTCTGCTATTTGTTACCCATCTGAATGAAATAATTTATTCAGAATCAGAAAAAAACGTCAAAAATATAAAATTATGTTAAAAATCAGCTATTCATAGATAAAAAGGGCATCATTGATCACTCAATCAAATCGACTAACCTCTTGATTTTAAAACCTCTACAATATCATTTAGTTTATATCCTTTGGCTTGTAATAAAATCAGGTAATGAAAAAGTAAGTCAGCACTTTCGCTTAGAAATAAATCATCATTATCATCTTTAGCTTCTATAACTACTTCTACAGCTTCTTCTCCTACTTTTTGAGCTACTTTGTTAATTCCTTTTCTAAATAAAGAAGCTACATAAGATTTTTCATCATCTTGATTCTCCTTTCTATTTTGTATGGTGTCTTCCAATTCTGTTAAAAAACCAAAAGATTGGTCATTAACACCATTCCAGCAAGTATCAGATCCTTTATGACAAGTTGGCCCTACAGGATTCACTGAAATCAATAAGCTATCTTGATCACAATCGTTTTTAATATTTACTAAGTTCAAAAAGTTACCACTCTCTTCTCCTTTGGTCCATAATCTATTTTTAGTTCTACTAAAAAAAGTAACTTTCCTTGTTTCTACTGTTTTTTGATAGGCTTCTTCATTCATATACCCTAACATTAAAACATTCTTGGTAGTTGCATCCTGAATTATTGCAGGAACCAATCCATCATTATTTTTATCGAAGTTTATTTCCATAGTTGTTTCTTATACACTTCGACAAGTTCAGTGTGACAGGAAAAAATCCATCAGTCTGAATTTGCCAAAAACTTATATTATTATAATCTTACCGGAATTTTGTTCGCTTTTAATTCCTCTTTCAAATCTTTAATTTCTATTTCTTTAAAATGAAAAACACTTGCCGCCAAAGCTGCATCTGCCTTTCCTTCTTTAAAAGTATCTACAAAATGTTGCATATTTCCAGCTCCACCAGAAGCTATTATTGGAATATTCAACTCATTTGATAACTTAGCTAGTGCTTTATTTGCAAAACCATCTTTGGTTCCATCATTATCCATTGAGGTAAATAATATTTCTCCGGCACCTCTTTCTTCTACTTCTTTTGCCCAATCAAATAGATCAAGCTCAGTCGGCACTTTCCCTCCTACTAAATGTACTATCCACTTTCCATCAATCTGTTTAGCATCTATGGCAACAGTAATGCATTGACTTCCGAATTTTCCTGCTAAATCATTGATAAGCTGTGGATTTTTCACCGCAGATGAATTCACAGAAACTTTATCTGCTCCGTTCTGAAGTAATATATCTACATCTTCTATTGATGAAATTCCACCACCAACTGTAAAAGGTATATTCACTTTTTCCGCAACTCGAAGCACTAGATCTGCTAATGTTTTTCTTCTTTCTTCAGTAGCAGAAATATCTAAAAAAACTAGTTCATCGGCTCCTGCTTTAGAATACGCATCAGCTAACTCTACAGGATCTCCAGCATCTCTTAAGTCTACAAAATTGACTCCTTTTACCGTTCTGCCATTCTTGATATCTAAACAGGGTACAATTCTTTTTGTAAGCATTTCTTTGTTAATAGTTTATGGTTGTTAGTTAATGTACTCTTAACTCAGTACTAAGTACTTATTCGTTTTTAATATTCAGATCTATACCATCATAAAAACCTAAATCTTTGTTTTTTAATTGTTTTGTCCAAAAAGCTATCTGTCCTGTATGATATGATAAATGTTCCGTTACATGAATCGCTATACCTATTCCAGAAAAAGTAAACCCTTGAACCTCTCTTTTTCTCATTAATTCTAAAATAGAACAGTCTGATAGAATTTCCTGCGCTTGCTTAACCGTGTTCTTTAGTTTTGATAACAACTGTGCTTTAGAAAAACCATCCATAGCTTCAAACTCTGCATCTCTATCTCGTTTATCTTCTAAACCTCCTAAAGAAGCTACAGCATATTGAGTAATATTACCACAAAGATGGAGTATTAAATTTCCAATACTATTAGAAGATTCATTAAACCGCTTCCAAATTTCATCTTCAGACAGTTGATCAAAACTGATAGCAATCATCCTAACGCTTTCATCTAATCTATAGATGACTTGTTCTTTAAACTCTTGAGCTATTTCTTGATTCATGTCTTTATTTCTTTCAGACTTCAGGAGTTTCAAAACCTGTGAAGTCTCATATTTACTTTAGCTTTCTAAAATATACTTTTCTAGTTGTTTCAAGCTTATTCGATTTTCATAAATAGCTTTTCCAATGATAGTTCCTTCGGATCCTAATTCAGCCAATTTTGGTAATTCATCAAAAGTTGAAATGCCGCCGGAAGCAATTAGCTTTATATCATTTATTTCTGTCAACATTTTTTTATACAAATCAAAAGAAGGTCCTTCTAACATCCCATCTTTACTAATATCTGTACAGATTACATATGAAATTCCTTCTTTCTGGTATTCTTTAACAAAAGGAATCAACTCTTTATCGCTTTCTTCTAACCAACCACTGACAGCAATCTTTTCATTTTGTGCATCTGCTCCCAAAATAATCTTATTGTTACCAAATTTTGATAACCAAGATTTAAAAATATCAGGATTCTTTACAGCAATACTGCCACCAGTAATTTGATTTGCACCACTATTAAAAGCTATTTTTAAATCTTCATCGGTTTTTAAACCGCCTCCAAAATCAATTTTTAAGTTTGTTTTAGACGCTATTTGTTCTAACACCTTATGATTTACAATATGTTTAGACTTTGCTCCGTCTAAATCTACTAAATGTAAATATTGAATTCCGTGGTCTTCAAATTCCTTAGCTACCTCTAGTGGGTTTTCGTTATATATTTTCTTAGTATCATAATCTCCTTTGGAGAGTCTAACACATTTCCCGTCTATGATATCTATTGCAGGTATTATTCTCATATTTTCAAGTAATAAGTATTTAGTATAAGGTATTAAGTTCTTTCAATACTTTTTTGAAGTGAATAATTCATCTTCTTAATTTCTGTACACAATTTTAATAATTCTTCTACTTTTTCTTCTGAAACAAATTTTAACCTTACAATTAAAATTAATTGAGTTTCAAGTTCAGTTGTTGATCCATTCGCTATGCTCAAGAAACGAATAAACTCTTTACTTGAGTTTCTTCCAGCTCCTTCAGCAATATTTGATGGTATAGAAACACTACTTTTTTTTACCTGAGACACCAAACCAAATTTTTCTTCTTCCGGTAATAACATCATTAGCGAGTAGACTTGTTCCACCAAGTTCATTGCCTTATCCCATATTTTTAATTCTTGATATTTATTCATTATTTATACTAATTCTTTGGAACACTTCCAAGTACTTTATACTCTTTACTTAATACTAAGAAAATTCTGAAGAATTTTTTCGCCTGCATCACTACTCTTTTCTGGATGAAATTGAGTTCCGTAGAAATTTTCTTTCTGTAAAGCTGTACTATAAGTTACTCCATAAGTAGATTGCGCAATAGTTTCTTCTATTATAGGAGCATAATAACTATGAACTAAATAGATATGCTCTTTTTCTGCTACTCCATCGAACAACGGAGATTTTAAAGACTCTATTTGATTCCAACCAATTTGTGGAACTTTTACGCCATGATTAAACCTTACTACATCTGTATGGAAAATACCTAACCCCTCTGTTTTACCTTCTTCTGTATAGTTGCACATTAACTGCATTCCTAAACAAATACCTAATACAGGTTGTTTTAAATTTGGCACTAAAGTATCTAAACCAGATGCTCTCAATTTTTTCATAGCACTACTCGCCTCTCCAACACCAGGAAAAATAACTTTATCCGCAGCTCTAATTTCATCGGGATCATCACTTAAAATCGCTTCATATCCCAATCGCTGAATTGCAAATTTGATTGATTGAATATTTCCTGCTCCGTAATTTATGATTACTATTTTCATTTTTATAATTAGTATTAAGTATTGAGTACAAAGTATTAAGTATATTTTTCTTCGTCACCAAAAGACTTTGTGCTCAATATTAACTGCCCTATTTATTACTATTATAAAGTACTGAGCGCGTCATTAAGTATGTTTTCTTGGCTATAAAACTCTATACTTAATACTTTGTACTCAATACTAACTACTCGTACTATTTATTATAACATTCCTTTGGTACTTGGTAAAAACATTTTATTAGCATCTCTTTTTACCGCCATCTTCATAGCTTTAGCAAATGCCTTAAATATGCCTTCTATTTTATGGTGCTCATTATCTCCTTCTGCTTTAATATTTAAATTACACTTAGCACCATCTGTAAATGATTTAAAAAGGTGAAAAAACATTTCTGTCGGCATATCACCTATTTTCTCACGTTTAAAATCAGCATCCCAAACTAACCAAGGACGTCCTCCAAAATCCACTGCAGCCTGCGCTAAGCAATCATCCATCGGCAAACAAAATCCATAACGTTCGATTCCTAATTTATTACCTAAAGTTTTATGAAACAATTCTCCTAAAGCAATCATTGTATCTTCTATGGTATGATGTTCGTCTACTTGTAAATCTCCATCTACCTGAACAGTTAAATCCATCGCACCGTGACGGCCAATCTGATCTAACATATGATCAAAGAAATGTAAGCCTGTAGAGATATTATTTTTACCAGAACCGTCTAAATTAAGCTTAATATAAATTTTGGTTTCGTTTGTGTTTCTTGTAATTTCAGCTACTCGGTCTTCTAACTTTAAAAATTCATAAATCTCTTTCCAATCTGTAGATGTTAACGCAATACTTTCATTAATAGCTGCTGTATCAGCTTCTATTTCATCTGCTCCAAGTTGCGGATCTTCGGATAGAAAAATTCCTTTAGCTCCAAGGTTTTTTGCTAATTCCATATCCGTAATCCGATCTCCTAAAACAAATGAATTTTCTAGATCATACTTTTCTTTATCAAAATACTGAGTTAACAAACCTGTTTTAGGTTTTCTCGTATCTGCATTTTCGTGGGGAAATGTTTTATCAATATGAACCGCCTTAAATACAACACCTTCTTTTTCGAATGCTGTCATCACTTTATTATGAGCTGGCCAAAACGTATCTTCCGGAAAGGAATCCGTTCCTAATCCGTCCTGATTAGTTACCATAACCAATTCATAATCCAATTCATTCGCGATTTTAGCCATGTATTGAAAAACTTTTGGGTAGAACTCTAATTTCTCTAAACTATCTAATTGATAATCTACAGGCGGTTCTAAAACCAAGGTCCCGTCACGATCTATAAATAATACCTTCTTTTTCATAATCTTATTCATTGTAGAGACCATTTATGCCTCTTTTTTTCCAAACAATTTATTTTTAAAAGCCATAAAAACTCCTCCAATTCCTAAAGCAATAAATTTCCAGAATTTTAAAATCAGTGCAAAAAATCCTGCTTTTGCTAATACTTTTCCAGCTATAAGCCCTCCTATACCATAAGCTGCTACTTCATCCAAATCAGGATTAAAATCTGCATATCTATTCCCTTCTTTAAACTCTACACTTGCTAATATTGGATCCAAGTTATTCTTTACATCATCAAGAACCTCCATATCTCCTATTACATTTAAATTGATATATCCTTTGCGCCCAAGAACTCTTATATTATAGTTTAATGTATTTTCATCATCCTCTCCAAATTTATATTCTTGCGCCCAATGCAATTTTTTGTTTTGTTGATCGTAAAAAGGTGCTGAAGCCCATCCAACCAAATTAATTGTGGGATATCCTTGTTTTACTCTTTCTGGATTCGAATTTTTAGCATCATCCTGCATACCTACTAACAATTCGTCATAATCAATGTCTTCTGCATCATCATCTTCTATATATCCTTCTTCTGAATATGAAACCTCTACAGCGTAAGATACATCCACTGGAGATTCATCTTGTTTTACAAGCATCCCTAACAATCCATAATCTCCGTTTGATGGATTCCCCCATAAATCTGTCAAAACATAATTCGCTTGTTCTTTATCTAAAAACCTATACCCTTCAGGAACATTAAGAAGTGCTAAATTATCTCCCAACATCACATCCCCGGTTTGATAATTAAATGTCTTATCGATACTATCCTTATATTTTTGAAACTGTAACAACAGTTCATCCATATTTACGGTCTCTTCATTCGAAGCTTCTTCCTGAGACCAAAGGTTTAGATTAGATAATAACAATAAAGCCAGTATCAGCGTTTTTAATGTAATTTTATTCATTATTTAAAGTTTTTAATTGGGGCTATTTTTATCTATTGTAGTCATTTTTGTTAATAAAGCTATATTCTCTTCTGAAGTTCCCACTGTTAATCGTAATGTATTTTCACAAAGAGGTTGCGTTGTTCTATTACGTATTACAATACCTTCTTTAAGCAATTGATCATACCTTTTATTTGCATCATCTACTTTAACTAAAACAAAATTAGCATCTGTTTTATATACCTCTTTTATGAAAGAAATAGCTTCTAAAGAAGTAATCATTTTTTCTCTTTCTTCTAAAATACTAGCGACTTCTCTTTTTACGGTTACCACATCCATTACTCGATCCAATGCTCTTTTCTGAGTAAGTTCATTTACATTATAAGGCGGTTTGATTTTATTCAGCACACTGATAATTTCTTCTGAAGCATAACATAATCCCAGTCTAATACCTGCCATACCATAAGCTTTAGACAATGTCTGTGTAATGATAAGATTTGGATACATCTCTATTTTATTGATCCAACTTTCTTTTGCAGAAAAATCGATATATGCTTCATCGATAACAACTAAGCCTTCAAAATTTTCTAAAATTTTAATGATATTTTCTTCTGAGAAAGAATTACCTGTTGGGTTATTTGGAGAACATAAAAAGATAATTTTAGTAGTAGCATCAATTGCTTCCAGAATTTCAGAGACATTAGGTTCAAAATTTTTGGTTAACAAAACTTCCTTTTCTCTAATGTTATTAATGTTTGCCAACACCTTATACATTCCGTATGTTGGTGGTAATGTAATAATGTTGTCCACTTTAGGTTCACAAAAAGCACGAAACAAAAGATCTAAGACTTCATCACTTCCGTTTCCTAATAATATATTCTTTGTAGAAACTCCATTTTGTTCTGCTAATATAGCCTTTAGACTACGTTGCTGTGGATCTGGATATCGGTTTACACCATTCTCGTAAGGATTTTCATTGGCATCCAGAAAGATCATCTCAGAACCATCAGAAACATATTCATCTCTAGCTGAGGAATATGGTTTTAATCCTTTTACGTTTTCTCTTACTATTTGATTTAGGTTTAATATAGTTTTCATAAACTATGTATTTCTTTATTTTTTTAATTAGATATGTATAACAAACTATAACCTTTAAGTTTTACCAACCAATCCAAGAGCAAAGACTAGAATACCTCCTATTACCGTGACTATCAAAAAAACCAAGATCAGAATAATAAGAAATTTAACTATTTTCCACAATAGTTTGCCAAATGACAATGTATACAGTTTTTTATACGTGAACGAATAGTAGAATAAAGCTACAATTACTCCAAATAGATAAATATTAGGGTGAATAATCAAAGCAGCAATAAAGAAGGCTGTTGTCCCTATCATTGAAAGTCCTTGTATATAACAATTAATAACTAAATGTTCTGAATAATTATGTTTTTTCCATCCGAAAACCAGTAAGGAAATTAACGTGTAGAAAGGAATAAACATAAAAGCAGCCAAATTGAAGTATTTTAACATCCCTTTGGTCCACTTTGTTTGAAATTCTGTTTGCCCATCCCTATAGATTTTAAAATCTTCTTCATATTTTTTCATCTCTTCGGGAGTAGTTAAACTGTTTTTCCTCCCTGTTGGATCAAATAGATTCCGATAAGTATCTTCATCTGAAAAAGCAGCTGTATTTAACTCTAAATATTTTTCAGAAAACATATTGAATATCAAAGTTGCAATAGTCGTTCCTATTACCAAAAATGTAATGGGAGACATATGTCTTTTTCTAACACCATCTATGTAATCAGAGACAATCACATCTGGTGAGATTACCATGTTTTTAAATGTTTTGAAATAATTATTTTCCCAACCGAAAACCTTATTAAAGAAGTCTTGTATTAGCTTCTTTAAATTTAGTCTCTTATTAACAACTCTGGCTCCACAGTTATGGCAGAACTCTGCTTTATTTACTAAATCATACCCACAATTTTTACAATTCATCTTTTAACATTCAATTAATCATAAAGTTATCTAACCTTTTAGACTATTCAATCTAAGGGTAACCGCATTTTTATGGGCTTGTAACCCTTCTGCTTCTGCCATGATTTCTATAGCATTCCCTATATTTTTAATTCCTTCTTGTGATATTTTCTGAAATGTCATAGACTTCATAAAACTATCTAGATTTACACCACTATATTGCTTAGCATATCCATTGGTCGGCAAGGTGTGATTCGTACCCGAGGCATAGTCTCCTGCACTTTCGGGAGTATAATTACCAATAAATACAGAACCTGCATTGATAATATTGTCTACATAAAAATCTTGATCCGCTACACACACAATAAAATGTTCAGGACCGTATTCATTGATTAACTCTAACGCTTCCTTATCATTTTCGACATAAATCAGTTTAGAATTCGCAATAGCCGCCTCAGCAATTTCTTTTCTTGGTAATACATCACATTGACTCGTTACTTCTTTTTCTACCGCAGAAATAAGCTCTTTTGAAGTAGATACTAAAATTACTTGACTATCCATACCGTGTTCTGCCTGACTTAGTAAATCTGAAGCAACAAAAGATGCATTAGCCGTATCATCAGCCACTACTAGTAATTCACTTGGGCCAGCAGGCATATCAATTGCAACTCCAAATTTTGTTGCTAATTGTTTAGCCACCGTAACAAATTGATTTCCTGGACCAAAAATCTTATATACTTGTGGAATAGTTTGCGTACCAAACGTCATTCCTGCAATCGCTTGAATTCCACCAACTTTAAAAATTTTGGTTACACCACAAAGATTCGCTGTATATAAAATAGCTGGATTGATTTTCCCTTCTTTATCGGGAGGTGAACACAGCACTATTTCTTTACAACCAGCAATATTAGCTGGAACTGCAAGCATCAAAATTGTAGAAAACAAAGGTGCAGTACCTCCAGGAATATACAATCCTACTTTCTGTATAGGTCTTTTCTCTTGCCAACAACTCACCCCATTCTTAGTTTCTACCGATACTTTTTCGGTTTTCTGGGCAGCATGAAAAGCCTCAATATTAGATTTAGCGAGTACAATAGCATCTTTAAGTTCTTGACTAACCAATTGCTTTGCATTTTCTATTTCTTCTTCAGAAACCAATATTGAATCTAAAGATACCTTATCAAATTTCTCTGTATATCTGACAATAGCAACATCTCCTTCAGTCTTAACTTCACTAAACACATCTAAAACTACATTTTCTATATCTGCAACGGTCTGCGTTGGTCGTTTTAATATGTCTATCCAAGTATTTTTCTCTGGATTATATATCTTTTTCATTTTGTCTACATTAACTATAATACCATTTTCTCAATTGGGCATACCAAAATACCTTCTGCTCCTTCTGCTTTTAATTCATCCAGAATATCCCAAAACTTGTTTTTTTCTACTACTGTATGAATTGAACTCCACCCTTTTTCTGCAAGTGGCAAAACCGTTGGGCTACGCATTCCCGGTAAGATATCTACAATACGATCAATTTTATCATTGGGAGCATTAAGCAATACATACTTAGAAGCTCTCGCTTTTAGCACTGCTTGTATTCTAAATTGTAGCTTTTTTAGAATTTCTTTATTCTCATTACTTATACCTGGAGAAACTGCTAATACAGCTTCAGACGTGAGCATAATCTCTACTTCTTTAAGATTGTTTTTAAACAATGTACTACCACTAGATACAATATCGCAAATAGCATCAGCTAAACCGATGTTTGGAGCAATTTCTACAGATCCGGAAATCTGGTGTAGGTCAGCAGAAATTCCTTTTTCTTTAAGATATTCGTTTACTGTATTCGGATATGATGTAGCTATTCTTTTCCCATCAAGATCTTTAATGGAATTATACTCTACATCTTTCGGAACAGCGAGAGATACTTTACACTTAGAAAAATTTAGTCTTTCGGCTATAGCGATATCCTTACCTTTTTCGACTAGAACATTTTCTCCAATAATAGCAATATCTACCACACCATCTCTTAGGTACTGAGGAATATCACCGTTACGAAGGAACATCACTTCCATTGGGAAATTTCTAGTAGCTGCTTTTAGTTGGTCTTTTCCGTTATCAATAGAAATTCCACAATCTTTTAAAATCTGAACAGAATCCTGGTTAAGTCTACCGCTCTTTTGAATAGCAATTTTAATTTTTGACATTGTCTTTTTTGTTGTTGTGTTTGATCAGTTCAAAACAAGCTTTAAAATAAAAAAACCCGTTTGAAAATGCTCAAACGGGTTATTATATATGATTAACTTATACACATATCAACTTACCACGCCTGTGCGGAGATGTAAGAATGATGATGATGTATAAGAATATTTCTCATGTTTTTTGTAATACTTTGCGAATGTATAAAAAATATTTTTTTCTGAAATGCATTTCAGCTTAAATTTTTGCTATTCATCTTTTTTAGCGATATAAATCGCTCAATCATAATCAATTAATTAAAACATTTTTATAACTTTAAAAGACTAACACTAATCATCAATATATGAAAAATTTAATTTCGTTCTTTGTTTTTATCCTTTTCTCCTTACTGGGAATGTGGTGGTACTACTCCTGTAACTGGTGTCTTGGGGATAGAAATAGAGGATCTTCTATTGTAGAAGAACAAATTGATCCTGAAGCCGAAGCAAAAGCAAAAAAGGCTTATGAAGATAGTTTAGCACTAGCTCATGGCTTTTATGCTAAGAATAATCAAAACACTGATGTTTTTAGATATCCTGAAAATCTTCAAATTAACAACTCTGACTTTACAGTAAATATCCCAGATGGCATTGGAGGTTTTGAAAATAAAATAGCTGGTTATCTTGGACAAAATCAAGGTCAGGAATTAATCATTTCTGGTTATGAAACCTCAGAAGAACAAAAGAAAGATACATTAGCAGGAGTGTCTAGAGCAAATTTTATAAAAGATATCTTAGTTAACGCTGGAATAAACGGGGATCGTATTGTTACTAAAGCGAAATTATACACTTATAATTATGACACCAACGGATATTATAATGGTGGCATCCTTCTAAACTTTCATAAAATAGACGAGTCTAGGTTAAAAGAAGTTGAAAAAGGCATTGCAAATAGGGTTTTGTATTCTGATTTTGGATCCAAAGAATTTAAACCTGACGCTACATTATCAAATTATGCATTAGAACTCAAAACTTATTTAAACAAGTATCCAAACAAGAACGTACTACTTGTGGGACATACCGATAATGTAGGCGACGAGAATGCGAATCAATATTTTGGTTTAGAAAGAGCTAACAATGTTAAAAACTACCTAGCTTCTCAAGGCATTCCTATGGAGAAACTTACAACAGAATCTAAAGGAGAGTCAAATCCTATTGCTCCAAATGATACAGAAGAAAACAGAGCAAAAAACAGAAGAATAGAAATAACCGTAAACTAAATAACTAAAAATATGTTAGATTTTTTAAACGAAGCAAATTGGTGGTGTCTGCTACTATTATTATTAATTGCATTTTTATTAGGATGGTTTTTATCAAAATGGGCGCTCAAAAATAAATATCAAGAAAAATTAGACCAATGCCTTAGAGAAAAAGAAAAACTAAGAAATGGAAATTTCAAAAAGGCGAATACTACATTTTCAAAACCTATTTCAGTTGAAACTGATGATACCGCAAAAGCAATTACATCTGGTGAAAAACCTACATTAAATTTTGATAGTTTTGGAAAAGCAGATGCATCAGAAAAAGATGATCTAAAATTAATTAGCGGAGTAGGTCCTTTTATAGAAAAGAAGTTAAACAGTATTGGAATATATACTTTTGATCAAATAAGCAAGTTTACAAAAGAGGATATAGATACTGTAACTGATTTGATACAGTTTTTTCCAGGTCGTATAGAACGTGATAACTGGTCCGCTCAGGCTGAAAAACTAAAAAATAAGTAATTGTAATGCAATAGTAACTCACAACCTAGTAATAGCCTTTATGGATTATAGTTCATAAAGGCTTTTTTGAGTTTACCAATGTATCAAAGAGCCTATCTATTTGTAAGGGTTTCCACAAAAAACCATCAAAATAAGTCAAATAGTCTTTATTATTTGCCGCCGTTACATCTGCAGTAAGAGCATAAATAGGTGTATGTTGATTTTCGTTTATAGAGTTTCTGATATTCTTTGTCGCATCAAAGCCGTTCATTTCTGGCATATGGATGTCCATTAAAATAAAATCAACCTTTGTCTTTTTTGCAATCTCTACGGCGTCGTATCCATTTTTTACACGCTCTATTTTCACTCCCCATTTTTTAAGCAATTGACCCATTACCAAGGCATTTACCTCATTATCTTCTGCAAGGATTGCTGTCTTACCCTTTAATTGATTTGTTTGCTTTTGATCGATCCGAACTGTCGCTTTAGATCGTTGTAACACTAACTCGAATTGAAAGATTGAACCTTTGCCTTTTTTACTAGTTAAAACTACATTGCTACCATATAACTCTACAATTTTTTTAACAATAGCTAAACCTAAACCTGTACCTCCATTATCTCTAGTTAAAATAGTTGAAGGTATATAAAAACTATCGAAGAGTTTGACTTGTTCGTCTTTAGCTATTCCAACCCCTGTATCTTCTACAATAAAAGATATTGTGTCCATATTTCCTACTGAAGATATTAACTCAATATCTATAGCTACAGATCCCTTATTTGTGTATTTTATCCCATTACTTACAAGGTTTCCCAAAATTTGAAATAGCTTGGTTTCATCAAGGATATAGAATTTATTTAGAGTAACATCTATATTAACATTCAATTCTATGCCCTTTTCGAGAGCCATTCCTAAATAAGTTTCTCTAATATTATTAATGAGCTCTTCAAAGTTAACCGCGTGCATTTCTAATTCCATCTTATCAGAATCCAACTTAGAAAAATCCAAAATATCATTAATAATACGCATTAAATTTTTTGACGAAAACTGTAAAGATGTAAGTAATTTTTGATCATCTGCATCTGCCCTTTCTTTAAGCATTGAAATAATACTTGTCACAGCATTCAGTGGAGTTCTAATTTCATGGCTCATAGCCGATAAAAACGATTGCCTCATTTTTGCCGTTTCTTCAGCTTGTTTTTTCTTTATTGTAATAGCTTCTTTTTCGCGTTTCAGGTTTTCTTCTTGCTGTTCATATTTCAAAGTCGAAATACGTTCATAATTTTCGATAACTTTTACCGTCTGAGAATTAACTGAAGCATCTTTCTCTACTAAATAACTTTCAAGATATCTTAAAGCCCTTTTGTGGTTATTTTCTTTACTATATATTTCATAAAGAAGATGACTGGCTTTAAATTTTGTTCTGGACAGGTTATATCTTTCTCCAAAAGTTACCACTTCTTTCAGTATCACCTTGGCTTTCTCATTCTCTCCTGTTTCAAGATATAATTGAGCGAGTTTATGTTTTGTCATTCCTATACCAAAAACATCATTAAACTTTTCATGAATACTCAATGCTGCCAAATAATCAGCTCTAGCCTCTTCATACTTTCTATTGTAATTATATACCTTACCACGACCATAAATAGCAAAAGCAAACCCTCTATCATCTTTTGTTTCCCTTTTAAGTGCTATAGATTTATTAATAATCTCTAAAGCTTCTTTAGGTTTGTCATTTTTAAGCAACATTCCAGACATTGGATTATAAACGTTGGATTCAAGATTTTTATTATTACATTTTTTTGCAGTTTCAATTGCTATTCTATAGGCCTCAAAGGCGTTATTTTCATCTCCTAAAATTTCATAAATAGTACCTAATGATTTTTGAGTACGTGATTGATTATGCCAATCATCATACTTTTGGTAAATAACCAAGGCGTCAATAAGATATATCATCCCAAGATGATAATTGTTTGTTTTATAATGTATTCCAGCAATACTATATTTAGCATCTGCAATTCCTCTATCATCTTCTAAAGATTCGAAACATTCGATAGCTCTTTCAGCAAAAGACAATGCTTTACTCCCTTTTCCGCGAATCATGTTATATAACGAAAGCATATTTAAGCTTTTACCAATATATCTATCATCTTGTATTTTTTCACTTAACTCCAATGCTTCTGTCGCGAGCTTTACACTATCCTTCAGATTGTTAACCCTAAGCTTAAAGGATTCATCAAGTAAGTTGGTGATTTTAGATATAGAAATATCCTGTTTGTTCATACGGATAGCGATGTAGCGAAATTCTGATTAGAAAAATTAACAATTATTAACAAGGCTAAAATACATTTTTTTAAACTAAATGCTATAAACCCGTATTTTCATAAAGCGTAAACAATAGATAAAAAGGCAGTTAGATATTATTACCTAATTGATTCATAAGCATAAAAAAACCATCATATAATATTCACATATTATATGATGGTCTTAAATTTAGAAGATATACTAGATATACCTTTTTTCTATTGATTTCCTAGAATTAAAGGCATTCCATCTTTTCCGGAACCTACAATTACTACTTTAGAATTAGAAGATTTTGCCAACTCTAAAGTGGCTTGAATTCCTTTTTCTTTAAGAATTTTATCCGTTAACGAAGCACTAAGGATTTGATTAGCAATTGCCTTACCTTCTGCATCAATTTTTTGTCTTTCTGCTTCCTTTTGAGCTTTTGTTAATTTGAACTCATACTCTAAGGATTCTTGTTCTTGCTTTAACTTACGTTCAATTGCCTCTTTAATAGTTGGCGGTAAAGTTACATCACGCACCAATACTTCATTAAGTTGTACATATTGATCTCCAACAATTTTTTTAGTCTCTTCATAAATTTCTTTCTGAATAACATCTCTTTTACTAGAGTATAATTGCTCTGGTGTATATCTACCTACCACACTACGTGCTGCAGATCTTATCGTTGGTAATAATATTCTTTGCACATAATTTTCTCCTTTTTGTTGGTGTAGTAATCCTAATTTTTCATATTGAGGTTGAAACCACGCTGATGCATCTAATTTTATCTCCAGACCGTTAGAAGAAAGTACTTGCATTTTCTCAAAAACTTCTTGCTGCCTTACTTCATATACAATCACTTTATCCCAAGGCAACACTAAGTGAAAACCTTCCCCAAGGGGTGCTTCATCAGTTACAACTCCTCCGCCAAACGTTTTATAAAGCACTCCAGCTTCTCCGGAGCCGATAGTGACTGTAGATTTTGAAATAAAGACAATTGTCAGTACAATAATAATTAGAATAGGTAACCCTATTTTAGGTAATTTTTCCATGATAAATGTTTAGTTTTAAATTTTTAAATAAGCCCATTATATTTTCGCATAAACCACTCTACAGCTAGTAAAAATATTATAATTGCTAAAAGATATTTCCAATCTATTAAAGATACGATATTTTCTTTGCTCTTCTGAATTGCCTGATACCTTTGATCCTCAATCAGATCACGAATCAAAACACTATTTTGATCCATAAAATAAGCCTTTCCTTCAGTATTAGTCGCTACTTGTCTTAGTTTCGTTACATCTGCATTCAATAATTGTTGTTCTACATCATAATCTAAAATGCTAAAACTTCCGGAGCGTGATATATTTTCACCTGTAACTATTACAGTATAATCATAATTACCAGATGACAAACTACTAAGATCAGCTTCATACGAGTTGTTTTTTAGTAACATCGGTATTGTCTGAGATGTTTCTCTATCTTTATTTTTAACAACTATATTTAGGCTTCCTCTACGATCAAACTCATAGTTTTTCGTAAAATACTCTGCTTTGATCTTAATACTGGCATTTCCATAATAGAAAGATTCTGAAATAGTATTTAATCTACTTTTCCGTTTATTAGAAGCTAGATATTGTATTAACTTTCCAAAAAAATCATCGAAACTTTCAAAATTCTTATTATCAAGATAATTCTGGGCCCTCCATCTCCATATACCTTCACCCAATAAAACTGCTTCTCTTAGTCCATTATCCTCTATAGTAACCAACATAGGTTCATTTGTAGTAATATTACCTACATTTCTTTCTAAAAGTACATCGTGAGAAAAATCAACATTTATTTCGCCAAAGGTTCCAATCAATGGTGGATATCCTTCAAAACCGATATTTTCTGCTAGAAATGTTCCGTAGTTAGCATTAAATCTTGGTAAATAATATTCTGTTTGTCTGGTAATTTCTTGCCTGTATTTATTCTGAATCTTATTAAGAAATGCCCAGTCAGTTTTAGCACCAGTAATCGTAAACCGATTTTTTCTAACATTTTCTATTTTTTCATAAACACCTCTAAATCTGGCATTGGGTTGATATAAAATGATCAATTGATATTCATCAATATCTTTTACTTCGGATGGCTTAATAATAGTAAGACTTCTACGTTCATTACTTTCTACACTTTTTTTGATCGTGCCTAAATCCGGATGAGTCATATCACTAATCAACAGTATATTCGTTTTCTGATCAATGACTTCTACTGCAAAATCCTTGCTGTTATTGACTTTATTCTTTTCATTATCGACAGGAATAAGCGTAGCATTATATTGTAACACACCAGCATTACTAGCCGCTAATGTAAAATTGATTACTTTAGAATTATTCTCTTTAGAAAAAGAAACCGGTTGAGAATATATCATATTTCTACCCGATTTTACTTCAAACCGAGTGTTTATATTTTCAGTTCCAGAATATGTAAGAATGACCTCTACTGGAAACTTATTTTTAAGATATGCATATCTATTTACATTAAGCTGTTGGATTTTAGTATCGGTTACCTTTATAGTATCTCCAGCTATAACCGGGTAAATCTGCTGTTTATAAGCATTACTTCTAAATTGATAATCTCGACCATAAGTTTGATTACCATCTGTAACTAATATTGTAGGAGCATTAGAGTTTTTATAAATCTGATCCAGATTATCTAACGCCTTAGAAATATTTGTTTGTTTCTGATTAAAACTAAGGCTTATGGTATCCTTTAAATCATCAGAAAAAGAATAGTACTTTATATCAAATCGTTCCTTAAGCTCTTTATTTGTTTGGATCTGGTTTACAAACTGTGATACTTGTTGATCTTGATTAAGATGTTTTATTGAAGAAGAATTATCAACTGAAACTACTAATGTTGGTTTTTCTGTATAATATGTATTTTTTCGAAATGTTGGGTTAATTAATAAAACCAGTAATGCGAATACGCTTAGAAAACGTAAAAAAGCAAAGAACAAGTTCCTTTTGGTTCTGTTCTTTGCCTTATACATATATTGGAATAGCGCTATAACTAATGCAATTATTCCCGCTATTATGATCAATCCTATATTTTGTGTCTGCATTCTTATTAATTACGATGTAAACGTTCAGTTTTACAATTTTTCACTTTCCATATTTTTTAAGATAGTCAATTACAAACCTGAAAATAAAAACATTTAATTAAAAAGGTCTTAAACTTATTAAAAACTATTCGAAAATCGTTAATCGTAATTCTAGAGTTTGATTTAAGTTAGCATTCCGCCGTCTACATTAAGAACTTGTCCAGTTACATATCCACTTAGATCACTAGCTAAAAATAGACAAGCATTTGCTATATCTTCTGGAGCTCCTCCTCGTTTTAATGGTATTGCTTTTCTCCATTCATCAACAACTTTTTCATCCAGTTTACCTGTCATTTCCGTCTCAATAAAACCAGGAGCAATTACATTGCTACGTATATTTCTGGAACCTAACTCTAAGGCCACCGACTTAGAGAAACCGATAATACCAGCTTTTGAAGCTGCATAATTAGCTTGACCAGCATTTCCTTTTACCCCAACCACAGAACTCATATTAATAATACTTCCACTGCGCTGTTTCAGCATTGTTCGCTGTACCGCCTTGGTCATATTAAAAACACTTTTAAGATTAACTTCGATAACTTTATCAAAATCTTCTTCACTCATTCTCATAAGTAAATTATCTTTTGTGATACCTGCATTATTGATCAGAATATCTATACTTCCGAAAGTTTCCAGAACATCCTTTACCAAGCTTTCAGATTCTGCGAAACTGGCAGCATTACTTTGGTATGCTTTAGCTTGAATACCTAAATCATTTAATTCTTTTTCTAAATCTTTTGCCGCATCTACTGAAGAACTATATGTAAATGCTACATTCGCACCCTGTTTTGCAAAAACTTGTGCTATTCCTTTTCCGATACCACGAGTAGCACCTGTGATAATGGCAGTTTTACCTTGTAAGAGATTCATTCGCTCTATAATATTTTTTTGGTTACACACCATGTATATATGATATGTATGATTTTGTGTTTTCAAATATAAGAATTACTGAGAGGTCACCAACAATAAACTCTTTGATTTATATTAGGTTTTATGCACGACAACCTTATTAAGCCCTTTACTATAAACAATAAGAAGTGTTTTATTTCATTAAAGAACTGAGTGTTATGGTAATTATTACAATTAAGAGATCCTATACAACAGTTGAATTACTCAATAATTATATAAAAAAAACCTCGATTTAATACATATCGAGGTTTTTTTATAGCGTTTAAGTTTTGAATACTAATGATGTACAACAGCTTCAGATCTATATGAATACATGTTTTTTTGAAAACTATGATACTTTTTCATTGCCGCGAAAACCTCATCTCCTATTTCTTTTGAAAACTTTACAGAATCTTTTAATAAATCTGCAGCCCTATTAATGGTTTGTTTTAATCTACGCCCACTATCATCCAACTCCAAAAATTGTTTATGCATATCTGGAGTACACGGTTCACAACGATAAGAATGCAATTCAATAAGCATTCCTGAAAGCTCTTCTTTCATTCGACTTAATCTAAGTGTATGTGTCTGACGAGTTGGTAATTCTTTTGGGGTAGTTTGATTTTTCATAATGGTTTGGTTTTAAAGGTGAGTGTCTTAAATTTACCAAGAATTAATAAGACCTCAAAAAAAACTGCTGGTATATACACATGTTTTATATTTATGTTAAATAATTAAACGATTTACAAAAGAATCATCATTAAATGCTAATTTAAATCTCATAAATCTCAATTATATAATTCAAAATAAATAGGGAAAATACCCTTTAAAATTTATAAATACAATCTAAACTATTTTATAAAAATCAATGAATCAGAAAAAAAACTTTAAATGGGGAATCATTGGATGTGGCAAAATTGCGCATAAGTTTGCTGAGGACTTAATGACTATACCAAATGCTATATTATATGCAGTAGCTAGTAGGGATTTAAAAAAAGCTAAAGATTTTGGAAAAGCATATAATACCTATAGCTGCTACGGAAGTTACAAAGAACTCGTAACAAACCCCGAAATAGATATCATCTACATTGCAACTCCTCATGTTTTTCACTTCGAAAACTCGTTAATGTGCCTTACTCATAAAAAAGCTGTTTTATGCGAAAAACCTTTTGCCATGAATACAAAACAAGTAAAAGAAATGATTACTGTCGCAAAAAACAACGATACATTTCTAATGGAAGCCCTATGGACTTATTTCCTACCTCATTACAAGTATGTTTTAAATATCATACAATCTAATGAACTGGGCAAAGTAAAAAATTTAAAAGTTGATTTTGGTTTTGCTAGCACTTATGATACTGAAAATAGATTGTTTAACAAAAAACTTGGCGGAGGAAGCCTACTAGATGTTGGAATCTACCCTCTATTTGCTGCGCTAAGCATATTAGGATATCCCGAAGAAATCGAAGCGAATGCTACATTTAATGAAGATGAAATAGATGAAAATTGTTCTATGCTACTCACTTACAAAAACAACACCCTAGCATCTTTATATTCTTCAATTACAGAAAAAACAAATACTGAAGCTATCATTGAATTAGAAAACGGAACCATTACTATTAACAGTCGTTTTCACGAACCTTCTTCTGTTACCATAACACGAGATGGAATTCAGAAATTACATGAATTTACAGCAAACACAAATGGTTATAGCTTTGAGGCAATTCACGTACAAGAAATGCTAGAACAAGGCAATAAAGAAAGTACCATTATGACTTTTGATAAAAGCCTACAATTGATTCGTTTGCTGGATACTGTAAGAGATAAAATTAACTTGTATTACGACTAGATTAAAAATCTATTCTTTCTAAATAATGATTAGACCAGTACTAAAAAAAGCGCTCTTATGATAAGAGCGCTTTTCAATTTGTGTGAAAAAAAAGAGTATTTATTTAGCTCCCCACTCTGCAAGGGAGTCTTTGTTTAATTTTACGTAGTCAGCATTTTTAGCTTTCTCTGCTAACTCTAACGAAGTTTTAGCCGCTTTTATTGCACCTGCTTTATCTCCGGTTTTAGCAAGAATTAAAGAATGTTGTCTGTGATACCAGAATGCATCTGCTCTACCAGCAACAGCCTTTTCAATATGTTGTTTAGCCTTAGCATAATCTTCAGTGTCTTTATAAAACACTGCTGCCTGATAATGATCATTAGCAGATGGTCCAGCCATTACAGTTTCAATACTAGCAGCCGCTTTTTCCTTAGCAGGAACATTTATTTTTACGGCAGCTTCTGTTTTTTCCCAAACAAAATTCAAATGAGCACTATCCATAGTGAAATCACTAAACATAATCGTAAAAGTCTCTACATTAAATGGTAATGTATTTGATTTCACTTTTACTTTAGCAGCTACCTTACTGTCATCCCACTCTCTTGGTGTTCCCCAGTTATTTGCATCACTATAAAATATAACTTCCCAACTTTCTTTTCCTGGATTTGTAAAAATAGCATATGTTCCTTTTTTAAGTTCAGCATCTCCTATTTTAACATCATCACTGAAAGTAATCTGAGTATTTTTATTAGCTCCCGTTCTCCATAATTTATCATAAGGAACCAAGTTTCCAAAAATGCTACGTCCTTTCATACTTGGACGTGAGTATTCAACAGTAACATCTGTTAAACCTACTACTTGTTCTATTTTAGAAGAAGGACTAGGCTGAGGTGTTTTTATCTGAGCTTCTATTCCAAAAGATAGTAATGCAACAGATACGAATAAGATGATCTTTTTCATTGTGTTTAAATTTAGTCTATTAATTAGTTTACTAAAGACGAAATTAACAATTACACATACATTAAGAGTTAACAAAAACTTAAAATAAGGAATGCTATATTTGCCATCATTTCTAATTGTATGAGACGTAAATATATATCAGAGGTTATTGGTACATTTTCCATGGTATTTTGTGGTACCGGCGCAATGACTATTAATGAAATAACTGGAGGGGATGTTACTCATGTGGGTATTGCTGTTACTTGGGGACTTGTAGTTATGGCAATGATCTATGCCTTTGGCGATATTTCAGGAGCACACTTTAACCCAGCGGTAACTATTGCTTTTGCCTATGCTAAAAAATTTGAATGGAAAGAGGTTCCTAAATATATTGTAGCGCAATGTATCGGCGCAATTGCTGCCAGTAGTATTTTGCTTTTTCTATTTCCCGAAAGTGAATTTCTAGGAGGAACATTACCTTCATTTGATGATCTTAGAGCATTTATTTTAGAATTACTCCTTACCTACTTTTTGATGTTAGTCATTATTAATGTATCAACCGGATCAAAAGAAGTAGGTATGATGGCTGGAATAGCAATTGGAGGTGTTGTGCTTCTAGAAGCTATGTTTGCCGGCCCTATGACCAATGCTTCTATGAATCCTGCAAGATCTCTAGGACCCGCATTATTATCTGGACATTGGGAACACCAATGGTTATATATGATTGCTCCAATAATTGGAGCAATATTAGCTGTGATGACCTGCAAACTTATCAAAGCAGATAACTGCTGTAAAGAGTGTTAAGCACTAAGTAAGATTTTTATCCTAAGTAATAAATAAAAGATAGAAACTACATAAATTACAATTTTATTTATTGTTTAACATTTACCTTTAAAAGATTAAACAAAATCATTGTACCTTTATCCTGAAAAAGAGGTGCAACATGAAAATATATACACTAAAAGCTAAACAAAACTTACCAATTTCTCTTCAGGAAGCTTGGGATTTTCTATCAGACCCAAGAAACTTAAAGACTATCACTCCAGATTATATGGGGTTCAAAATTTTATCTGGTGCGGATAGAAAAATGTATTCTGGACAAATCATCCAATATATCGTTACTCCTGTCGCTGGTATAAAAACGAAATGGGTTACTGAAATTACTAATGTTGTAGATAAAGAGTATTTTGTAGATGAGCAACGTTTTGGTCCTTACGCACTCTGGCATCATAAACATTTTATTAAGGAAATTCCGGGAGGCGTAGAAATGGAAGACATTATTGATTATAAAGTACCGTTCGGAATTTTAGGACAGCTGGTACATCCGTTTTTGGTTAAACCAAAACTAAAAGAGATATTTAATTACAGAGAAAAAAAACTAATCGAAATGTTCGGAGCTTTCGATCATACAACAGAAAAGAAAGTCGAACTAGTTTAATTATTTAGAAATTATACAAAATGAGAAAAAATATTTTACTTATTGGTGGTAGCCACGGTATCGGATTTGAAATCGCATTAAAATTATATGACAAACATAACATCTTTATCGCTTCTCGTACCTCTGAGAACTTAGGTAATCTAGAAGTCACTCATATTCCGTATGATGCATCAACAGACGAAATTGATGCTTCAAAACTACCTGAGCAGCTAGATGGTTTTGTATACTGCCCTGGAAGCATAAACCTCAAGCCTTTTAAAATGCTAAGTCCAGAAGTCTTTCAGGAGGATATGCAAATAAATTTTATGTTTTTAATAAAAATCATGCACTCTATCCTTCCTCAATTAAAAAAATCAGATCAAGCAAGTATAGTTTTCTTCAGCACTGTTGCCGTAAAAGTTGGTATGCCTTTTCATACAAGTGTAGCTGCTGCAAAAGGTGCGATAGAAGGTTTTGCAAAAGCATTAGCAGCAGAATATGCACCTAAATTTAGGGTAAATGTAATTGCACCTTCATTAACCGACACACCATTAGCTGAAAGACTTTTAGGTAATGAAAGAAAACGAGAAAAAATGGATGAACGCCATCCTCTTAAACGTGTTGGAGAAGCAGAAGATATTGCTAACATTGCAAAATTTTTATTAAGTGATGATAGTAGCTGGATTACAGGGCAGGTATTAGGTGTGGATGGTGGAATGTCTACATTAAATGTAAATTAGAATGTTTGAAAAAGTAAATATCTTCTGGTTCAGAAGAGATCTAAGACTTGATGATAATATAGGATTTCTTGAAGCTCTTAAAGATGACCTACCTGTCTTACCAATTTTTATATTTGATAGTGAAATACTAGATAAGCTTCCCGAAAATGATGCCAGGTTGTCTTTCATACACGAGACATTGCAAAATATATCTAAGGAATTGCAAGATAATCATAATAGCTCTATTGCCTTTTTTCACGATAAACCTTTAGAAGTTTTCAAGGAATTAATCGAAGATTATGATGTCAGAAAAGTCTACACAAATCGAGATTATGAGCCATATGCTAGAGAAAGAGATGAATCAATCAAAAAATTGCTCGAGGATAATGCTATTGAATTTAAAACCTATAAAGATCAGGTTATATTTGAGAAAAGCGAAATTGTAAAATCTGACGGAAACCCTTATGTCGTTTACACTCCATATAAGAATAGATGGAAAGAGGAATTTGATAGATCAAAGTTAAAAATTCATCATACCAATCCGTATTTAAACAATTTGATCAAAAACATTCAACTACCAAACCTATCATTATCTGATATAGGATTTAAAAAATCACTAATTAAAGTATCAGACTATCTTGTAACCCCTTCTCTTATTGATAATTATGAAGATATGCGTAATTTTCCCGCAAAGAAAAACGGTACTTCAGGGTTAGGTCCTCATTTACGTTTTGGTACTGTGAGTGTTCGAAAAATGATAAAAAAAGCTATCGCAGAAAAAAATGAAGTTTTTTGGTCAGAACTGATATGGCGCGAGTTTTTTATGCAAATTCTCTGGCACTTTCCTCACACTAATAAAAAAGCATTCAGACCAAAATATGATCGTATAGAATGGCGGAATAACGAAAAAGAATTTGAAGCTTGGAAAAATGGCAAAACCGGTTATCCATTGGTGGATGCAGGAATGCGACAGCTTAATGAAACCGGTTGCATGCATAACCGGGTAAGAATGTTAGTTGCTAGTTTTTTATGTAAACACCTATTAATTGATTGGCGTTGGGGGGAATCATATTTTGCAGAAAAACTGTTAGACTATGACATGTCAGCTAATGTAGGTAATTGGCAATGGGCAGCAGGTTCTGGTGTGGACGCAGCTCCTTATTTCAGAATTTTTAACCCTACAACGCAAATAACTAAATTTGATAAAAACCACGAATATATCAAAACTTGGATTAAAGATATTAATGAACTAACATACCCACATCCCATTGTAGATCACAAAGAAGCGAGAGAACGTTGTCTTAAAATCTATAAAGAAGCTGTTTCATAATAATCAAATTATAACATTTCTTTAAAAATATAAATTGAAGTTTTTTGTAATTTAAGGGCGTTACAATCAATTATAAACCAATAAACTTCATACAAATGAATACACAAGAAGTAGCCAATCGTTTAGTCGAACTTTGCCGTAAAGGTGAAAACATGCAAGCTTTAAAGGAACTGTACGCTGATAATATAGTCAGCAAAGAAATGCCCGGAGCTCCAAATGCTGTAGTTACAGGAAAAGAAGCTGTTACCAAAAAAAGTCAGGATTGGTATGCAAGTGTAGAAGAATTTCATGGTGGAGAAGTTTCTGAGCCTGTTGTAGCAGAAAATCATTTTACTTGTAAAATGAAAATGGATTGCACATTTAAGGGACAAGGACGCATGCAGATAGAAGAACTAGCCATCTATAATGTAAATAATGGTAAAATAGTAGAAGAGCAATTCTTTTACTCTATGCCTAATTAAAGTTAAAACAAAAGGATTACTTGATTCTTAAGTAATCCTTTTGTTTTAAGGACATCAATCTAGTTTATTTAATTAGAATCTTAAACTTATCAATTGAATCTCCAGAATCAATATGCAGAAAGTAATATCCTGTGGACAATTCTGTAGATAATTTTAATTTATCACCAGAAAAATTATTTATACTGTATATTTTTTGCCCAAACAGTGAATACACGTTTATTTCCGCCTTATCAAGATTTTTATTAAAATTAATTGTCTTATTCTCTGAAACAGGGTTTGGAAATACATTTAAATTATTCACTTGCAGTTCATTTTCTTCTATACTAAGAGTGCTCACAAAATCAGATACTGGAATTGATATTATTCCCGAGAAATAATTGCTCCCGCTTCCAAAAGTTATCCAAGCTTCATCATTAACGACTATGTTCTCATCGATAAAAGTTGTATAAAAATCTTCTTTAAGATCATATAATTTTTCGTAAGCTTCTTCCTCAAATTTATAATACCCATCCCAAGTGAAGCCCAAAAACGGAACCCCTTTATAAAAGGCAATTTTTCTATTCCAATTTTGATTAGGTAAATCATTTGAAGGTTTAGGATAGTGAGCTATAAAGTCTACCCCATCAAAAAGGGCTAGTTCTTCAGTATATCCCAACCACATAATGTCGTTCTCATCAATACTGATATATCTTAAATATTCTGTACTATTAGCTTCATCAATATTAGGATTGTCTATTCTAACAAAACTATTGTTTTCTATTCTGAACAGCCCTCCTCTATTCACACCCCAATTATCCCTATTAGCAACATAGGTAACTCCATTTTTATCAGTAACCATATCTCTAATAATAAAAGATAATGCTGAGACATCCATCTGAGTAAAGGTTTCTTCCTCCACATTGAACTTCAAAAACCCCGGATTATCTCCCATAAATATATTGGTTCCATCAAACGTTAAATGCCTAGAATAATCATAAGACAAATTACTTGGAATCTCATAAAAAGACCATAATTCATTTTCTAATTTAGATAAATATCTATCATTTGTAACAACCCATAAAACATCATTCTGTGCCATGTGCATTGCCGTAATTGTTTTGAAATCAAAATGTTCTGGCAACGTAACTTTATCCCAATTAACCCCATCAAACTTTGATAATCCGCTATATCCGCCTGCCCATACATTATCTTGAGAATCTTTTTCTATAACCGTTACTCGCGAGGGGATTTCCTGAAGTATTCCAAATTCTGATATTCCGGTTCCATCATAATATCCCATGCCTTCAATTGTCCTAAAGAACAAGTCTCCATTTTTGTTTATTATTTCAAAAACAATGCTCTCTGTTGAAGCTAAAAAAGACACCTCATTTGTTTCATTAATACGGCTAACATTATACTCTGCGAACTTTTCTGATTTATGGATGAAATGTAATTCACTATTTCCAGGAGTAAAATCAATAATACTATAATAAGAACTAGATAGTACTGTCCTAGAAAACATTCCATTATTCTCTTCAATATATTCTAAACTATCCGAAGAATCATTATTTATAAACCACAGCCTATCATTTGAACCAATTTTCATCTTACCAGTAATCGAGCTAGTGTGATTATTAAGATAGAAAAACTGAGCAGATGTAATTCCATCATTAATTGGAAATGCAAGAACTCCATCAATTAATGAATCATCAGCATCCGTAGAGTCCTTTCTTTCAAACTGACAATAAACATTAGAATTACTATCTGCAACTATATTTGTGATTTTCACCGGAGAATCGGTATAATCATATGCAATGGTCTGCAAACCATTATCAAAATAATACGAACCTACTTTATAATTCTCAGAACAGCATTGAGTTGAATTTTCTTTTACGAAAAATACTGAGTTAGCTTCATTTATATAAATACTTTTTATTATAAAATCTGATTCTGAAACAACAAACCAAGAATTAGCATTGTATATAGCCATTTTATCATTATCGGATTGATAAATAACAAACATCTCGTTATCTTTTGTTACAACCTTATTGTAATCATAGATAAAACTCTGACCTGTATTGCCCCTATCGTGTATAACTATTTTATCTGAATACGTTAACCAAACGGTTCCATCTTTTGCTAAAACAAAATCTCTACAATACTCGCCCTCTTGATTTATTTTAACAAACTCACTATTGGATTGTTTATATACATTATCATCACCATCAATAAACCAAATATCATTATCCAAATCTAACAATACTTTTTCAAAAGGCAGCATTGCACCTATATCTTCGTTAGAATAGATTGTGTGATCATTTGGATAATTATCTAGGTTAAATTTAAAGATCCTATCATTATGTATGGAAACCATTAAGTTATCTTCATAATCAATATAAACGTCATTAGCTTTATTTGGATTATAATAATGACTTAGCTCTTGTGAAAAAGAATAGAAAAATGAACAAGTCAATAAAGTTGTAAGTAGTATTTTTTTCATATTTTGGGTTTTTAGGTTGCGAATATATTAATAACTAATAATTAGTTACCAAACTAATCGTTTTGTTACCATCATAATAGTTTATTTTTCAGATAATACAACTAATACATAAACAATCTAAATACTAAATAGAACTTACAAAAACCTCCTCACTTTCTCTAAAGCAGGATTGCGATTGTCTTCTTTCCAGATTACAGAAAGCTCTGCTCTTTGAGGTATTTTTGGGATTTCTAAAAATTTTACATCCAGGTCAAAACCATATTGCAATGAGGTTGGCACAATTGCTACTCCTAATCCACTCTCTACTAATTTGAAAATTGTTTGAGCATGTACTGATTTATGAGAAACGATTGGGGTAAAACCTTGATCTTCACAAATACTCATGATTTTATCATAATATATCGAACTATAATCAGAAGAGAATAAAACGAAATGTTCTGAGGAAACTTGGGCTACATTTTTAAAATTATACTCATCTAATTGGTGATCCTTTGGCAGAACTAATGAAAACGTATCCGTTTGCACCGCTTTTATACAAACTCCATCAGGCACTCTTGCTAATCGAACAAACCCAAAATCAAGTTGATCACTTACAATCGCCTTTACCTGATCGTAATTAGACATTTCTTCTAAACTAAACTGTATTTTAGGATTCTCTTTATCTACTTTTACCAAAAGGTCAGGTATGACGGTCTGTATTGCTGAACCTAAAAACCCAATTCTAATCTCTCCTTCACTTCCTTGATCAATTAACGCTGTTTGTTTTACAGTAAAATCAATATGGTTAAAGATATAAGCAATTTCTTTCTTAAGATATTCTCCAGCAACCGTCAAACTAACATTTCTTTTATTCCTGATAAACAATTCTGCCCCTATAATTTCTTCCATTTGCTTAATTTGTCTACTTAAACCAGGTTGAGAAATAAACAATCGTTCTGCAGCTTTTCTGAAATGTAATTCTTCGGCTACAGCCAAAAAATATGTAAAGTGACGTAATTCTAATTGATAACTCATAGTTATTAATTATTGACAAAATTAGTATTTATAAGTATTAAAAATACACATTATCTTAGTGTAAACAAATATGAATAATTAATAATGTCTAGAACAACATCATATTTCTGTTTCGGAGAAGATCATTTAACCGTCGGAAAAGCCATAAAAATAGCTTCAGGAGAAATCAAGGGAACTATTTCTGAAGCCTCAAGAGAAAAAATTAGAAAGAGCAGTCAGGTAGTTGAAAATATCGTAACCAAAGGTCATCCAGTTTACGGAATCAATACCGGCTTTGGTCCGTTGTGCACGACTATGATTTCTAAAGAAGAAACCAAAATACTTCAGTCCAATATTCTAAAAAGTCATAGCGTAGGTGTGGGTGATCCTATTGATGAGGAAGTAGCAAAACTGATGTTAATCCTAAAGCTACAATCACTATCCAAAGGATATTCTGGCATTGCAGAAGAAACGTTAGATCGTATACTTTGGCATATTGAAAACAACGCGATTCCTATAGTACCTTCTCAAGGATCAGTAGGTGCTTCAGGTGATTTAGCACCACTCTCTCATCTTTTCCTTCCCTTAATTGGCTTAGGAAAAGTTATATACAATGGTAATGAAATAACAACTTCGACTTTGTTTAAAAAAACTGGACTGGATTCTTTGGATCTTGGTCCAAAAGAAGGTCTTGCCTTGATTAATGGAACACAATTTATAGCAGCACATGCTGTAAAAGTTGTAGAAAAATTACATAGTTGTCTTTCGCAGGCAGATATCATTGGAGCCATGATGATAGAAGGACTGCAGGGTTCTGTAAAACCTTTCTATAATGAATTACACGAATTACGCCCTTTCAAAGGAAATATTCATGTAGCTTCCAGAGTAAAATCTTTACTAAAGGGATCTGAAATCATGGAAGACCATATTGACTGTGATCGTGTTCAGGATCCATATTCTCTGCGATGTATTCCTCAAGTACACGGAGCCTCCAGAAATGCTTGGCTTCATCTTAAGGAATTAGTAGAAATCGAATTAAATTCTGTTACCGATAATCCGATTATTATTAATGAAGAACTCACCATAAGCGGCGGAAGCTTTCACGGACAGCCATTAGCCATGGCAATAGATTACGCTTGTCTTGCAGCTTCTGAAGTTGGCAATATTTCGGATCGAAGAATCTACCTAGCATTAGAAGGAAACTCACCAGGAGTTCCCAAATTATTGATGGAAGACACTGGTATTAATTCTGGTTATATGATTTTACAATACACGACCGCTGCATTAGCGAGCGAGAACAAAGGATTGTGCTTTCCTTCCAGTGCAGACAGTATCCCAACATCATTAGGACAAGAGGATCACGTAAGCATGGGATCTATAGGTGTCAGAAAAGCTTTAAGAGTAATTGGAAATGTAGAAAAAATATTAGCAATAGAACTTTTAACAGCAGCACAAGCCTTTGAGTTTAGAAAACCAATGAAATCCGGTATTATTCTGGATGAAATTCATAAAACTATACGCAAAGAAGTTTCTTTTGCAGCAAAAGATCGTGTCTTTGCAGATGATATAAATAAAGGCATTGATATTATTAAAAAGAAAACGATCATAACATTAGCGAATAATGTAGCCAACAAGGAGAATTTGTCTTTAGAAACTAAGTTCTCTACTGAATTTGAAACCTATTAATTATGACAAAGTACAAGCTTATTGGTCCTATCACACAACTCATATCCATGAATGGATTACCACTAAAAGGTGCTTTAAAAGATGAGCAACTTCCTGTAATTTTTAATGCAGGAATTCTTACCGAAGGCGAACATATCCATTCTATTGGAAATTACACGGATTTAAAAGAAATTGCCAGTAGTTTTGATTCAGAAATAATAGAACTACAATCTAATTACGTATGCCTACCTGGATTTATTGATTCACATACACATATCTGTTTCTCAGGTTCCAGAGCAAATGATTATGCAATGCGTAACTCTGGGAAATCATATCTGGAAATTGCAGAGGCCGGTGGCGGAATTTGGGATACTGTAACCAATACCAGAACAGCAAGTCAAGAAGAACTTTGTCATGGTGTTGTTAAAAGAGCTAATCTTCTTCTTAAAAATGGTATCACTACAATTGAAGTAAAAAGCGGTTATGGTCTTTCTGTTACAGAAGAACTCAAAATGTTAAGAGCAATTAAAGAAGCTAACTTACATCTAGAATCAGATCTAATATCTACTTGTTTAGCGGCTCATATGCTCCCGAAAGATTACGATGGAGATCACCAAGAATATTTAAATGAAATTGCATCGACATTATTCCCAATACTTAAAGAAGAAAAATTAACGAATAGAATTGATGCTTTTGTTGAACAAAGTGCCTTTTCTAAAGAAAATATTGAACCATATTTCAAGAAAGCTACAGAAATGGGATTTGATATTACTGTACACGCAGATCAGTTTACTCCGGGTGGTAGCGAAATAGCAGTAAAAGTAAATGCGGTAAGCGCTGATCATTTAGAAGCTAGCACAGATACCGAAATTAAGACCCTTGCAGAAAGTGATGTGATATCAGTAGCACTTCCCGGAGCATCTATAGGCTTAGGATGTGATTTCACTCCTGCTCGCAAGATTCTGGATGCAGGAGGTGCTCTCTCAATAGCCAGTGATTGGAACCCTGGATCTGCGCCAATGGGAGATTTATTGACGCAAGCTTGTATTTTAGGAACTTTTCAAAAACTCAGTAATGCAGAAGTATTGGCAGGAATTACAACCAGAGCTGCCGCTGCCTTAAAATTAAAAGATCGTGGTAAACTGGCTCCCAGAATGCTTGCAGATTTTTGTCTTTTCTCTACCGATAATTTTAACGAAATACTGTATCATCAAGGCAAACTAACTCCCTCTCAAGTATGGAAATGTGGTGATGCGGTATATATAGAACATTAAATCAAAAAACATTTTGATGGTCATTAATTTGATCAGCATTTATACAATACAGTATGACAACTTTCAAAGAACAAATCATAAACGGCATTCCAAAAACGCTTCCTGCCAAAAAAGATCTTAACCCAAAGATAAGCAGAGCTCCAAAACGAAAGCAAATATTATCTATTGATGAAAAGAAACTGGCACTTAGAAATGCCTTAAGATATTTCCCAACAGATTGGCATGAAGAACTGGCGAAAGAATTCCTTGAGGAACTTAATGAATATGGTAGGATTTATATGTATCGGTTTATACCTGATTACGAAATATACGCAAGACCTATTGAAGCGTACCCAGCTAACACATTGCAAGCAGCAGGTATCATGTTGATGATACAAAACAACCTAGATCCAGCTGTTGCGCAACATCCGTATGAATTAATTACATATGGAGGAAATGGAGCAGTATTTCAGAACTGGGCTCAATATTTACTTACCATGCATTATCTCGCCACTATGACAGAAGAGCAAACATTACACATGTATTCTGGTCATCCTATGGGATTGTTTCCATCTTCAAAAGACGCCCCTAGAGCAGTTGTAACCAATGGAATGATGATTCCAAATTACTCGAAACCCGATGATTGGGAGAAATACAATGCACTAGGCGTTACTCAATATGGTCAAATGACAGCGGGAAGCTACATGTATATTGGCCCGCAAGGTATTGTACACGGAACCACCATCACTGTAATGAATGCTTTTAGAAAAACATTAAAACCAGGAGAAAATAGTGCTGGAAAAATATTTCTAACTGCTGGTTTAGGAGGAATGAGTGGCGCACAGCCTAAAGCAGGTAATATTGCCAAATGTATCACGATTTGCGCAGAAGTAAATCCGGATGCTGCACAAAAGCGTTATGAACAAGGATGGGTAGATGAAATTATTGACAACCTAGACAGTCTAGTTAATCGGGTTCAAGAAGCAACTCAGAATACAGAAGTTGTTTCTATAGCTTTTAAAGGAAACATTGTAGATGTTTGGGAACGCTTTTATGATGAAAATATTTATGTACACTTGGGATCTGATCAAACGTCATTACACAATCCTTGGTCGGGCGGTTATTATCCTGCAGGTTTGAGTTATGAAGAATCAAACAAAATGATAGCTCACGACCCTGACACTTTTAAAACAAAAGTTCAGGAATCCTTAAGAAGACATGCTGCTGCAATTAATAAACATACAGAAAAAGGTACTTACTTTTTTGATTATGGAAACGCGTTTCTTTTAGAAGCTTCTAGAGCGGGAGCGAATGTTATGGCTGAAAACGGAATTGATTTTAGATATCCATCTTATGTACAGGATATTCTGGGACCAATGTGCTTTGATTATGGTTTTGGACCGTTTAGGTGGGTATGTACTTCTGGTGATTCTGAAGATTTAGATAAAACTGATCAAATCGCAGTAAAGGTGATGCAAGAAATCAAGACAACCGCTCCAGAAGAAATTCAACAACAAATGCAGGATAATATCACATGGATTAAAGAAGCGAAGGAAAATAAGCTTGTTGTAGGCTCCCAAGCAAGAATTCTATATGCTGATACCGAAGGAAGAGTAAAGATCGCTGAGGCGTTTAATAAAGCTATTAAATCAGGTGATATATCAGCTCCAATTGTATTAGGTAGAGATCATCACGATGTAAGCGGAACAGATTCTCCTTATCGCGAGACTAGCAATATTTATGATGGTAGTAAATTTACAGCAGACATGGCGATCCATAATGTGATCGGTGATAGTTTTAGAGGGGCAACATGGGTATCCATCCATAACGGTGGAGGTGTTGGATGGGGTGAAGTGATCAATGGAGGATTCGGATTATTACTTGATGGATCTGATGACTCTTCTAGACGCCTAAAAAGTATGTTGTTTTATGATGTAAATAACGGTATTTCTCGCAGAAGTTGGGCAAGAAACGAAGAGGCATTGTTCGCTATTAAGAGAGAAATGAAACGTACACCAAAACTTAAGGTAACTATTCCCAATGCATTAGATAACAATATTTTAGACAACATGTTTCAATAACAAAAACAGCTGTACAATATTTTACACACAAGCATTATTTTAAAATATGAGCGATTACAAAAAAACAGATACTAATATTTGGGCAGGACGAACATCTGATGATCAATTATATCTTCATGAAAAAATAACTTGTATTGATTTAGAAAATGATGAACTCCCTGAAAATCAAAATACAGCTTTTGCTATCGTAGGATACGCTTGTGACGAAGGGGTTCGAAGAAACTCTGGAAGAGCTGGTGCAGCATTAGCTCCAGATATCATCAGAAAAATGATGTCATCACTATCAAATCATCTTGATGATAAGGTTCAGATAATCGACGCAGGAAACATTTTCTGCAATGAAAACGATCTAGAAAAGACTCAAAGTTATACTTTAAATAGGATATCAGAACTACTTAACAAAAAATACTTTACAATTATTTTTGGAGGAGGTCATGATTTGGCTTACTCACATTATAATGGGATAAAAAAATACAAACCAAATACCACTATTGGGATTATCAATCTGGATGCTCATTTTGATTTAAGAAAGATAAAAAATGAAGGAAACTCAGGAACTCCTTTTTATCAAATAGCAAAAGAGAATGATCGTTTCAAATATCTTTGCTTAGGAATTCAGGAAGAATCTAATAATAAAGAATTATTCGAAACTGCCAATGAGCTCAAAGCGCAATACATTAAGAATACCGATTTCACATTCGAAAACAAAGACCATGTCGTTGTCATCATCAATAATTTCATAGCATCTGTAGATAATATCTATCTAACTATTGACTTGGATGGTTTCTCTTCTATCTATGCTCCTGGAGTTAGCGCCCCTTCCCCATTTGGATTCTCTTTAGATATTGCTATGACTGTTATTGAAAAAATCTGCAAATCAGGTAAATTAATTAGTGCAGATATCGTAGAACTAAATCCAAAATATGATATAGACAATTGTACCGCAAGATTAGGTGCAAGATTAGCTTACTTCATTATGAAATTTATTTCTTCTCATTGATTTCATTGCTATGACAGTATTTATTTATATTTGATAAGCTAATTAGTTCTTAATAGTTTTAATGGAAAAAGTAGCTTTAACACTTATTTACATCCATGCTTTCTTTGGTGGTATTGGATTATTATCCGGTTTGGTCAGTATTGTTGGTAAAAAAGGTAGGTTCTATCATCGTAAAGCTGGAATAGTATTTTCTATTTCAATGTTCATTAGTGCTCTCATAGCAATTCCTATAACTTTACTTCCTAATCACGAAAATTTACTATTGCTTTTACTTTCGATTTTCACAATTTATCTTGTAGTTTCAGGAAACAGAGTGCTTCGATTTAAGAAACAACACACTTTAGGAACACTAGATATAGCAGTAACTAGCATTATGGGATTCATCTTCTTAGGTATGATTAGTGTTGGCATCTATTATCTTATGTATGAGATCCCAAAAAGCACTTTGTTCTTCTTTTTTGGAGGATTTGGTATTATGGCTACAGTAAGAGATATCAAACTATATAAAACTTTTAGAGTCAATCCCACCGCCTATTTATCCAATCATATAGGTAAAATGTCTGGTGCTTATGGAGCCGCTGTAACTGCTTTCTTATTAGCTGCGTTAAATTCCAGCACCCTTTGGGTTTGGATAACTCCTTCAATTATCACCTTATTATTTGTTACTTTTTGGAGACAAAAAGTAGCTAGAATGGACAACTAAATAAGCTCTTTAGCAATAGAATAATTTTAGCACTAAAAACATAACCTTTTTCAGTAACTAAAATCTAATTACTTTTGTATCTTCGAGAAATACGTATATAATCAATTTTCCTTATGGGAATTACACACATTGATCATCTTTCGGGCTTTTACTATTAAAAAGATTATTTCCTTATCTATTGAAAAATAAAGGTGATTAATTATGTTTTATGGAGGCTATTAATTTTTATCAAATATCGATTTTTCTTTTACAAGGATTCGTTGTCTCCTTTTTAGTTTTAATCTTATTTCATTTTCGGAAAGTAACTGGTAACGGACTTTTATTTACCACATTAGGTATGTTTCAGTTTATTCAGGTATTTACAGCCACTACTATGTACTTCGAAGTATATGATGGTATTACGGTATCTCCCGGCTCCTCTGTTTTGTTCTCAGTTACACTTTTCTCAGTACTTATATTTTATATTAAAGAAGACGCTTTACTGACACGAAGACTTATCTATGCGTTAGTAATTGCCAATCTAATGATTGTAATTCTCTTATTACTTTTCGGAATTAATTTAGAAGACTCTAATATGCATCAAGTATCATTTACGATGTTATCAGACTTTTTTAATACAAATGTTATTCTTTTGGTATATGGCACTACGCTCCTATTTATTGATTCAATTTTGATCATTTTTATCTTTGAATACATTTCAAAATACATCCCGTCTTTATTTCTAAGGATATTTATAACAATGCTTCTTATCCTTTCGTTTGATGCTATATTGTTTAGTGTGATAGGATTTTGGAATACTGGGAATATATCCAGTGTTTTAATTTCCGGATTATCATCCAAAATAGTAATGAGTTTTTACTACGGCATATTATTCACCATTTATATAAAATATTTTCAAAAAGAAGTATCAGAAAACAGTTATTCAACATTTAAAGATGTGTATCACTCCCTTACCTACCGACAAAAATTTGAGGAGGCAGAAAAGGTTATTCAGCTTAGTGAAAACAGGTATCAAACACTAACTGATATATCACCGGTTGGTATATTTATGACTAAAGCTAATGGAAAAACCACTTTTGTAAACGAAAAGTGGTGTAAAATTTCCGGTTTATCCCAGCAAGAAGCGATGGACGACGGCTGGCTTAAAGCAGTACATCCGGAGGACAGAAAGAAACTAAAATCGGGTTGGTATGATGATGCCAAAAAAAGAGACTCATCCCACGCAGAATATAGATTTCTCCGTCCCGATGGCACTATTAAATGGGTGTTAGGACAGGCAATTCCAGAATATAATGAGAAAAAAGAAGTGATGGGTTTTGTAGGAACTACTACAGATATTACCGAATTAAAGCTTTATGAAATAGAGCTAAATAAAATGAAAGACAAAGCCGAAGAAAGTGATCGGCTTAAGTCTGCTTTTTTAGCAAATATGAGTCACGAAATCCGCACTCCAATGAACGGTATATTAGGTTTTGCAGAGTTGCTTAAAGAACCGATACTTACAGGAGATGAACAACAACTATACATTAGTTTAATAGAAGAAAGCGGTGCACGCATGCTAAATATTATCAGAGATATTATTGATATTTCTAAAATTGAGTCCGGACAAGTAAAAGTTTTTCTATCTGACGTAGATATTAATGAACAAGTAACCTATCTCTATCAATTCTTTAAGCCAGAAGCAGATCGAAAAGAACTACAATTATCTTTCAATAATGGCCTATCTGATGATAATGCGCTTATTAAAACCGATAAAGAGAAATTTAACGCTATCCTTACTAATCTTGTAAAGAACGCTCTTAAATACACTCCTGAAGGTTCTATTTCATTTGGCTATGATGTAAAAGATGAGTTTTTACAATTTTATGTAAAAGATACGGGTATGGGTATTGCTAAAGATCGACAAAAAGCTATTTTCGAACGTTTCGTACAAGCCGATATTGAAAACAATTACGCTATAGAAGGAGCCGGTATAGGATTATCTATTGCCAAAGCATATAGCGAAATGTTAGGCGGCAAAATCTGGTTAGAAAGTAAAAAAGATTTAGGTACGATTTTCTACTTCTCCATTCCATACACCAAAGCTTAGATGAGATAACCTCATAAGACAATAAACTTACTATAAAAGAGGAACAACTACTTATTAAAAACAATAGTCTCTACCCAATAATTCCCTAACTCTTCATATTCAATTTCTTTCATTGCCCCTACCCAAGGATCTATTATTAAAACCGTATCATCACCTGAATATCCAACAATTAACAAAGCATGTGCTGCAAAAGTACTATAGTTTTGAGTTCCAATAAGAATAGGTTGATCACTATCGATTCGACCTTGTAGCTCTTCAAAAGTTAATTTAGGATCATTTCCGAAAACAAGGCTTCTATATTCTGTATGAATATATGAGAAATGCGAAGATATTTGCGGTTGTAAAGTAAATAAATCTAAACCTTGACCATCAGCTTCGAACATTTCATCCAGTCTTTTTTCTGGCATAAACACCCCATAACTCTGTAATGCCATTGATAAAGCTGCTGCCCAGCAATTATTTAGCCCTTTCTGTTCTTCTGCCATAATATTAAGTACTGTGGTCTTCTTCTTCCTATTGGCATCCGTTACTTCACTCATAATGCTGTTTTTTTGTGTTTATTTAATAAAGTTGGTAGTATTTAGCAAAGACATATTTCTGTCGCTATTAAAAGTAAACAAAATTAACATCAAAGCACGAATAATAAGGTATGAAAGCACCTACAACAATTAAAGCCTAAACAACACAAAGACAAACCATTAAAACCTATCCTGAATCCAAGTAGTAACTATAGAAATAAGCTTTTCTTTTTCTAGATCATTATGAAGTTCATGATATCCTCCATCAAAGGAAACAAATTGGACATAGTCTGTTTTTTTAGCAAACTCCTTACTGGCACTATAGTCAGTTATCTGATCTTCAGTTCCGTGCGCTAACAAAATAGAAGTTTCTAGCTGAAAAGCATTATCGATTGCCCATTTACCTGCTTCTATTATAGGTAAAGAAAAATTAGGACTTACTCGGTCATGGACTAAAGGGTCATTTTTATATTTCTCTACTTCTTCCGTTATTCTAGAGATTGCTTTTACATCTAGACCAGAAGGAAGTGTTATCGAAGGTGCTATTTTTTGGAATAGTTTGCCCATCATAATTTTCCAAGCGGGTGGCTGAAATGCTAAACGTAAAAACGGACTAGTTAAAATTACTCCTGTAATCTTAGGATTATTTCTCAATATGTAATTAATTACTAGGTTTCCTCCCATACTATGACCATATAGAAAAACAGGAAGATCAGTTACAATTTCATTAGCCTTATGATAAACGATTTCTATTACTTCCATTAAAGCATTATAACTTGGGCAATATCCTCTCGTACCACTACTCTTTCCGTGTCCAAAATTATCATACGTAATCACTGCTATATGCTTTGCTAATAGCTCCGGGATAAGATAATCCTCATACCTAGCAGAATGCTCTCCCATGCCATGTACCAATAGAATTATTCCTTTACAGTTGTCTGGTAACCAATACTGGGCAAAAATTTTATACTTTTTATATTTGAAAAAATATTCTTGATGTTGCATTGTTTAAATATACTATTAAAATAAAGCCTTCATACAACTAGATTAACATTATTAATACTTGATTCTGTATAAACAATTAAGGACAGTTTTATTTTTATTAATTATTACAGCTTTATGGTAAAAAATTATATATCGAGAGATAAAATCAGTACAAATTAAGTATTACTAGGTAACATTTTATATAGTTATGACACATACATTAAACGTTAACTGTAATTCGACAAATGAATTTCTATTTTATTTTTCTTTTTTTTTAATTATTGTTAATCAAAAAAATTTGATTAACAATAAAAGGATCACTAACAAGAATAGAGTTTAAATATGTCAATCATTAAAGTTTAAAAACATTAAAAAATATTAATATCCATTGATTATAAAAATATCCTAAGTCCCAGAAATATGTTCAAAAATCCATTTTCCTTCTCAGGGAGGATACGTCGGCTAGAATATGGCCTAAGTTACCTCATATTCATAGCATCCTTTTTTTTGCTAGGAGTTATCACCGAAATTATACCAGAAGCAGAATCTTTAATAGTATTAATGATTTTACCTTCATACTGGTTTCTAATAGCACAAGGTTCCAAACGTTGTCATGATTTAGGAAATAGTGGTTTTTTTCAGTTGATTCCTTTTTACGGCCTTTTTATGCTATTCGAAGAAGGAAATTACGGGGTTAATAAATATGGTTACAATCCTAAAGAAATTGATGCTCCAATTGTTAAACGGGAACCATTTAAATTAAGGATACCATTACCTCCAGGAAAATCAAATATTAATATACTAAGTGAAATATTGTGTTTTGTTTTATTAAACACATTACTCATTCAGCTTTCAAATAATTATGTAGAACAGGAATTTTTTAGTTTTTTGTGTATATTTATTTCTATACTCGTGTGTTTCTTCTTATTGTTACTATTTGCAAATAATAAAGAGGCTTTGCCAGAATTTAACTCTTATTTATTTAGACAAAGATTAGCCTATTCTGTAATACTCTCAATAAGCATTTACTTATATAATCTTACTTTTAATTATACATCGTTTCAGTTAGAAGATATATCGTATGCTATTTTCTTAGCATTGGTAATACTTGGTGTCACCTATCTTCCGTTTTTAATCTACAAATCAATTTTTAAGAAAAGAAAGGAGGAAGTGGTATATGAAAACTAAGTACTACATCTGCACTTCTCTAATATTATTTGTTTTAATTCTCGTAGTTGGTTATTCCAACAAAGTAGAACTGAGTGATATAGTTATCTGGTCTGATAGGCCCGTAAATTGGTTAGATTTTCAGCAAGTAGAAGAGATTGATGATGACTTTGATGCTGCAATCTTTTCTGAAATATATTGCCCTAATATTATTAACGAAGATAATCCATTAGTATATGCATTTATGGATCCTAATCAATCGGAAAGATTAAAAGATTCTGTGCTGGATCCTCAATTGTTAAAACACGAACAATACCACTTTAATATTACAGAATATCACGCTCGTTTATTACGTAAACAAATCGTTAAAAAAGGAGAAGAAAACATTTCGACATCTACACTTCAAGAGTTATATGATATGTACGATAAAGAAAGAGCAAAAATGCAATCAGAATACGATGAAATTTCAGAACATAACGCAAACACACAAAAGCAAAGATATTGGGAACTTAAAATTGATGATTTACTCCGTCAAACAGCTTACTATAATGATCCAAATATTTATAACTATTACGACTTCACAAAACGAAGTACAGAATATTACAAGCATATTTATCATACGCTGGAGCACGAAATTCTGACTTCATACCCAATCAGTAAAGCCGATCATAAGTATGGGAAATGTTATAAAGTAGAGCGTAATGACAAAGAAGTAATCATCAAATATTATAAAAATGGAAAATTAACGAATGGAGGCATCTTTAAAACTGCTATCACTAAAATAATTAAACCTACAGATTCAATATCTGAGATGCATTATTACAACAAAGATTTAACTCGAAATACCGTATTTAACAGATCCATTTCTAAAACTATATGGAATGCCAATAATGATATGACCACTTCATACTTTGATGAAAATGAAAACCCTATAGAATATAAATCCGTTCATAAAACTATTTGGAAATATGATTCCAAAACTAAAAATCGATATTCTAGTTATTATGATATAAATAAAAAGCAAACTACAAATAATGATCTTGTTTTTCGTGAAAGAAGAGAATTTGACAGACATGGGAGAACCATTAAAATTTCCAATTTTAACTCTGAAGACGAACCTATGAACGACAAAGACTACATCTCAATTTATGACTATGTACTTGATGATTTTCACAAAATAAAAAGAACAAGATTATATGATAAAGAAGGTAGTTTTGCAACTCATTTATCAGAATACAATCTACACTATAACTATGATGAAAGAGGTAATCTAGTAAAATTTATGAATCTTGATAAAAATGGAGGTCAAACAGAAAATAATGAAGGAATATGTATGTATGAGTATTCCTATGATTTAAAAGATAACTATACCTCTGTTAGAACATATAACGCATCAGAATTACCCGTAATAGGAAATGATGATTACTTTATACAAGTATGGGATTACGATCATAAAAACAGGATTAAATTTACAGCTAAATACTATGATGGTTATGTATTGGCTTTTGATGACAATCGAAATGGTGCCATCAAATATGAATATATCAATGACTCGGTTCGCAATGTTTTAAATATAGACGTTTACAATACAATTTTCAAAAACGATTATGGGTATGCGATTAGAAAACAATACACAAACAAAGATGAAAAAGTAGTCCGAGAGTTATTTCTAGACGAAAATGAATGTTTTGCAACTTCGGAAGATGGTATCGAAATACACGAATATGCTTATGACGAAAAAGGTAACTTAATTAAAGAAAAGAAGTTGGATTCTTTAGGTAAATTAAAACCTCACAATAAAGATGTAGCCATTACACATTGGGAATATGATCACCATAATAACAAAACCAAAACTACCTATTATCAAACGGATAGTATACTGGCAAACGCAAATCAAAACGTTACGTATAACGTTTATAATTACAATAAAGACAATCTCTTTATAGAACGCACCAACTACGATAAAAATATGAACCCAGCATTATTAAATGGTGTGTTTAAAACAATATATGAATATAATAGTATTGGTAAAGATACGCTGGTTAAAGAATTTGACACACAAAATAAGTTGATCAAAGGGGTTTGTACCACTCATTACACCTACAACCAATATGGCAACATTACTCGTGAAACTTATTATAATTCTAGAAATCAAAAGGTTTCATATCAAAATGGAATAAGTGCTATTGAATATTTATATGATAATCAACAGCGTTATATTGGTCATAAGAATTACAATAGATTTGACAACCCTACTAATGATGGAAATGGAATTTTTTACGAAAAAAAGACTCTGAATAGATCTGGTGATCTTATTTCTTATGAGTACTTCAATAAAAAAGGCTTCCCAGTTATTGGACCTAACGGATATCACAAAGTAATCTATGAGTATAATGATTCTGATTTATTAATTAAAGAAAGTACCTACGATACTGACTTTAATTTGGTTAATGATAATAATGGTGTAGCAGAATACGAATATACCCGGGCTGCGTCAAGCCTCATAAAGACCATGAAATATTACGACAAAAATGGTGAGCCTACAGAAAACAAAAATGGTATTGCAGAAACAATCTATCTCGAAGCTATGAACGGTTTGTATTTTTTGGAAAAACAACTAGATATAAATGGAGAAGAAATAAAAAAAGATGTAGAGGAATAAAAATAACTCTAAAAATCAGATCATTACTTTTCCATATGCTAAATAAGTAAAATTGACCTAATCACTCTATGTAAGGATTAGTGATTAATCACAAAGATTATTTATTACACATTCTCATTTCATATTATTTCAAAAACTTCTTCTAAATAGTAATTTCTTTGAGCGATTGTATTTGGATGCTCCTATTAACATTAATATTTTTTGTTCCTACCAGAATTATATCCTTGTACCAAATTCCCTAAATAGTTGATATTTATCCACAATATCCTGCTGTTCAAGCACAACTGAATGATTTAGTGAAATCGTGATCTTATTTTTGAATACAAATCATTAATTATTCGATTATGAACACACAAAAACTACTTACACTAATTCTTTGCGGGATATCGTTCTTTGCAAACTCTCAATCCTATGAATTAAGCACATCCACAGGTCCGTATATTAATTTAACTAATAGCACTTCCTTAAATGGAACAGCACCTTGGGATGACCCTGAATTTGCCATTCCTATGGGATTTGATTTTGAATATTTTGACATTACAATAAATCAAATTTATATAGATGATTGGGGCTTTGGAGCTGGATTAACATCTAATCCAAATGAAACAGGAACTTTACCTGCTTTGGTTGCGTATGGAGCAGATATAGCAGATAGGGCTTATGACGATAACAACCAGAATGCTACTACTGGTTCTCTATCAAATATCTCATATTTGGTCGAAGGTGCCGCTGGAAATAGAATATTAAAAATAGAATGGAACAATGTAGGTTTTCTATCAGATATAGTAGCAGATGGTATCTCTACAGATTTTACAAATTTTCAGTTGTGGTTATTTGAAGGATCTAATGATATAGAAATTCATTTTGGTCCTAATTCTATATCTAATCCAGACGAGTCATTTGATGGAGAAACCGGCTCCTCAATTGCTTTAGTTCCCGCTTATAACTTTGGAACAGACGTTATTGAAGAGAATGCCACTTTTTTATCGGGTAATCCTTCTAATCCAACAGTTGTTTTTTCAACAGTAGATGACAATACTTTTCTAGATGGTGTAATTCCAAACGGAACTATTTATAAGTTTACAAGGTCTACGCTTAGTACAGAAGATTTTCAGTCTATTGCGAAATTAGAATTATTCCCTAATCCTTCTAAAGATGCCATATCGCTTTCTGGCATAACGACGGACAAGAAGTATGAAATTTATAATCTACTCGGTAATAAAATACAAGAAGGTATTATTAATAAAAATGAAAGAATCAATATTCAGAACTACTCAAAGGGAGTATACTTGATTAAGTTTGATAATAACCAAACGCTTAAATTTATTAAAAGTTAGCCTTTAGAAGGAAAACAAAACTTTTTTAAAGTATATTCTAACCCGTTGTGCATTTAGAAGAAAACATTCAGAAGAAAAGCGTCAGTTCGAGTGATTTTTTATAATGAAATGAAGAAAAATTAGCCTACCCGCCTCTGGAGGGTATCGAGAATAGCTTTTCGGATACAAAATCTAAATGCACAAGAGGTTATTTTACTTTTCAAACATCAGAGATACTAATTCAGCGACACAAGCAGGTTTATCGACACCTTCTATTTCTATAGAACAATTCCAAGTGATTTTTAGCCCGTTTTCGGTATAGGCTTCAATCATCTGGATACTACTATGTAATCTTAATCTACTATCCACCATAACCGGATGTGGAAAACGAACTTTATTGAATCCATAATTAACTCCCATTCCTAAGCTCTCTATCTGAATAAGATCCATCAACATCTTTGATAATAAGGAAACTGATAGAAATCCGTGTGCGATTGGTTTTTTAAAAGGAGATTCTTTTTTGATACGTTCCAGATCCACATGAACCCATTGAAAATCTTGTGTTGCTTCAGCAAAAGCATTGATCATCTCTTGTGTAACAGTAAGCCACTCTCCTATTGGTAATGATTTACCCTTATAAGCTTTAAACTCCGCAAAGTTATTACAAATTAGTTGATTCATGATTTTATACTTTATGGACCGATGCCACGTTGAACTTGTCGAATTGAATTAACAACTAAAGTTGTATTCGTCTTCGACAAGCTGATACTGACAAGGATATTATACTATATATTTTATTTCTCATTTCTCAAGAAAAGGTATATCTAAATCTCAAAAACTCCTTAACTACCTTGAGATTCCTCCATCAATTGTTAGACAAATACCCGAAACATAAGAAGCTTCATCTGATGCCAGATATAAATATCCATATGCTATATCTAAAGGCGTTGCGGCTTTTCTGAGTGGAATTTGAGATTTTATTCCATCCAAATGCTCTTTCGGAATTTGTTCAGTCATTTCAGTTAGTGTAAAACCAGGAGCTAAAGCATTTGCCGTAATACCGTATTTTCCTAATTCCATCGTCCAGGTTTTAGACATGGCAATCACTCCTGCTTTGGTAGCAGCATAGTTCGTTTGTCCAAAATTACCACGCAATCCTACATTCGATGCTGCAGAAACAATACGACCATACCCAGCTTCTTTCATGTACCTTGAAACTACTTGTGTACATAAAAAAACACCTTTTAAATTTACATCTATTACGGAATCCCACTCAGCTTCACTCATTTTATGAAGGGTGCGATCCTTAGTAATACCGGCATTATTGATTAAGACATCTATTTTACCATATTTTTTATGGATTCTTTCAGCTTCAGCTTCGATAGCAGTTTTATCGGTTACAGAAATATTCGTAAATTCTGACACTTGGCCTTTTTCCAGAATCCCTTCAGCAACACTTTGGCCTTCAGCTAATAAATCCCATATAATTACTGTAGCACCTTCTTGAGCAAACAATTCCGAAATCGCCTTACCAATTCCTCTGGCACCACCTGTAATAATTGCTACTTTATCTTTTAATCTCATTTTTTTAGGTTATTTATCAAATATTTCGGTGTCACACTGAGCTTGTCGAAGTGTAACAAAACTTTAGTTTCAAATAGCCTTCGACAGGCTCAGGCTGACAATTGATATATCTATTGTTTTATCAAACGGTTTACGAACATTGAATTACAACTTTACCTCTTACCTTTCTATCCATCATCTCTTCTAAAGCATTCGGAGCTTCCTCTAGTGGATATATCTTATGGATATGTGGTTTTAGTTTTCCTTCTCCTAACCATTTCATCAATTCCATGGTGTTTTCCATATTCTTTTTAGGAGTTTTCATTGCAAAATTACCCCAGAACACCCCTACGATAGAACAACCTTTTAATAGTGTTAGGTTCAAAGGAATCTTGGGGATACTTCCGGCTGCAAAACCTATTACCAGATACCTGCCTTCCCAGGCAATTCCTCTTAACGCAAATTCCGAATAATCACCACCTACGGGGTCATACACTACATCAGCTCCTCTGCCATTAGTTAGTTCTTTAATTCTAGATCGTAAATCTTCTTCTGTATAATTAATAACCTCATCCGCTCCATATTCTTTACACAACTCTAGTTTTTTATCTGATGAAGCAGCGGCTATTACTTTGGCTCCCATCAACTTTCCTAATTCTACGGCAGCCAATCCTACACCTCCTGATGCTCCTAAAACCAGTAACGTTTCTCCTTCTTTTAGTTTTGCTCTATCTTTTAATGCATGATATGATGTTCCATAGGCAATCATAAAAGATGCAGCGATGGGAAATTCCATTTTTGGTGGTTTCTTGAAACACACATTGGCCGGCACTACAACTTCCTCTGCATATCCGCCCTGCATTACAAATCCAAAAACTTCTTCGCCTACTTTTAGATGTTTCACTTCAGATCCTATTGCTTTTACTACTCCTGCGACATCACTTCCTGGAATAAATGGCAATTCTGGTTTAAACTGATACAAACCTTGAATGATCAAGGTATCCGGAAAATTAACTCCACAAGCCTTAACAGTAACTAAAACTTCATTTTCCTTTGGTTTTGGACTTTCAATATCTTCTACTTTCAGGTTGGATGGTAATCCATATTGTTTACAGACTATTGCTTTCATAGTTGGTTTGTGAGTATTTTGAGTGTTTGAGTTAACTCATTGTTATTTATATAATTTTTATTCAAAATCCTATTCTCGATACACTTCTCCTATGGTCGAAGCACTCGAATCGACGGATTTTATTACTCTTCAATAACTTTTAATATTAGTTTTCCCATTTTATCACCAGAGAACAAACGCAAGAATGTGTCGTGGAAATTTTCAATTCCTTCATAAACATCTTCTCTACTTTTTAGCTTTCCTTGAGCTAGCCAACCACCCATTTCTCTGGCTGCTTTGCCATAATCTTTTGCATAATCCATTACTACCATACCTTGCATCGTAGCACGACTCACTAGCAACGATAGGTAATTTTTGGGTCCTCTCATATCTTCCATATTATTGTATTGCGAAATGGCTCCACAGATCACAATTCGAGCATGCATACGAAGTCTTGACAATGCAGCATCTAAAATCTCTCCTCCTACATTATCAAAATACACATCAATTCCTTTTGGACATTCTCTCTTGATTGCTTCATAAATCTCCTCGGATTTATAATCGATGGCAGCATCAAAGCCTAAATCATTTACTACATAATCACATTTATCTTTTCCTCCCGCAATTCCTATAACGCGACAGCCTTTAATTTTCGCGATTTGTCCAACAACACTTCCTACTGCTCCGGCAGCTCCAGAAACTAAAACTGTATCACCTTCTTTAATCTTTCCTACTTCTAAAATTCCGAAATATGCTGTCATTCCCGGCATCCCCAATGTACCTATATACATTGGCAAGGGTGCCAAATTCGGATCTACAGCATACCAATTATCGCCATTGGTAACCGTATATTGTTGCACACCTCCCCAGCCTGTTACATAATCTCCTTCTTTAAATTTCGGATGGTTATTCGATTTTATTACTTTCCCAATAGAACCAGCACGCATGACATCATCTAATTCTACAGGTTCTATATAAGATTTACCTTCACGCATCCAACCTCTCATAGCTGGATCTAATGATATATAATGATGTTGTACCAGTATTTCTCCTTCTGCAGGTTCAGGAATTGAATTGTCTTGCAATTCCCAAGTATTATTATCTGGTAATCCTTCAGGGCGGTTTTTTAAAATGATTTGTTTATTCATTGTGTAATACTTTGTTTATTAAATAGGTTTATTATTTTTTCTGAAGACTCTCTACAAAAGCTTTCATTTTTGCTCTTATTTCCGGCTTCCACCAAAGTGAAATTGCTTGTTCCAAATCAATTTTAGGGTTTTCTTCCATGCCTTCTAACCAATCTTTTCGGAGTTTATATTTAGTATTCTTGAAAATATCCTCATCGGCTAACAAATATTGACGCATTTTAGCTTCTGCTTTAGGCAAAACTTCTTCTAAATCACATACTTCATTAATTAAACCCGTCTCTAAGGCTTCTTCTACATTTAATAATTTTCCTCCAAGAATACATTCGTTTGCTTTTCCTTCTCCTAACCAATATGAATATCCTCTAATAAGGTTATTAGAAATCTGAATATTCACAGCTACTTCGTTTAATCCTATTGCATACTTTTCTCCAGCGGCCATAATTCTGTGATCCGCGGTAATTGCAATTACACAACCTCCTGCGGGAGAATATCCTGTAATTGCACAAACAAACGGTTTCGTAAACTTAGCCAACTGAATATACATTCCACCAAAATCGTTGAAAAACTCATTCATCTTTGGCTTATCATAACCATACAACTCAATCACATCCAAACCTGCTGAAAAGAAATGCGGAGTTCCAGTGATAATAACTCCTTTTACAGTTTCATCGTTCTCTAAATCTGTAAAAGCCTTTCTGATTTCTCTGGTCATTTGATGGTTAATCGCATTTACCTTACCTCTATTTAATTGGACAATAGCGTAATTGTCTTTTCTTTCTATTTTAATTGTCTGCATTCCCGAGTTTGACTTGATTTGATATTTAATAAATGATTTTATAGAGAGGTTCCTCCGTCTAAAGTAATCGTTTGTCCTGTAATGAATTTGGTGCTATCCGAAGCTAGCCAAACAACAGCTTCAGCTATTTCTTCTGCGAGTCCATATCGTTTCATAGGAATCACACTTTTTAGCATTTGATCCATATCCGGCCGTACTGATAACAATTTACTCAATAAAGCAGATTCTGTATATCCAGGACATACTGCATTAATACGGATATTTTTAGTAGCATATTCGAGTGCCGCCGATTTAGTCATTCCGACAACCGCAAATTTACTAGCGCTATAGGATAGATTATTTAGTGATGCTTTTAAACCTGCTAATGATGCTAGATTTACGATATTACCATGTCCTTGTTTCATCATTTGTTGTAATGCCAGTTTCATACAATAGAATACTCCTGTTTGATTTACTGCAATAACACTATCCCAATCTTCCAGAGTATATTCGCCTGTTTTTGCCATATTTCTTGGACCAATCCCAGCATTGTTTACAATAACATCCAGCCGCCCAAACTGTTCTACTGTATTATTGATCAATTGTTCTACTTCTTCAAACTTAGCAACATTAGCTGCAATCACTACAGCTTTTCCTCCTTCATCATTTATCACATCTGCAATTTGCTTCGCTTTTCCCTCTTTAATATCTGAAACCACTACTGTAGCTTGATGTTTTGCAAAATGCTTTGCCGTAGCTGCTCCTATCCCAGAGCCCGCTCCGGTAACTATGACTATTTTATCTTTTACCTGCATATCATTATTTATGTTGGTTGTTTTATTTTAATTTATGAACCTTATCTTAAAAGTCTTGTCCTCGATAACTCCTGAGCCTGTCGAAGCGCCCGAACTAACTAAATGATGATCAAAAAAATGCGAATATATTTAGTTTTACACGTTCATTTTGAAGTACACAAAATCAATCGGGAATCAATTAAGGCACGACTACGCATTTCTGCCGGATACTCTTCTTTAGTAATCATTCCTATAAACTCTTGCTTACTCTCGTATGCTACAATAAGTACTTTATCCCATTCTATAGTATCTTCAGGGCCAATTAAACCAAACAAAGGTTTACCTTGATATAACACTTTGGCTCTGGTGTCTTTAAAAAAAGGAAGTATCGCATTCATATATTGTGCATAAGCCTCTGCTCCCGTGGTTCCTGTTTCTTCAACTTTATCTTTAAATTTTAGTAGATTAATCATCTGAAAAGGACCATCAACTTCAAATTCAATAAAATCTTGAAACTGTTTTTTGGTGATTCCTGTATGTGTATTGTGCATATAAGTTGTTTTATAATCTAATTTCTGTTTGTCCTTCATATATATTGATAATATTCGAATAATGCTCTTTCATATTGTTCAACATAAAGTCAAAAGGCACATCATCAAAATGTCCATAATCCTCTAAATATTCCATAAAAACTCCTCCCTTATTATCATACTCCTGAAACATTGAATCCTGTTCTCCATCAAATTCTAAAGGAGCTACATTACATTTTTCGCATAGAGCCTTATTAAAAGCAGGAGATGCCTTTAGCCATTTTCCATCTAGACAAATATTCACCATTCCATGTGGTGTTAACTCATTGGTTCCAAACTTTTCTATTAATCTTTCTACTCCAATATGATTCTTCACTTTAGCAAGGTGAATTCTTGCTGGTATTCTCAAAGCTCTTAAACAAGAGATCAACAGAATCGATTTATCCAAACAATGACCACTATTCTTTTTTGCAATCTTACTTGCTCTATACCCTTCTTTAGAAAGATTAATATGATACGGATCATACCACCAGTCATCTCTTATTTTAAGATATAACCGTGTAGCTTTTTCCTTAGGTGTGAGTGTATCCGTATTAAATTCTCTAATAATTTTCTGGATCTCATCCGATTCATAATCAAAATAATATGTCGCCTCTAAATAATCCATTATATCCTAAATTTAATCTATTTTCTTAGTCTGAATAGCCTGCCAAGCTAAGTTACAAAGCAATTCTGCTGCTTTATTTAATTGCGCAAAACGTGGGTCTGTAGTTAGTCCTTTATCATATCGATAATAAATCTGTTGAGCAATCACAGCAATTTTAAAAAGTCCGAATGCATAATAGAATACAAGGTGATCAACATCTCTTCCACTTTTTTGTGCGTATAGTTCTACGATCTCCCTTCGGCTTGGATTTCCCTCCATTATTGTTGGTGATGGAATTCCTTGTTGAACGAATGCATGATCGCTACTCATGGTCCAATACCCGAGAGATGTCCCTAAATCCATTAATGGATCTCCCAAAGTTGCCATTTCCCAGTCCAGCACTGCTATTACTTCTTTCCAGCTATCATCCTTAAAAACTACATTATCATATTTAAAATCGTTATGCACCAAACTATATCTATAGTCTTTGGGTTGGTGTTCTTCCATCCATTTCATTACCCTCTCTGCAGCCGGAACATCATCTGTTGCTGCATTTAGGTATTGTTTCCCCCAATTTAAGACTTGCCGTTCTACATATCCTTCAGGTCTCCCTAAATCTTCTAGTCCTACTGATTTGTAATCTAACTTATGAAGTTCTACAAACGTATTCAACCAGGAATCTGCAATGATTTTAAAATCACTAGCCAAAATATTTCTTTTTTTAGCTTCTCGAGCACTCAGAATAATCCCATCTACCTTTTCCATGATATAGAAAGGGCAGCCTATAATACTTTCATCATCTGTAAAAGCATACATTTTTGGAACTTTCGGAAACGTCTTATATATGCCTGATTGCACCTTAAACTCTCGTCCCATATCGTGACCTCGTTTAATAGCACCAAAAGGTGGACGACGCAATACATATTCTTTATCTTCTAGTTGCAATAAATAGGTGAGATTAGAATATCCATGTGTGTATTGTTCTACTTTCCAATCACTTTGATGATCATTGATCAATCCTTTTTTATGAAGGAATGATTTTAAAGTTTTTTCGTTTAGTTCTTCGCCTTTGCGTACGTTTTGCATTGTTGATCTTTTATCTTGAATATCCTAGCTGCACTTCGACAACACTTCGACAAGCTCAGTGTGACAGCTCAGTGTAATAGTTACAAGTACTATTTTAAACATTTAAACTAAAATCTTTATTTATTCTGAGTATTTTTTAATTACACTTTTCCCTAACTGGTACATATGCACTTCATCTGGTCCGTCAGCTAGACGTAACATCCTTGCAGCAACAAAAAAGTGTGCCAATGGCGTGTCAGGGCCTACTCCTTTTCCACCGTGTATCTGCATAGCTCGATCTATTACTTTTAATGCCATATTCGGAGCTACGATCTTGATCATTGCGATTAAGTCTTTGGATGCTTTATTCCCTAATTCATCCATTTTATCAGCTGCAGAAAGTGTTAGTAATCTAGCTTGTTCGATTTCGCATTGTGATTGAGCAATCTCCTGCCGAATACTACTGTAATCTTTAAACGTTTTTCCGAAAGCAATACGTTCTGCTGCACGTTTGGACATTAACTCTAAAGATCGTTGTGCCATACCAATCAAACGCATACAATGATGAATACGTCCTGGACCTAATCTACCTTGTGCAATTTCGAAACCTCTTCCTTCTCCTAAAATCAAGTGCTCTTTTGACACTCGTACATTATTTAAAACAATCTCTGCATGACCTTCTGGAGAATCATAAAACCCAAATACCGATAAAGGTCTGATAATCTTTAATCCTGGCGTATCCATAGGCACCAATATCATACTTTGCTGTTGATGTCTTGGAGCATCGGGATTCGTTTTTCCCATCACAATAGCAATCTTACAATCGGGATTCATTCCACCAGAAGACCACCATTTTGTGCCATTGATCACATATTCATTACCATCTTTAACAATAGAAGTCTCAATATTAGTAGCATCAGAAGAAGCCACCTCTGGTTCTGTCATTAAAAAAGCAGAGCGAATATCTCCATTCATTAAAGGTTCTAACCATTGTTTCTGTTGTTCTGAGGAACCATACTTGGCTAATACTTCCATATTTCCAGTATCGGGAGCACTACAATTAAATATTTCTGAAGACCATAATATGCGTCCCATAATTTCTGCTAATGGTGCATATTCTAGATTTGTTAATCCGGGACTTAGATCTCCGTAACTTTTGGGTAAAAACAAATTCCATAATCCGGCTACTTTGGCTTTTGACTTTAAATCTTCCATTCCTGGCCAAGGTGTCCATCGATTATCCGGATTATATATAAAGGCATTTACTTCTTCTTCTACAGGTATTATGTATTCTTCAAAAAAAGTGGTAAGCTTTTGTTGGAGTTCTATAATTTTTTCTGAATACTCAAAATTCATTCTATACGTATCTTATTATGTTTTTATGTTGATAACTTGAAGTAGAATCAAAAACCTATCCTGCAATCATGTAACCTCCATCAGCATTGTATACACTACCTGTCATATAAGCTCCTGCTTCTGAAGCTAATAAACAAACCATACCAGCCATTTCATCAGGCATTCCCATACGTGAAGTCGGTAATGTTTTTTCTATTTTATTCAGTAACTTTTCGTTTTGCCAAAGTGCAGCACTGAATTTAGTTTTGATCAATCCCGGGCATAGTACATTGGCACGAATTCCGTATTGCCCCCATTCTTTCGCCTGGTTTTTAGTAAGCATTAGCAAAGCTGCTTTACTAGTGCTATATAATCCTAATCCTGCTCCGGGATGTAAAGCTTCTACGGAAGCAATATTAATAATACTTCCACCACCACGTTCCTGCATAGAACGCAACGTTAGATTGGATAACATCCAGGGTGCTTTTACATTAATGTCCATAATTTTATCAAACACTTCTTCGTCTGCATCTTCAATTGGACCGTAAATAGGATTAATTGCTGCATTATTTACTAGAATATCGATACCTCCATAATGTTCTATCGTTTTTTGAACCAAATTTGCCCGCTGATCAGCTTTTCCTATATGACAAGCAATACCAATAGCTTCTAATCCAGCTGCTTTAAACTCGGCTGCCACTTCATCTACAGCTTCCTGATTACGGCTACTTATTACTACTTTAGCACCATGTTCTGCTAAACCTTGTGCAATTGATTTTCCGATTCCTTTACTGGAACCTGTGACAACGGCTACTTTTCCTTCTAAATTAAATGATTGTTTTATGCTGTTCATCAAATTAGTATGTGAGTTTTTGAGTTAGTTAGGTTTTTTATTTTAAATTTTGAAGAAGATTCTTATTAATTAAACACCTCTTTTTCTCCAGCGATAGTCAATACTTCTTCATCCATAAGAATCTCAGCGAGACCACCGGTTTTAGGTAATTCATATTTAAAATAGAATTTCATTGCATGAATCTTACTTTCGTAAAACTCTTCAGAGTAGGTATTCTTTCCGGTTATGATAGCATTTTTAGCGTTTACCGCCATATCTAACCAAATCCAGCCCATCGTAATATTACTAAAGAATTCCATAAACGGTGTTGCATCAGACAAGAAACGTTGATAATCTCCATTTTTGGCAAAACCAACTAAGAATCCTATTACTTTTTGAGTCAATAATAGCTTCTCTCCTAATGTATTAGCGTATCTTCTTAAATCATCATATTCTGATGCTTGTCGGATCGTATGCATTATTTCGTTATTTAGCAACTCCAAGGCTTTTCCGTTTTCCATTAGGAGTTTTCTTCCTAATAAATCCTGAGATTGTATGCCCGTAGTCCCTTCATAGATAGGAAAAATACGAATATCTCTATGATATTGTTGTAATATAAAATCCGAACAAAATCCATATCCTCCCAATACTTGCAATCCATTAGAAACCGCATGGGCACCCATATCCGATGGATAGGTTTTCACCATAGGTATGATCAGTTCCAATAACAAACTATATTTTTCTTTTTCGGCTTCATCCTTTAATGTTTCCTTGAGATCATAGTACTTAGAGGCTAATAAAACCAAACTCAACGAACCTTCTGCAATTACCTTCTGTAATAATAACATTCTGCGCACATCTGGATGATTAATGATCAATGTTTGTCCTTGTTCAGGATCTTTTTTACCTGTGCTAGCCAATTTTCTACCTTGCGGACGTTCCTTTGCGTATTGTAATGAAGCTTGATACGCAGCGGTAGCAATCGCAGCAGCTCCTCTTCCCACTGCAATACGAGCGCCATTCATCATCAAAAACATATATTTTAGCCCTTGATGTGCTTCTCCTACTAACCAACCTTTACAATCATCAGCATCTCCAAAACCTAAATGCGTAGTACAATATCCACGTTGACCCATTTTTTGGAAATCAGCAACAGTCGTAACATCATTAGCAACCAAACCACCATTTCCATCTGGACGTTTTTTAGGAACAATAAATAAAGATATCCCTTTGGTTCCTGCTGGTGCTCCTTCGATACGAGCTAAAACCAAGTGCACAAAATTATCCGCATAATGATGATCACCACCAGAGATAAAAATTTTCTGTCCTAAAATTTTATAAGAACCATCTTCCTGTGGTGTTGCTTTGGTTACAACGTCTGACAACGAACTTCCGGCTTGTGGTTCTGTTAGACACATAGTTCCGCCCCAATTTCCTGAGAGCATATTAGGGACATAAGTATCGTTTAATTCTTTATTTGCAAAATGGATAATCAATTCGGCAGCACCAAGCGTTAGTCCTACATATCCTGGCAAATGATTATTAGCGGCATCCTGAATAAAAGCGGATGCTGTATACATCATCATCGGTAATTGCAATCCCCCCGCTTCATAATCAAAAGTACCAGAAATGAGTCCCATTTCTCCTCCTTTTTTCATCATCACCTCGACCTGTTTATGAACCACTACGCCTCCATTCTTATAATAGGCAGGTTTTTCGTCCATTTCCTTAAAATATGGGAACAATTCTCGATCAGAGAATTCTTTAACAGAATTCAAAAATAGTTCTAGGGATTCTTTATCATGATCTGCAAAACGATCTTGCTCTAATACTTCTTCTAATTGATGAACATCATATAAAAGGTATTTCAGCGTATCTAAATCTATATATTCTTTAGCCATTGTGTGAAGTTTTAAGAAGTTGATTATTGACAACACAATAAATTTCGTGAATATTTAGTAGATTCTAATTAAACTGGTTTAATAAATATGAATTTTAAGATATTCTTTGGTTTTTATATAAAATCCCCCTCATCCTAACTCCTATGTCTCATCTCACCCATCACAATAGCACTGTCGCCCAAGCAGAAGAAACATTGCAAGATTATAAATAACTAAATAGTAGTGGAATATAAATCGAATAACCTTCTATTACTTTTTACTCAGTCTTTTTCGGATTTTAGAGAGTCCCACAGGTGTTAATCCTAGATACGAAGCAATCAGGTATTGCGGAACACGCTGAAAAAGTGATGGCCGCTTTTCTAATAATTGTAAATAACGTTCTTGGTTGGATAGGTTTTTCATCCGATTGATCCGCTGGAAGTTATTAATAAAAGCTTTTTGCATAGACAACCGTCCGAAACGTTCTAAAGCGTGAGAATGATCAAAAACTTTTAATGCGTCTGATTTAGAAATGACATATACCACAGAATCTTCTGTAACTTCCAGATATGATTCTGAAGGAATTTCTTCTATATAGGGGTAAAGATCTGTAAAGAAAGAACCGTCTGTGTAAAACTCCATAACCCTGGTAATTCCACCTTCTATGGTATAAAAGGTAACGCATCCCTGTTTCATAAAATAAAAATTCCGAATATACTGACCAGGTTGTACTAGAAACTCCCCTTTTTTAAAAGTTTCCTTTTTATAAAACTGTAGTCCGAACTCCATATCGGAATCACTAACCGAAGTAAAGGAGCGTATTTTTTGTTCTAAATCTTTCAAGGCGTCTGGCTGTAGAGCGAAAGAACAAAATATTTGGGTATTGAGCAAGCGTGACAGAAGTTATCCTAGGAATATTAGTGATCATTTATAAATCTGGAGATACCTTTTGCTTTCGGTACACTGAGCTGTCACACTGAGCCTGTCGGAGTGTAAAGGAAAACGAAAAGAGGTTGTTTATGGGAAACAACCTCTTTCACTATTTATAAACTACACTAAACAATTTATTATTATTTACGGATCGCATAACTAGATGCGCCGGGAAGGTCTCTTAAAAAATCTAAAACATTCTTTAAAATAAGGTCAATAGAAGAATAAAGATGATTCATAACTGTGTGATTTAAGATTTAACTGTAGTAAATATACAAAGTTATTAACATATAATCAACATTATCAATAAGTTAGTGTTAATAATTATATATAAAACTCATTTTAATCGATTAAAAGCATAAAAAATGTTTATAAAATTGTTAACAAGTATCATTTTCCTACAATATTTGTTAATAACCCAGGAAAAGCTGTTAGAAACATTAAGGTTATGAACAAAAAAGTGTGAACAAACCTTCTTATTAACATAATTAAGGGAAAAAACACCTTTTTTTATTAATTAGATAAATTATAAAACTGAAGTAACACATACATAACAGTAATAAAATCAATAACTTAAAAAACAAACCCACATAATTACAGTAAAAACACCTCTAATTATTGTGGAGAAATAGATTCAAAATATCGTAATTACATGTAAATTTGAAATGCAACCAAATACAATTAAAATTTATGGAAGAACCGAATTTATCATTTATTACCAAACTATCTAACGGAGATAAAGCTTTTGAAGAGAAAATTTTTGGTGTTATTAATAAAGAATTTCCAGAGGAAAAAGAAAAATACTTCTTGAGTATAAATTCTAAAAATTACAAAAAAGCTGCAGAAGATGTTCATAAACTTAAACACAAAATCAGTATTTTAGGTTTACAAAAAAGTTACGATTTAGCAGAGAAATATGAAGACAATCTAAAGAATACTTCTGAAGTTTTTAGAGAAGAGTTTGAGAGTATTTTAAAGAACATTACGACATACCTTGAAGAAAATCATTAAATCAAGCCTTTTGGACTTTGTTTCTTGCTCTAAAGCTATAATGATATGCTATATGTCCAAGCTGCCCTACTATTTTTACAGAATCTTTCATGGATAGTTTAGACCCATCGGCATGAATCCATCTTTTTAACGGTTGTTCGCAGATGTAGGAAATAGCTTTTTTCTTACCATAGAATTTGCGCATTCTCATAAAAATTTCTACATCAAATAGCCATCGAGTTATAAATTTCTCTTCAAAAAGTTCATTAAAAACTTCTTTGTCCATAATTTTTGCTCCACACTGAGTATCATTAAAAGACATTCCTAAAATATTTCGGATAATTAAGTTAATAGTTTTACTTATAATTTTACGAGCTGATTCTTTAGTAATATCAGCCCCCATTCTACTCATTCTAGAGCCACTAACTATTTTAAAATCGGATGTTGCCATTGTCTGAACAAGATCATCAAAATCTTTGAAATCCGTTGATAAATCTGCATCCAAATACCCTATATAGTCCAACTGTTTGTCTTGTGCTAAATGCAAAACTCCTTGTCTTACAGCTTCTCCTTTACCTCCATTTTTCTCACAATTATATACACTTATATTATCTTCTCTACCTTTACTTAATTCTAACAACACATTTAAGGTATTATCTGTACTACCATCATTCACAAAACACAAGTGATACCCCAAATTACTATTTGTAAAATCTATGAATTCTTTACTCAGTAATCGTTTCTCTTCATTGTAACAAGGTATTACAACTCCAATACAATTTCTTTGCAATATTTTACCTTTAGAGTCTTTAGAAGGAGATCTTTCATATTTAACTCCTAAAATCCTTCCTATTCTAACAGAAACTTCATTTAGAGATAAAGGCTTTTTCATGTAATCATCAATACCTAAATCAAAACCATCTATAATTGTATCTTCATCGTTATTACCCGAAAGCACTAATATTTTAACTTCTGATTTTTTTTCTTTTATGGTCTTTATCACTTCCAAGCCAGACATTTCGTCCATATTAATATCTACAATAACCAAATCAGGAGAAAAAGTTTCAAATAACGATAAGCCTTCTTTTCCGTTATCTGCACATTTTACACTATAGCCAAGATCTGTAAGATGCTTTTCTAAGGATAATAAAATTAATTGTTGATCATCTATGGCTAAAATTCTTTTCATAATTAAACTATTAAATGTTTTAAACAAAATTTGAGCTAATCCTTAGAAAATTAAAAGCTTTTTCAGTTAAGTAAATATGGAATGATATGTGTTATAGAGGTATTGAATAATTAAAATTAGGGAATTTTCTCCTAAAAAACTTAACAATAGAGTATAAAATTCAGAAAAACATCGACTTTATAAACAAAAACCTTTGAATATGGATGGCTATAAACAAATTTAAAGGAGAAATCCTATTAAAACATAATTATATTGTTGATAACTAATATAAAGCAGTCATGGCACTATATTTACAACGATAATAAAAATACAATAATCTATTCTATGGATAATAACATTTTGCTTTGTAATGACACTTACTTAGTATAACACAGCTTAAAACCACTCTACTACATGGAAAGAATTCTAAATCAAAAACATAATAAATACACTTTTATCTATGCGCTTTCTAGATTATTCGAAAGAGCTTCTTATTATGGATTACGTGCGATAATGGTTCTCTATATGATAGGAGAAAGTTTACAAATGTCTAGAGACGAAGCCTTGGGTATTTATGGTATGTTTACTTTGTACCTTGTTTTTTCACAAATACCGGGAGCATTAATTGGGGATCTATTGATTGGTAATAAAAGAGCAATGATAGCTGGAGGAATTATCCAAGCTATAGGTGCATTTGTCTTTTGTATTCCTTCTATAACCGGATTATATATTGGTTTAGGATTAGTTTTACTTGGTGGAGGACTATTTACGTCTAACATAACTGCTTATTTTGGGAAAATGTATCTTGGTAAAACCAAGCTTTTAGACTCCGCATTCACAATATTTTATTTAATGATCAATCTGGGAGCGACCATCGGTATTGTAACAATAGGATACATAGGTGAAAAATTAGGTTTTCGTATCGGATTTATGTTAGCAGGTATTCTGATGTTAATTGCTGTTGTTTTTCCATTGCTCTCAAAGGATTCCAATATTCTGGTATCAGAACAAGTAACTATGCCAAGCATAAACCAACGGGTTATCAAAATATTAGCCGCCTTTCTGCTTGTTGGATTGTTTTGGGCAACTTACGAAATGACTAGTATTAGAGTTTATGAAATACAATCAATACTAGCAGATAACATATTCCTGAAAAGCATATGGTCATCATTGAACTCTATCTTTATTATTACGATTGGTATAATTCTAACCCTTCTTTGGACCTTTTTCTATTATAGACAATTCATTAAAGTGACTATTGGCTTTATATTTGGAACTATCTCTTTCGGACTACTACTTTTAATTCCTGAAACACCTACAGAGCATCATCTTTTAATCTATTTTATTTCTCTACTATTTTTAGGCATTTCTGAAGTTCATATTGCACCAATAATTCATTCTATATTAACAAAATACACAAATCCTAAATATTTAGCAATCATAATTAGTCTAGCATTTATTCCTACAAGACTACTTTCTATTGGTATCGGATTATTTAATGATTATTTGTATAAGAATTCAATTTTTACACTTAAGCTAGGAATGATTCTTATGATACTGATTAGTATTGGGTTGATTATATATGTTTTAATTAACAAGAAGTTATTTAATAAAGCATAAATTTCTGTGTTTATGTATTCAACATCCCTTGAAATCTCATTGTCGCTAGAGAAGACTTTTTCATCCTTCCTTTGAATGAAGGATTAAGGGTAGATGTTTTTTATGAATCACTTTTTTTAACGAGATTGCCCTGAGACTAATACAAAAAACATTCGCATATTTCTCTTTTAAATGTACCTTTGCCGGATGTCAAGTACTATGAAAAATCAGCAGCATATATTACAAAAACTAGGAATCTCAACCCTAAATCCTATGCAGGAAGAGGCCAAATTAGCGATTTCCTCTAGTGATAATGTTGTGTTGCTATCTCCTACTGGAACGGGTAAAACTGTTGCATTTTTACTCCCCATTATTGCAGCATTAGATTCGGATTGCGATGAAATTCAGACTTTAGTGCTAGTTCCATCCAGAGAATTAGCCATACAGATAGAACAAGTAGCAAGAGATATGGGCACAGGCTATAAGGTGAACGCTGTGTATGGAGGTCGATCAGGATCACAGGATAAATTAGATCTTAGACATCGTCCTGCAATTCTTATAGGCACACCTGGTAGAGTTGCGGATCGTTTACGAAGGGATAGCTTTTCTGTAGCTCATATCAACACCATCGTTCTGGATGAGTTTGACAAATCACTAGAAGTAGGTTTCGAAGCAGAAATGACAGAGATTATAGAGGCTTTACCTAATATTCAAAAAAGAGTACTAACCTCAGCAACACAAGAAGTAGCCATTCCTGAATTCGTAGGATTACAAAATCCAGTACAAATTGATTATCTGGATGAAGGTTCTTCTCAGTTACAAATCAAAACCATTATTTCTGATACCAAGGATAAGTTACCAACATTGGTAAAAGCACTAAGTCATATCGGTAATCAACCTGGAATTATTTTTTGTAATTATAAAGAATCGATTCAGCGAGTGAGTGACTTTTTAAAGGAGTATAAGATCAGCCACGGCTGTTTTTATGGAGGTATGGAACAAAAGGATAGAGAACGTGCGTTGATCAAGTTTCGTAACGGAACCCATCAAATTATCATCGCAACGGATCTTGCTGCCAGAGGAATTGATGTTCCTGAGATCAAATATATTATCCATTACCACTTACCGCTTAAAAGTCAAGAGTTTACACATAGAAACGGAAGAACTGCAAGGATGAATGCCGATGGAACCGCGTATATTCTACAATGGAAAAACGAGGAACTTCCAGAATTCATAACAGATCTAGAGGAAGAGGTATTAGAAGATGCTCCTATTCCAAAACCATCGGGTTGGAAAACGCTATTTGTTTCTGGTGGAAGACGTGATAAAATCTCTAAAGGGGATATTGCAGGACTCTTTTTTAAACAAGGAAAATTGGGTAAGGATGAACTTGGAATTATCGAAATCAAACCCGATTGTGCATTTGTAGCCGTAAAAGCTTCTAAAGCCAATAAAGTCATAGAACAAGTAACCAATACAAGGCTTAAAAAAAAGAAAGTACGAGTTTCGATGATATAGTAAAAAAACTAGTACTAAAATAGTTCAATTTATACTTTGTTTTAAAAGAAGTTTAGACCTGAGTGATTATAAAAACTACTTCTCCACTCCGTTCGAGTTGACTGCTGTTTTTTTCAGATAAGTCCATAAAAAAAGGAACCATAATTACTATAATTCCTCTTTCTCTATGCTCTATTAAAATCTTGTTTTTAAGACTCTATTCGAATAATTTTTGCTCCGATTGCTCTTAGACGCTCATCAATATTTTCATACCCACGATCAATTTGTTCTATATTATGGATAGTAGATGTTCCTTTTGCACTTAATGCTGCAATCAATAATGAGATTCCAGCTCTAATATCTGGAGATACCATAGTAGTAGCTTTTAGTGTAGATTGAAAATCATGACCGATAATGGTTGCTCTATGTGGATCACACAAAATAATTTTTGCTCCCATATCAATTAGCTTATCTACGAAGAATAAACGACTCTCGAACATCTTTTGATGTACCATCACTTCTCCTTTAGCTTGAGTTGCCACTACTAAGACAATACTCAACAAGTCAGGTGTGAAACCTGGCCAAGGTGCATCGGAAATTGTCATAAACGATCCATCGATATAACTTTCTATCTGATAACCATCTTTATGTGCAGGAATATAAATATCATCACCTACACGTTCTAAAGTGATTCCTAGTTTTCTAAATGTATTTGGTATAATTCCTAAATTCTCCCAACTTACGTTCTTAATTGTAATTTCACTTTTGGTCATAGCGGCCAATCCAATCCAAGAACCAATTTCGATCATATCCGGTAGGACACGGTGTTCACAGCCTCCTAAAGATTCAACACCTTCTATCGTTAATAAATTAGAGCCAACTCCCTGGATCTTACCTCCCATAGAATTAATCATCTTACATAATTGTTGTAAGTATGGTTCACAAGCGGCATTATAGATCATGGTTTTTCCTTTTGCTAAAGCTGCTGCCATCACAATATTAGCAGTACCGGTAACAGATGCTTCATCTAATAACATATAAGTTCCCGTCAATCCTTCTGGAGCTTCTACTCCATAAAACCGTTCTTCCTTATTATATCTAAACTCTGCTCCCAGATTAATAAACCCTTCGAAGTGTGTATCTAATCTACGACGTCCTATTTTGTCTCCTCCAGGACGTGGAATATATCCTTTACCAAATCTTCCCAGTAATGGTCCTACAATCATTATGGATCCTCGAAGTCCACTACCCTCTTGCTTAAATTGCTCACTTTCCAGATACTCCAAATTCAGCTCATCACTTTTGAAGGTATACTTACCTTTCCCAAGCTTTTGAATTTTGACACCAAGATTTCTAAGAATCTCAATCAATTTATTAACATCTCTAATATCAGGAATATTAGAAATCGTTACTTTTTCTGGGGTTAGTAATACAGCACAAAGAATCTGTAAGGCTTCATTTTTAGCTCCTTGAGGTGTAATTTCTCCTTTTAGCTGATGACCGCCTTCTATCTGAAAAGTACTCATAAAAGTTGAATGGTTATAGGTGTTGGTATTGGTTAATAACGTTTTTTTCCACGGTTGCTTCCACCGCTTCTATAATTCTTTTTACCAGAATTGTTGTTAGAGCGATAACTTTTCTTCTTACCTCTCATTAAATCTGAAGGAGAACTAAGGTCTTCTTCGCTATTTCTTAAATCTATTTTACCATCACTTAATTCAAAAAGATGGTTAAAAATAGCTTTATCATCCACTGTATCTTTATTCCAGTTTAGATAACATTTCTTCATATGATTTGCAATCGTATATGTCAATGCTGTTTTTAGATCTCCGTCTTCCCAACTAATAGCCACGTCAATCATTCTCTTTATATTGTTACCGTAGTAACGATATTTCGGGAAATTCTGAGGATATTCTAATGGCTCTGGTCTTTCTTCTAGCTTCTCTTTGGTAAGGATAGGATATGGAGCCTCTACATCCAATTTAAAATCACTAATAATAAATAGTTGATCCCACAATTTATGCTGAAAATCAGGCACATCCCTAAGGTGAGGTTGTAGATTTCCCATTACTGCAATAATTGCTTTTGCCACTTTATTTCTTTCTTCTTTATCTTCTATTTCCACAGCTTGATCAATCATTTTCTGTAAATGACGACCATACTCTGGTATAATAAGCTTTTCGCGCTCTGTGTTATATTCTAAATTATTAATCTCCATATGATTGTTAACGTCCATAAAATGTAAAGTAGTATGAGCTTTTCTAAAAAGGAATGGTAAGTTATAAAATAGACTTTCTAAAGTGTAGACTTTTCAGTTGCTCAATAATTGGTTTGCAAAATACTAAAATAAAATCAGTATGCTTATTTAAGTGTATAAAAAATTTCAGTTATAAAGAAATAACCCCTTCTACCTTCTCTGCAACTTCTTTATACTTGATAATAACGTGATCTGGATTTTTCATTCGTACATTGACAGATACACTGGTATATTTACCATTTTTAGATTGCTTGGTAGTAATTACAGCACCGAGATTATCAAATATACCTTCTATTTGATTCACTTTATCAGAATCAGTAGGAACAATAAATTTATATAAATAAGCAGTCGGCCATAAAGCTGTGTCCGCTAATTGTACTTTTAATTTTTTATAAAATTCTTCAGATTTCGAAGCATCATTCATGTATCACAAAATTTTTGGCAAAGATACACCTTCTCATTCATATATCAGAATGCTTCTATCTACTGTTTGATCCTTTCAGATAATCTTTTATACTGCTCTTTTGTATCGATATCATAAGTTTTATCTTTTCCATCAGTAGCGATTATAAGGTCTTTATATTTTTTTATAATCTGTCTTGCTCCATAATCTTCGTTAAGCTCTAAAAGCTCGTTAAAATAACGCTTAGAAAATATAGCAGGAACACCAATTCGATCCTTCATTGATGTAGCGATAATAGCCTCTTGGTTTTTATTAAATTTTGAAATCAAATTATTCAAATGTTCTTCATCAATCAATGGTTGATCTACCAAAGTAATGAGCACTGCCTCAACATTTTTTTCATTCTTAACAATATGTTCTATTCCAAAACTAATAGAAGCTCCCATTCCTGATTCCCAGTTCGTATTATGAAGAATTTCTACAGGAAAATGTTTAATTTCTTTTTGAATAGTTTCAAAATGAGCTCCTAAAACAACAAAAGTTGTAAGCGTTCTCAGTTGCAATGATTTTTCAATCTCATTAACAATTAATGAAGAATTTTTCCAAGGTAATAACTGTTTTGGACTTCCTAAACGACTAGAAGATCCTGCAGCCAGAATGATATGTGCAATTTTCTTAGCGATTATTTACAATGCTATCAACTGTTTCCTTTTGGACATTTCCATGAATTCCACCTGCTTTATCTTGTAACGGAATGGGTTGCTGATTCCGAATTACAGATAAAATTTCAGCAATAATCGAAATAGCAATTTCTTGGGGCGTCTCTGCTCCTAAATTAAGTCCTGCAGGACCATGAATACATTCCATAAACTCATCAGTCACATCCGGAAAATATTCAATAAAGGCAGAAAGCAATTTTTCCCTTCTTCTGGAAGGTCCTAATAGACCAATATAAATCGGGTGCGTATCTTTAATTGACTGCAGGTACAATAGATCTTTAGCAAAATTATGAGTCATTAGGACAATTGCAGTCTGCTTATCTACCTTATCGATCACTAAATTTTCAGGAGATTGATTTAATACTTTTTGAGCTCCCGGAAAATCAGACAAGGTTTTTGGATTTTTGGGAGTATTCACCACTTCTACTTCCCATCCGGTTGCACTAGCAATAGTACTTAGTTGTTTAGCATCATGTTCTGATCCGATAATAACTAATCGGAAGCAAGGTTGCATCTTACGATCAAAAGAGTCTAAAGCAGGATCTTGCTGCGAAGTACTCAACTCAAAATAATCTGAGAATCTAAATTCTTGACTTTCACCAAACGAAACTATGGATCCCATTAAACTATCACTTTCCTTTTCTTTATTATAATAAGACTTAATCTCAAAAGGTTTTCGTGAAGCTAAATATTGCTGTACAGTACTAACAGTATTGTAACTTATAGAAAAAGGTTCGATTAATATGTATAAGATTCCTTCGCAACCTAAACGATACCGACCATTATAGGTCATCATCTTCGCTCTACCTGTAATAAAAACCGATTGTGATTGTCGTAATACTTCTTTTTCTACACAACCACCGCTCAAAGCACCAGTCATTTGACCATTTTCTAAAATAAGCATCCCTACGCCAGGCCGTCGGTATGACGAGCCGTCAATATCAACTACTGTTGCAATGACGGCTCGGATTCCCTTCTGACTCGCTTTATGATATGATGCTATTATTTCTTTAAACTCGTGTGTCATACACTATCCCAACACTGCTTTGGTATCCATATTCTTAACAAAGGGTTGTTTTGTCAACCTCACTCCTTTTGCTGCTTTAATAGCATTAGCTACTGCAGCTCCTGCCGGTGGTAATGTCGGTTCCCCTAATCCTGTAGGAGCGATGTTACTCTCTATAAAATGCGTTTCTACAATAGGAGTTTCATTCATTCGTATCAAACGATAGGTATCAAAATTCGTGTCTTGTGGTTCTCCATCTTTAAAAGAAAAATCTCCATACATAGCGTGACCAATACCATCAATAACTCCTCCTTCAATTTGGTTTTTTGCTCCTAGCGGATTTACTACGATTCCGCAATCAACAACACAAGTCACTTTCTTAACAACAGGTTGATCGTCTACTAGTACTACATCTGCCACTTCGGCAACATGTGTATTATGACAATAATAAGAACTAAATCCTTGATATACTCCTTCTGGTTTTTTACCCCATTCAGATTTTTCAATTGCTGTTTTAATTACCTTTTCTAAACGTTCTGGGGAATATTGTATTCGTTCATCCGTATTACCTTTCACATTTTGTAACAAATCCAATCGCAATTGAATATTATCTACTTCCATTAACTCTGCCAGATCATCAAAAAAGCTTTGTTCTGCAAAAGCTAAGAAATTAGTATAAGGCGCTCTCCACGCTCCAATAGTAATATTACTATCATACTTTGCTACATCTACCTGGTAATTCTCGACAGCTCCCGCTGGAAAAAAGTTTGGAATCAATCCATACATATTAGAATTAACAGCAGCTTCTTTCAGATGATACCCCGTTAACTTACCATCTTTGATAGCAGCACTAATCTTATATTTAATTGCAGGTCTATAAATTCCTGCAGACATATCATCTTCTCTGGAATAAACAACCTTCACCGGTTTTTTGGAAATATTAGATATTTCTGCAGCTTCTAAGGCAAAGTCACCATATAACCTTCTACCAAAACCTCCACCCATTCTTGTCATATCAACTGAAACTTCTTCGGGTTTTCTATCTAGTAGTTCAGCTACTCTTCTGGCGGTTCCCGCTGGAGTTTGTATAGGTCCCACTAATCTAACTTTCTCATCCGTAACATGCGCAAAGAAATTCATAGGCTCCATACAATTATGCGGAAGAAAAGGAGATTCATATACTCTTTCTAAAACTTTATCTGCTGCTGCAAATGCCTTTTTAACATCACCATCAGCTCTCATTGTATTAAACTCTTTGCCATTTAAAAGATCTGTCAAAGCTTTATCGTGGTCCTTCGTGTTTTCTAGTTTAGAATCATTCACCCACTGCGCTTTCACTGCCTTTTTACCTTTCATTGCTGCCCAAGTATTTTCTGCTAAAACTGCGATTTTATCACCGAATTTAAATGCATCTATTACACCTGTGACTTCTTTAGCCTCTGTAACATCAAAATCGTGTAATTTTTTTCCAAAAGCAGGCGGTCTAAGAACAGATACGTAAACCATTCCTTCTTCCTTATAATCTAATCCAAATAAAGACTTACCAGTTACTATTTTATCCACATCTACATTATGAATATCTTTTCCTATAATATTGAAATCTTTTGGATCTTTAAGTTTTACACTTTCTGGTATCTCCAGAGAAGCAGCTTCTTTTACTACTTCACCATATCCTAGCGTATCCCCATTACTATTTTTGATAACTCCATTCTCTGTACTACAGGTTGAAGGATCTACACCCCATTTTACCGCTGCAGCATTCACTAACATCTGTCTTGCTGTGGCTCCGGTTTGTCTTAATGGTTCCCAACCTTGCCTAAGGGATTGGCTTCCTCCGGCGACTTGTCGGGTAAAATTTTTGGTATCTAATGCTCCTTGAGCAACATGCACATTTTTCCAAGCAACATCTAATTCTTCTGCAATTAGCATTGGCATAGAGGTTTTTACACCTTGTCCAATTTCTGGATTTGGCGAAAAAATAGTTACCATTCCGTTATCTGCAATTTTAATAAAAGCATTAAAGTCGTTAAAATTCAGATCAGCGATATCTACAATATCGGTAGGAGGAGTAACTTCTGGTTTACATGCTTGAAATAGATTAAAACCAATCAAAATTCCTCCACCAGCCAAAGCTGATGTTCTTATAAATGACCTTCTACTTACAGAAGGAGTTGTTATGCGTTTCATTTTCGTGAGATTTAAATTGGTTAGCTTATTTTACTTGCTGCTTGTTGTACTGCCTTTTCTATTCTATTATAAGAAGCACATCTACAAATATTACCGCTCATAGCATCTCTAATCTCTTCTCTGCTAGGATTAGAGTTTTGTTCTAGAAAAGCTGCGGCAGTCATAATCTGACCTGCCTGACAATATCCACATTGAGGAACATCGATCTCTTTCCAAGCTTGTTGCACTGGATGAGAAATATCTTTGGATAAACCTTCGATTGTTTTAATTTCCATTTCTGTAGCAACAGAAACTTTTAATAAACAGCTCCGAGTCGCAACTCCATCTGCATGAATAGTACAGGCTCCACATTGTCCAATACCGCAACCGAATTTAGTTCCGACCAGATCAAAATGATCTCGTAACACCCATAAAAGAGGCGTGTCTTCATCGGCTTCTACAGAAAGCGATTGACCATTTACTTTTAGCTTATAAACAGGCATGAGTTTAAATTTTAAGATTTGTATTTAATTAGTCTAAATAAGAGAATAATCACTATTTCGTTACTGAAGTTACTAAAAATACGGATTGACAAATTCAACTTTAACAGAGCTTTATGGTATACTTACCAAAGTATTTTCAAAATCATTTTATAATTCCGAAATTCGCCTCAAAAATTATTTCTTTGGCAAATTATAAAATCGTTATTACAGGAGGTCCATCTACAGGGAAAACTACCATTATAGAGCACCTCGAACAAATCGGAGAAACTTGTTACCAAGAAGTGTCCAGAGCTATCATCCAAGAGGCTCAAAAAAATGGTGTAGATCAACTGTTTTTAGAAGACCCCACTCTATTTAGTCGAAAATTGTTAGAAGAACGGGTAGCGCAATTTGAAGAAGCTAAAAAAGTTAATCAATCAAGAGTATTTCTGGATCGAGGTATTCCCGATGTTGTTGCGTATATGAATTATGCAAAAGAATCAAGTCCTATGGATTTCATAAAAGCTTGCAAAGAAAACATATATGATTTAGTTTTTGTGTTGCCACCTTGGGAAAAAATTCATAAGACTGATAACGAAAGATACGAAAGCTTTGACCAAGCACAAGAGATTTATCATCACCTTTTAGACACTTATTCAGATTTTGGATACAATTGTATTGAAGTTCCTTTTGGAAATGTAAAAGAACGTAGTACCTTTATATTACAACACGTAAAATAACAGTATAGCATTAATGACTACCCCAATCCAACTATTACATGAAAATTGGAATTATGATACTTTCAGACCATTACAGGAAGAAATTATCAATGCTGTTATTGAAAACAATGACACCTTTACCCTACTCCCTACAGGTGGCGGGAAATCTATATGCTTTCAGATACCTGCACTGCTTAAACCAGGAATCTGTATTGTAATATCACCACTGATTGCTTTAATGCAGGATCAGGTACAGCATCTGCAACAAAAAGGTATCAAAGCTATTGCATTGACCAGTGGAATTAAATATTCTGAGTTAGACACTTTACTGGATAATTGTATTTATGGTAATTATAAATTCTTATACTTATCACCAGAGCGCCTTCAACAAGATCTGGTAAAAGAACGACTAAAAAGAATGAATATCAACCTTATTGCAGTAGATGAAGCGCACTGTATTTCGCAATGGGGTAATGATTTTAGACCTTCTTATAAGAAAATTAAAATTCTAAGAGAGATTAAACCGACTGTTCCCATTATTGCTCTAACAGCTTCTGCAACTCCAGAAGTAGTAGAGGATATCATTAAGGAATTAGATCTATTTCAACCAAAAGTATTCAGACAATCTTTTTTTAGAGGCAATTTGGGATATATGGTCTACCATACTTTGGATAAAAATGACAAACTTATCCGAATTCTAAAGCGATACCAAGGAAGTTCGATTATTTATGTCCGTAACCGAAAATCAGCCATAGAAATTAGCGAATTTTTAAATGCTAGTGGTTATGCTGCTACCTATTATCACGGTGGTGTAGACGCTAAAGAAAAAACTAAACGCTTCCAGCAATGGTTAGCAGAAGAAGTTAGAGTTATGGTAGCTACTAATGCTTTTGGAATGGGCATCGACAAAGCAAACGTAAAAACTATTATCCACTATAATATTCCTGAGAGTATAGAAAGTTACTTTCAGGAAGCAGGAAGAGCAGGACGTAATGGAGAAACGTCTTATGCATTTCTTCTTAAAAACGAAAATGATATTGTAAGAGTTCAAAACCAATTTATTAAAGTACTACCTGATGTAGATTTTGTAAAATTAGTATATCGCAAACTATCCAATTATTTCAGAATATCCTACGGTGAAGGAGAACAATCCATACACGGCTTTAATTTTAACAGCTTTTGCAAGACATACAATCTAAATACCCTAATGACTTACAATGCGTTACAATTTTTAGATCGCTGTAGTGTTATTAACTTTACACAGCGATTTACTAAAAAAAGTACCATTCACATTACATCTACAGGAAATCATCTTCTAAAATATTTAGAGCAAAACCCACATTTAGAATTAATTACTAAAGCTATATTACGAACTTATGGAGGTGTTTTTGATGAAGAAGTAAAAGTTAACCTATCCGTTATTGCTTCTAAAGTAAATACTACTGAAACGAATGTTATTGAAGTTTTAAGAAAATTACAAGATGCAGAATTACTTGAATTTCATCATAAATTGACCGATGCAGATATTGTTTTTTTAGTTCCTAGAGAAGATGATCACACTATTAACAGAGTAAAACCTTATATTAAAGAACTAAGAAATTCTAAAGTAAATAAGGTAAAAACTATGATTGGTTTTGTACAAAACCAATCAATATGCAGAAGTAAACAATTACTTGCTTACTTTGGAGAAAAAGATTCAAAAGACTGTGGAATTTGTAGTGTCTGTATTGCTAATAATAAAACTATCACAGATCCTAAAGAGATTAGAAATAATATTATAAATCTTTTACAAGAAAGGCAATTATCTTCCCGAGACATTTTAACTCAATTAAGATGTCCTGAAGAAACTGCTCTAGAAGTATTAAGAGAGTTAAATGAGCACAACATCATAAAAATTGATCCATACAACAACTATCAACTAGTATAAGATATAATGAGAGACTTACGAATCCTATTTATGGGTACTCCGGATTTTGCCGTAGAAACCCTAAAGACAATTATAGAAAACAATTATAATGTAGTAGGTGTTATTACTGCTCCAGATAGACCAGCAGGAAGAGGTAGAAAACTAAGAGCATCTGCGGTTAAAGAATACGCAATATCCAAAAACCTACCTATACTGCAACCTACAAACCTAAAGGACGAAGCTTTCATCGAAGAACTAAAAGAGTTACGAGCTAATCTAAATATTGTTGTCGCATTTAGAATGTTACCTAAAGTAGTTTGGGATATGCCTAAATACGGAACCTTTAACCTACACGCATCATTACTCCCAGATTACAGAGGTGCTGCGCCAATTAACTGGGCCATTATTAATGGAGAACAAAAAACTGGTATTACTACTTTCTTCATTGATGAAAAAATAGACACAGGTCATATCATTCTTCAGAAGGAAATAAAAATACAGGATAAAGATACGGCAGGTATCCTTCATGATAAATTAATGGTAGAAGGAGCATTATTGGTTATTGATACTATTAAGGTAATAGAAAATAAAACGGTAACTACTAAAGAGCAACCTAAAGAAGGAGAACTAAAAACCGCTTATAAACTGCATCGTGATAATACCAAAATAAATTGGAATGACGATATACATTCTATTTATAATCTTATAAGAGGTTTAAGCCCATATCCAGCTTCTTGGTGTTCTCTATATAATAAAGGAGAAGAGATCTCAATAAAAGTGTATAATGCGGAAATGGAGAATCAGGACCATAATTTTGATATTGGAAAGGTCATAGTTGAAGGCTCTACGATTAAGGTGGCTGTCAAAAATGGATATGTTATTCTCAATAAAATCCAACTTCCGGGGAAAAAAGCTATGGATGCTAAAGCACTACTTAATGGGTATACCTTTTATAAAGACGCAAAAATGGGCTGAGCCCTTGCTATCACTAGAGTAAGAAAATTCATAAAAATCCTGCTTGTTTATTAACAATCACCTTGAGTTATCAACAAAACCCCGTATTTACTGGGCTAATCCTTGCATGAATCATAAATCCGTATAAATTTGTAGAGCGTTTAACAAAAATTTGGTTTAACCAACAATTAATTTAAAAACAGAATTATGAACAAAACAGAATTAATCGATGCAATGGCAGCTGACGCTGGAATTACAAAAGCAGCAGCAAAGAAAGCTTTAGAATCTTTCTTAGGAAATGTTGAAGGTTCTCTTAAAAAAGGAGATCGTGTTTCTTTAGTAGGATTTGGTTCTTGGTCAGTTTCTAAAAGAGCTGCAAGAGAAGGTAGAAACCCTCAAACAGGTAAAACTATCAAGATTGCTGCTAAAAACGTTGTAAAGTTCAAAGCTGGTGCAGATTTATCTAGTTCAGTTAACTAATGTAATTAGTTTTTGATATTATAGAAAGCTCCCTTTTTAGGGAGCTTTTTTTATGGATTCCCCGTAAAAATCAAGCATCCGCTTTGATTATTAGAAATAATTATTTAGTTTTAGTATAAACTACACCATCAATGATATCACTTCAACCTGGAAAAGGACATCTTCTAATTGCAGAGCCATCTATTATTGGTGATGTTTCCTTTAACCGTTCGGTTGTTCTTCTTGCGGATCACAGTGATCAAGGGTCTATTGGTTTTATTATGAATAAACCTCTAGATTATGTGTTATCTGATTTGGTTCCAGAAGTAGAAGCTGAATTTAAAATCTACAATGGTGGACCTGTAGAACAGGATAACTTATATTTTATTCATAAAATTCCTGATTTAATACCCAATAGCGTAGAAATATCCTCTGGAATTTATTGGGGTGGAGATTTTTCTGTTGTATCAGAATTAATCGCCCAAAATAAAATTACTCCAAATGAAATTCGCTTTTTTCTGGGGTATTCTGGATGGGACGCAGAACAATTACTCCAAGAATTAGAGGCTAATTCATGGGTGATTGTAAAAAACACCTATGAAAAAAATATTATTGGAAAATCCTATAATACATTTTGGAAAGAAAAAATGATAGAATTAGGTGGAGACTACCTATTATGGTCTAATGCTCCAGAAGATCCTAGTTATAACTAATCCCCTATTCGAATCCTTGCATTCAATATTCCTAACAATCTTCGTGTCACTTCGGATTCGTATTCTTTTTTCCTAAACTTGGAAATCGGCTGTATTCCAGTTATTACATTTGTTATGAATAATTCATCTGCTTTCTGTAACTCGAATGGAGAAATAGAAGCTTCTTCTATTTCATATTCAGGTAATTTTTCAAGGATTCTTAATAACTGAGTTCTTAAAACTCCTTTTAAACAACCATCAGATACTGGCGGTGTCTTTATTTTGTTTCCTTTAATCAAAAACAAATTACCATTCAATGCTTCGATTACCATTTTATTAGCATTCAATAACAAACAGTTTTCAAATCCATTTTCTTTTGCAAAAATTCCTCCTAATATATTCACTAACTTATTATTAGATTTTAATGTAGAAAGAAGATCCGCAGCCACATAATGATCCTTAAATAAAGTTATTTCGTATAAATCATCAGAAAGAGTGTAAAACTTAGTAGTTAATGGCTTTACTGAAATGCTATAATCAATACTATTAACCGTTGGAGTATATAGCCCACCTTCTTGACGATTTACCATAATTTTCACCCTAACAGAAGAATTTGTTAAGCCATTTTTCTCAATAAGATCTAGAATTTCTTGTTGTAAAAACTCTGGTGTAAAATTCATAGGAATTTCCATTCTCAAAATTCTCATAGAAGCCATTAATCTAAAATAATGATCCTCCCAAAAAAGAATAGTTCCAGAATTTACTCGTATTGTCTCAAATAATGCATCTCCGTATGCATATCCTCTATTAGTAATTGATAATGTAGCTTCATTATCAGTTAATAAATTTCCGTTAATATTGATCATAAAAAAAGCCCCTTATTACCAATTGCTATTGGGCGGGGCAAATATACATTATAAAAATAAAGGAATCATGTAGAACCTAAAACATGTTTCAAATTGCTTATCATATTATCCCATAGCATTTTACTTTCTTCCATCTCATCATCATCAGAAAAATCGGTAACCATCAAAGAAACGTCTTTAGTAATTTCATCAACTTGTATACGCAGTTCGAAAAAATAATCATCACCTTCTTCATCATCAGCCATCCATCTGAACTTAATTCTTTCTCCACTTTTTTTACTTAGAAGTTTTGCTTCCTCTTCACTATCATCCCAAATGAATGTAAACATTTCTCCTCGCGAATTTACATTATCAGAAAACCACTCAGAAAGCCCTGAAGGCGTAGAAATATACTGATATAATAGCTGTGGAGAGGATTGTATTACAAATTCAAGTTCGTATTTTATTTTTTCAGACATATTGCAAATTTGTTAGTAAGCCAATATATAGATTAATTATTGACTTTAAAAGTATTTGAAAAGAGTATTTAAAAAAAATTAATTCCACTTTATAGTTTGCTACAATACTTTTTGTTTTTATATTTGCACCCGAATTAAAATGATGTAGCATCTATTTGGCGAGGTAGCTCAGCTGGTTAGAGCGTTGGATTCATAACCCAGAGGTCGGGGGATCGTGCCCCCCTCTCGCTACACTAATTCGATAAAGCCCTTATTTTTAAGGGCTTTTTTTGTTTTTATGAAGGAATTTGTAGTCTACATATTATATTCTGAAAAGTATGACAAAAGTTATACCGGATACACTTCTGATTTAATAAGTCGTTTCAGATCTCACAATCAATTAGCTACAAAAGGATTTACAATACGGTATAGACCTTGGAAGGTTGTCTATCTGGAGGTTGTTGAAACCAAAAAAGAAGCTTTAGTTAGAGAAAAGTTTTTGAAATCTGGCAAAGGGAGAGAATGGGTCAAAGATAAATTGATCAAATAACAGAAGGATTCATATCCGTCTGAGGCGGACGGAGGTCATACCCCCTCTCGCTACACTAATTCGATAAAGCCCTTATTTCTAAGGGCTTTTTTTGTTTTTATGAAGGAATTTGTAGTCTACATATTATATTCTGAAAAGTATGACAAAAGTTATACCGGATACACTTCTGATTTAATAAGTCGTTTCAGATCTCACAATCAATTAGCTACAAAAGGATTTACAATACGGTATAGACCTTGGAAGGTTGTCTATCTGGAGGTTGTTGAAACCCAAAAAGAAGCTTTAGTTAGAGAAAAGTTTTTGAAATCTGGCAAAGGGAGAGAATGGGTCAAAGATAAATTGATCAAATAATAGAAGGATTCATATCCGCCTGAGGCGGACGGAGGTCGTACCCCCCTCGCTACACTAATTCGATAAAGCCCTTACTTTTAAGGGCTTTTTTTGTTTTATGAAGGAATTTGTAGTCTACATATTATATTCTGAAAAGTATGACAAAAGTTATACCGGATACACTTCTGATTTAATAAGTCTTTTTAGATCTCACAATCAATTAGCGACAAAAGGATTTACAATACGGTATAGACCTTGGAAAGTGGTCTATCTGGAGTTTCTTAAAACTAAAAAAGAAGCATTAGTTAGAGAAAAGTTTTTGAAATCTGGCAAAGGAAGAGAATGGGGCAAAGATAAATTGATCAAATAACAGAAGGATTCATATCCGCCTGAGGCGGACGGAGGTCGCGCCCCCCTCTCGCTACACTAATTCGATAAAGCCCTTAGAAATAAGGGCTTTTTTTGTTTTTATGAAGGAATTTGTAGTCTACATATTATATTCTGAAAAGTATGACAAAAGTTATACCGGATACACTTCTGATTTAATAAGTCGTTTCAGATCTCACAATCAATTAGCGACAAAAGGATTTACAATACGATATAGACCTTGGAAGGTTGTCTATCTGGAGGTTGTTGAAACCAAAAAAGAAGCATTAGTTAGAGAAAAGTTTTTGAAATCTGGCAAAGGGAGAGAATGGGTCAAAGATAAATTGATCAAATAACAGAAGGATTCATATCCGCCTGAGGCGGACGGAGGTCGTGCATCCCTCTCGCTACACTAATTCGATAAAACCCTTATTTCTATGGGCTTTTTTTTGTTTTAAGTAATTGCCGTGTCAAATACTCGTAAAGCTTTTACCGCAATTTTATAAATAAAAAAAATCGAGATGAATCTCGATTTTTTAAACTAACTTAAAACATAAAAGATTTTATCCCATACCCCTTACATCCACAACCTTCTGCAAACTCGACTTATTTTTATTGTTAGATTCATTAATTTTCTTTTTTCCTTCTAACTGAGTTTCTAATTTCTCCAACTCCAGCAGCTCTTCATTGATACTTGTTGATTCGCAACTAATCAAAGACATTCCGAAAACTGCTGTTAATAGTATTAAAATTTTCTTTGCTTCCATAATTAAAATAAAAATTAATAAATCTCTTCATACAATGATAAATCAAAAGACTGAACATTCTCCCACCCAAAAAGGATAGTTTTTTCATTATCAACACCAGAAATTTATCTCTGGACAGCAGACTTACTTAACATACAAATTATTGATAATCAGAAATCAAAAAATCAAAAAAAACCATCCGCTAAAACGGATGGTTTTAAAATATAATACCTGTCTCGTCCTGAAATATCGTTACACTAAAATGTTATTTATGGAGTCATTACATTCAAATTATGTAAAGCGTACACAGAAGGATTACAGTTTATCCTTTAAGCTACAAGTTGTTCAAGAGATTGAACAAGGCTTATTAACAAGAACTCAAGCTTTGGATAAGTATGGTATTCAAGCAAGATCTACGATTCGCACTTGGTTAAAAAAATATGGTAAATTTGATTATGATTTTAGTGTAAATAGATCCATGTCCAAAACACCTGAACAACGTATTTTAGAATTAGAACAGCAAGTCAAGCTTTTAGAGAAACAAAAAGCAAGAGCTGAATTTTTAGCAGAGCGTGCGGATAAGAAAGCAATTATATTTGATATGATGATTGATATCGCCGAAGAGGAATTTAATATTCCGATCAGAAAAAAGCACGTACCCGAGTTATCGAAAAATATAGCCAAGAAAAACAAGAAAGCATAACTGCTACCTGTGATTTACTCGGGGTGAATAGACAGGTGTATTATAGAGCTATTCGGTCTTATCAAGACAAACAAAAACTAAGTAAAAAGGTAATTGATTTAGTAAATACCATTCGCATATCAATGCCTAGAATCGGTACAAGAAAATTATTTCATCTTTTAAAATCTCAACTCAAAGTAATCGGAGTTGGTCGCGATAAGCTATTTAAAATACTAAAGGCTAATAACTTGTTGATTTTACCTAAAAAGAACTATCATGTAACTACGGATTCTCATCATAGATTTAGAAAACATAAAAATCGAATAAAAGATGTTGAATTTATCAGACCAGAACAAGTATGGGTCAGTGATATAACTTATATAGGAAATAGGGAAAATCCATGTTATTTGGCTTTAATCACGGATGCTTATTCTAAAAAAATAATGGGATATAATGTATCAAATAGTCTAAGTGTAAAAGGATCTTTAACAGCTTTAGATATGGCTATTTCTAATAGAGATTATAATGAAAAACCTATAATTCATCATTCCGATAGAGGATTACAGTATTGTTCCAATGAATATCAAAAAACATTAAACATCAATAATATTAGCCCTAGTATGACTGAAAAATATGACCCTTACGAAAATGCCATAGCAGAAAGAATTAATGGAATTCTTAAACAAGAATTTGCTATTGACAAGTATGATACTTCAATGCAAATCAAAACCAAACTGGTTCAAAATGCAATCCGCATTTATAATCAGATAAGACCTCATTTATCTAATTCAATGTTAACACCTGATCAAATGCATCAACAAAATAAATTAAAAAGAAAAAGCTACAAAAAACAAAAGGTAGCAAATTAAAATTGCTACCTTGTATTTATTAATTCCTGTAACGATTATTCAGGACGTCACAACCTAATCTAAGATTACATCTGTCTGCTCAAAGCATCGATCTGCTTTGTCTTTTTCTGCATATACTTACTCATTTTTTCGATTTCTCCAGCAGGTAGTGTAGAAATCAATTCTCTATACTGCTTTGTTAAGCTACTACTAGCTTTACTAAGCTTTAGAAAAGAATCCATATCAGCTTTAGACTCAACCGCTTTTTTATATTTAGCAACATATGCTTCATAATCTCTAATATATTTTCTGGCTGCTACACTACTAAAACTAGGTGCACCAGCAGGAACTTCTATAACCTCAGTTTTTGGTTTCTTTTTCGTTGTTTTCTTTTTCTTCTTCTTTTTTACTACCGGTTTCTTTTCCTCTACAACTTCTACCACATCCGTAGAATCCACAACTTCTTCTATAACTTCTACTTTATCAGATTTAGGGTCTTTTTTACAAGATGCCACAAACATAAACATGAGGCATAAAAATGTACTCAATAAGATATTTTTCATAATTCTAATTTTAGGGTAGTTAAATAGCTTTATTTTTAGTTTATCAATCCATTTGTCTAACGCAAGAGTACTTTTAATTCTTCCAAATTCATTGTTTCTTGAGTGCCCGTGTCCATATTTTTCACAGTGAAACCATTGTCTTCTATTTCAGAATCACCCGCAAGAATAACGAAAGGAATCGCTCTTTTATTGGCATACTTCATCTGCTTATTCATTTTAGCACTGTCAGGGTATAGTTCTGCAATCGTACCATTACTCCTAAGTTGCTGTATCGCTTTTAAACAATATAATGCTTCTTTTTCTCCAAAATTAATAAATAATGCTTTTGTAGATGGAGCCACCGTTTCCGGAAACAACCCCAATTCTTCTAACACCAGATATATTCTATCTAATCCAAAAGAAACACCAACACCACTCACATCTTTTAACCCAAAAATTCCCGTAAGATCATCGTAACGTCCACCACCACCAATAGAACCCATCTTCACTCCTTCTGGAGCAGAAACCTCAAAAATCGCGCCAGTATAATAATTTAAACCTCTAGCTAATGTAACATCTAAATCGAGGGAAGTCTTATCCAAAGGAATTTCATTAATAGTATCTATAATGAATTCTAACTCTTCAACACCTTTCATTCCTTCTTCAGAAGAAACCAACAATTCTCTTAATTTATCTATTTTTTCAGAAGTAGTCCCGTTAAAATTAAAAAGTGGTTTTACTTTATCAATTGCCGATTCAGAAATCCCTTTAGCTAACATTTCTTTCTTAACTCCATCTTCACCGATTTTATCAAGCTTATCCAAAGCAACAGTAAAATCAATCAACTTATCACTAGCTCCAATCACTTCTGCAATACCAGAAAGAATTTTACGGTTATTCATTTTAATGGTGACTCCATCCAAACCTAATATACTAAAAACTTTATCATACAGCTGAATAAAATCAACTTCTTGCCATAAAGATTTACTTCCTACTACATCCGCATCACATTGATAGAATTCTCTAAATCTGCCTTTTTGCGGACGATCCGCCCGCCATACTGGTTGTATCTGGTATCGTTTAAACGGAAAGTCAATTTCATTTTGATGCTGCACAACATATCGTGCAAAAGGAACGGTTAAATCATATCGAAGTGCTTTTTCACTTATCTTAGAAGTCATCTTCGCACTTTCTTTACTAGCATACAAAGCATCATCCACTTTACTAAGATAATCCCCACTATTCAGTATCTTAAAAATCAATCGATCTCCTTCTTCTCCATACTTCCCCATTAAGGTATCGCTATTCTCGAAACTTGGAGTTTCTATAGGATGAAAACCAAACAACTGAAATTGTTCTTTAATTGTATTCATTATATAACTTCTCTTTGCTACTTCTATCGGAGAAAAGTCTCGTGTTCCTTTTGGTATGGATGGTTTTTGTGCCATGTATGTTTTTTCTATATATTTTGCTAGACAGAGAATGTTTGATTATTATCTGCACCAATAACTATCATTTCTTAAAGGTTGTAAATATCTTAAAAAGCTTTAAAATTTTACACGAAAACCATAAAGAGTTTTACTTATATCCAGAAAATTTACTTTTTTGAGTAACTTTAACCTCGTTTTGTAGTCTTATACTGCAAATGATACTAATTTACCCACTATGTTTTCACTTTTTCGAGAGAATATCCGTATTGCATTAGATTCTATAAAAGGGCAGCTTTTACGTACAATTCTTACCGTTTTGATTATAGCCATTGGTATTACTGCCTTAGTTGGTATCCTAACATTTCTGGGAGCTTTAGAAAACACCATTACAGGTGACTTTGCTTCTATGGGCTCTAACACCTTTAACATTCAACGTTATGAATTCACTACAAGACGTGGTGGAAGTGGTGAAAGAGAAAAAATAAACCCTATTATTAGTTATCGTAATGTAAGACAGTTTAAAGAAAAGTTTCAATATCCATTTTCTAAAACTTCTGTTTCTTTTACAGGAACACGAAATGCCGAAGTTAAATTCGAAAATGAAAAGACGGATCCTGAAGCATCCGTAGTAGGAGTTAATGAAAACTATTTAGAGAATACAGGAACTGAAGTCGAATTCGGAAGAAGTTTCACTTTTTTTGATATCGAAAATAACAATAATGTATGTTTAATCGGATCAGATTTTAAAAAGAATATTTTTAAAGACACCGATCCTATCAACAAAACCATTAGCATTAGAGGCGTTAAGTTTAAAGTTATTGGTGTCCTAGAAAGTAAAGGAGCTACCTTCAGAGATAATCAAGATCTTAAGGTGCTAATACCTCTACAAGTTGCTCGTTCTATTTATACTTTACCAAGTATAAATTATAATATCAGCGTAAAAGTCGATGACAAGCAATTCTTAGAAGGTGCACAAGACGAAGCAATTATAACTTTCAGAAAAATAAGGGGTTTAAACCCTGTAGAAGAAAATGATTTTGGTTTAGAACGCAGTGACGACCTACTAAACCGTATCTCTAGCATTACTTCTTATCTCTATTGGGCCGCATGGATTATTAGTATCATTACCATTTTTGGGTCTTCTATCGCGCTAATGAACATTATGCTCGTTTCTGTAACAGAACGAACCAGAGAGATTGGTGTTCGCAAAGCACTTGGTGCCAAAAAGAACACAATATCGAGTCAATTCTTTATGGAAACCGTAATTATAGGTCAAATTGGCGGTATAGTTGGTATTATACTAGGTATAACCATTGGAGCAATTATAGTTGCCGTTTCTGGTTTTGAATTTAGCATCCCTTGGTTGGCTATTTTTGCAGCGGTTGTTACTTCTTTTTTGACAGCTGTGGTTTCCGGATCATATCCAGCAGTAAAAGCTGCCAGACAAGATCCTATAGAATCATTGAGGTATGAGTAGTAAACCCTTCGACAAACTCAGGGTGAATAGTGAAATGAATAAAATTAATTTTAAAACTACCAACACCTTACATAAGTAATCTTTTACGTAAGATAATTTCAAAACGTAATAAGTTAACCTAAATAAAACACATATCTACTAAATATTGGCGCTCTTTTCAATGGCCATATCCTATCTGACAAAGGTTTAAAACAATTGCTTACTAAAACTAAAAAATAAAGAATACTAGTTGTTTTTATTCTCTACCAGTTTTTCAAAATACTGATACAATTCACCTTTGGTGATATTTGCTCCTTGTAAAATAAGCTTAAACTTATCCATATTAGGATCTTCACTATAATCCTTATTAGCATTATAAAAAGCCACCTGGTCGTCTAATAGGTTATTTCTTAACCAATCGTACCCCTCCTGAGTTGTAATGTCGATATCAGGAACATTTACCTTTATCGCTATTAGATTCATTTCGGTTTCACCCAGATAAAAAAGATGTATTTGATCTTTAGAAAAGTGTTCTAGAAATTGGGCGTTACTTAATACTCCTTCCCAAACTAAATCACTAAAGATGTCTAGTTCTTCTTCTGCTACTTCAGGTTTGTTTTCTTTAATCTCACTCCATTCATCTGCAGTAATAGATTGTGTAGCCAGAAAATTAATAAATTCCTGGTGTAATTCTTCTAATTGTTCTTTGGTAAGCCTTTGATATTTCATCTTTTCTGGTAAAATTGGGTGCAAAAATAAGCATAAATCAATAATCACTATATAAGTGTGCTAAGTATGTTTAAAAAAAACTGCCTCCTTTTTTGGAGGAAGCTTTCAAAAACAAAATCTTTTATTACAGAAAAATCCGCTCCTAATAAATTAAGAACGGATTTTTCGAATCTATTAAAACCTAGTTATCTAGTTAAAAGTATACCTAAGCCCAACCTGTGCTTGTCACCTAGAATCCAGGCTAAAGTCAAAAAAACCGCTCAAATGAGCGGTTTTCTATATTCTTATAAACTAGTTATTAACTGATTATAGGATAAAATTATTTAGCCTGAGCTACTATTTCAAAAGCAACAGGAACAATTACTGCTCTGTGTAAACGAACAGATGCTTCATACTGACCTAAACGTTTGATAGTTCCTCCTGGTACAGTAATAAACTTCTTTTCTAACTCTACACCTTCTTTTGCCATAGCTTCAGAAACATCAGCATTAGAAACAGAACCGAATAATTTATCTCCAGATCCTACCTTAGCTGCAATCTTAATTTCGAATCCAGTAATCTTCTTAGCTATTTTCTCAGCATCTTCGATTTCCTTCTTCTCTTTAAAAGCACGTTGTTTTAACGTTTCTTGTAATACTTTCTTAGCAGATGGAGTTGCCAATACAGCTAAACCTCCAGGAATCAAAAAGTTACGTCCATAACCGTTCTTCACCTCTACTACATCGTCTGCGAATCCTAGATTCTCAACGTCTTTCTTTAATATAAGTTCCATAATGTTATGACGAATTTTATTTTAATAAATCACCAACGTATGGCATTAATGCTAAATGTCTAGCTCTTTTTACAGCAACACTTACTTTACGTTGATATTTTAAAGAAGTTCCCGTAAGACGACGAGGTAACAATTTACCTTGCTCATTTACGAAAGCCATTAAGAAATCTGGATCTTTGTAATCGATATACTTAATTCCTGATTTTTTGAAACGGCAATACTTCTTTGTTTTTGTAGTATCTATATTTAATGGAGTAAGATATCTAATCTCTCCATCTTTTTTTCCTTTAGCTTGTTGTTCTATAGATGACATAATTAAGCTTTTTGTTTGTTTCTATTTCTTCTCTTTTCAGCCCAAGCAATTGCATACTTGTCTAAACGAACGGTAAGATAACGCATTATTCTTTCGTCTCTTCTAAACTCAACTTCTACTGTGTTGATAGCCTCTCCTGGTACAGTGTACTCAAACATGTGATAAAAACCACTTTTTTTGTGCTGGATTGCGTAAGCAAGCTTTTTAAGCCCCCAGTCTTCTTTGGATATCATCTTGGCACCGTTAGAAACAAGAATGTCTTCGTATTTCTTAACTGTTTCCTTTATCTGTTCTTCAGATAAAACGGGATTCAAGATGAAAACAGTTTCATAATGATTCATAAAAAATCTATTTTTAATTAAATTGGCTGCAAAAGTAACACTATTTTTTTGATTTTCAAACAAAAAAGCACTTCGACGAAACACATCTTTTATCGATAAAAAGCGTAAAATGTTTGTGGAAATAATATATATTCATTAATATTGTATAGAATATTAACCTATGCAAGTGGAACAATCTCAATTAAAATGTGCAGTAGTGGACGATTCCCGTCTGCAAAGACTGGCTATTGTTAAATTAATAGATGAACATTCATCACTGGAATTGGTGGCTGAGTGGAACAATGCTATTGAGACAAAAAACGGATTATTAGATACTCCTGTTGATTTATTATTTCTAGATATCGAAATGCCTATCCTTACTGGATTTGATCTTTTGGATGATCTGGAAAATAAACCTCATATCATTTTTGTTACTGGAAAAACCAAATATGCTTTTAAAGCTTTTGATTACGATGCAATTGACTATTTAAGAAAACCTCTTAAGAAAGATCGATTTAATGCAGCAGTAGAAAAAGCATTAAGTATGTCTCGTCTAAATTCTGAACAAGCCTCTCTAGAAGATGATGATTATATTTTTGTAAAAAGTAATCTCAAAAAACGTAAAATATTTTTAAGTCAATTAAAGTATGTTGAAGCTTTAGGTGATTACGTAAAATTAATAATGGAAGATGGTGATCCTATAGTAGTATTAGCAACAATGAAATCCTTTGAAGCTGAACTTCCTAGTGATCGTTTTCTAAGAATACATAAATCTTATATCGTAAATCTTGATAAAGTAGAACGCTATAACAGTCGTAACATAGAGATTGCTGACGAGAAGATTCCTTTAAGTAGACATAAAAAACATTCTTTAATAGAAGCCTTAAGCGGATAAAAGAATACTACTGATAAATTAAAAATCCCCCTTTTTTCTGAAGTGGGATTTTTTGTTTTTAATACATTCTTCATCAAATTTAGACTGTTTTCCTTTAATCTGGAAACAATCGAATTACAATCATCAACTCACCTATATATTTAGCAATAACAGTATCATAACGTAAAGACCTAATATCAGAAACTTTGCGACTTTATAAATACTAAAGTTTTCTAATGTAAGACCTTCTTAGTGTAAATACTTTTGGGTAGCATTCAACCAATAAAAAATCAAAAATAAAATAGCAGGAACTAGAAATAAGATTGAAATAATAAAAGCAAGCTCACTTACATCACCTAAATATTTAATATCAGTATAAGAAGATGCTGCTATAGCTATAGTTATGATATACATTATTTGATTTGCAGTATATACATAAAGTCCTATCTTTTTTCTTTTACCAACCATAATAATTGCACCAATCAAAGTTCCAATACCCGAAATAATATAGAGCCAACCTCTATAATACTCCTCATACAATATTGTATTTTGATCATACCAAATACCTGAAAATAATTGATACCAAAAACCTCTTATTATTACAAATAAGGATCCTAGAATGGTTAAAACACATAATGTTATAAAAAAGAAGGATAAGGGTTTCTTATTTTCATAATTGTTTAAACTTTTATTGGAAATAGTAGTTCGATCAAGGTTGATCACATTTTCTCCTCTTGCCTCTTTACTAAGAGTACTATTTTCTTTCATAAAAGGATTTTAACTTCGTACTAAAAAATTATTAGCTAATAAATGATGAATGCTAAATATACTTATAAAAACGAATTAATAATTATCTACATTAATTATAATTCTTACTCCAGAAAATTCTTTAATACTTTTAAAAGAGCTTTGTACTTTTTTGATAACCTCTTTCGTTTTCTTTAGCGATTGCCCATGGGGTATTTTTATTAAGATATTCTTATTATACTGATTTCTTATTCTCGAGATAGGTGGAAATTCTGGCCCTAGAACATTTTCTTTAAAAGTTATCGCTAATGATTTTGCTAACCACATCGTAGCTTCATTGACTTTATTATAATCTTTATGACGACCTGTAATCTTAATAATGCGATAAAAAGGAGGATACTTATATTGATATCGATCCTCTATCTGATCCTTATACATAGCAGTATAATCATTGACTGATACTTGCTGAAGAATTTGATGAAATGGATTATAGGTTTGAATCAATACTTTTCCTCTTTTACTTGTTCTCCCTGCTCTACCTGCCACTTGTTGCATTAATTGAAAGCTACGTTCATGTGCTCTAAAATCTGGAAAATTAAGAAGATTATCAGCGTTCATAATTCCAACCAAAGTAACATTTCTAAAATCTAACCCCTTAGTTAACATCTGTGTTCCAACAAGAATATCTATTTCTCCTTCTTCAAATTTATTTATTATTTTTTCATACCCATGTTTTCCTCTCGTAGTATCCTGGTCCATTCTACCAATATCGTGATCAGGAAATAACTCTTTGAGTTCATTCTCTATTTGTTCCGTTCCAAAGCCTTTGGTAGACAACTCATGACTATCGCACGCCATACATTTCTGTAACATCGCTATATGATACCCACAATAATGACAGCGCAACTGATTACGGTAATTATGATAAGTAAGACTAACATCACAATTAGGACACTGAGGTGAGTGCCCACAAGTATTACATTCTACTACAGGAGAATATCCTCTTCTATTTTGGAACAAAATAACTTGTTCTTGTTCTTTTAATGCCTCCTGAATAGCCATTAATAGTGTATCACTAAAATGGCCCGTCATTTCCTTTTTTTTGTATTTGGTCTTTAAATCTACCAAATTTATATCTGGCATTAACACATCTCCATATCGTCTGGTTAATTCTACCAACCCATATTTCTCCTGCTTCGCATTATAATATGACTCTAATGCTGGTGTAGCAGATCCTAATATTACTTTCGCCTTAAACATATTAGACAAAACCACAGCCGTATCTCTAGCATGATATCTAGGTGCTGGATCGTATTGTTTAAATGAACTCTCGTGTTCTTCATCTATAATAATTAATCCTAGATTGGTAAAAGGAAGAAAAATTGAAGATCTGGCTCCAATAACAATTTGAGCTTTAGACTTAGCACCTTTTACATTATTCCAGGCTTCTACTCTCTCATTTACAGAATATTTAGAATGATAGACCGCTAATTTCTCTCCAAAATATTCTCTTAACCTTGTTATTAATTGTGTGGTTAAAGCAATCTCTGGTAGCAAATACAGAACTTGTTTTCCTTTTTGTAATTCATCTTCGATCAATTTCACATACACTTCTGTCTTTCCTGATGAAGTTACTCCATGAAGTAAACAAACATCCTTTTCCACAAGAGTTTGTTTAACCTCTTTTAAAGCTTGCTCTTGGTACGTATTTAATGCTTTAGTAGCATTGACTGAATCTTGCTCATATTGAACTCTATCTGTCTGTAAATGATACTCTTCTAATATATTTTTATCTATTAATACTTTAATAACTCCTGAATTGCTGTTTGCAGCTTTTACAAGCTCACTGACTTTGATTGCATTCTTACTTTTTGCCTGTAGCATAAACAAATGCATTAATATACCTCTTTGCTTAGGAGCACGAGTCAATGAGTCTAATAACGATTGTAGACCTTCTTCTGTTGTATATTCTGATTGTAGTTTAACGTATCTTACAAGCTTTGGCTTATATTGTTCATAAATCTCTTCTTGAACCGTAATTACTTGTTTTTCTATTAATCTTTTAATCAGAGGAAGTACGCTTTTCTTTCCAATAATATCCATTACTTCCTGTATACGCAGTAAACTTTGATGCTGGAGTGCTTCAAACAGCAGAAACTCATCATCTTTCAATAAGCTTTCATCAATCGAAGCATCGTCATTTCTTAGAATAATTGTTTCGCTCTCTAATAAAAACGCACTTGGGAGTGCTGCTCGCATTACCTCTCCTTTTGAACACATATAATATTGAGAGATCCAAGACCATAGTTCCAATTGATGTATTGTAACTATAGGAGTTTCATCTAAAATATGCTCTATTTCTTTAGCTTCGTATACCTGAGGCGCTATTTGATGTATTTTCGTAACCAATGCTGCATACACTTTGCTTTTACCAAATTGTACAGCAACTCGCATTCCTGATTTTAAGAAATGAGCCTCATTTTCATTAATACTATACGTAAACTCTTTATCAAGAGGAATAGGAAGGATTACATCTATAAAATACGTCATCGATACATTTTGATTCTAACACCAATTATAATGTAAAATACGCTAGTCAGACTCATTCTTTTCATTTTTAGACTTTCTTGTTCTTATTTTTATAGCGCTGCTATGGAAAAACAATCACGGTGGCTTATAAAAAGAAAGCAACTTTGTCTTTTGAAGCTCATTTTACATTATAATTGGTATAACAAAAATACACCTTTAACCCTATTACATACAACAAAAGCCTGATCAATTGATCAGGCTTTTGTTTATTTTGGGGTTATTTTATTTATCCGTTCTGTCCTAGCATTCCTCCTTTAATTAGCTTACAAGCAGGCTCATCCCCTAACCAAATCTTAAACAATGCATATTTAAAATCTCTTCCTTCTATATACCCAATCTCTTCACCATTCTTAAAGGTTCTTATTCCTTTTCCTTTTATATATACCAGATCAAAAAAGTCATTAATTTGAGTACTACTTCCAAACAACTCTAAAAACTTATCAATCCTTGCATCTAGACTCTGAGTATTGCCAAACATTGCATCATCGAAACCTTTTCTAAATACCTTTTGCATTCTTTTATTAGTCACTTTCTTAGAATTGATAACTAATCGGATAGACATACTTTCGTCTGCATCTAGAACCTTTCTATCATCAGTATACTTATTCATAGTATATAATGCTCCAGAATACGTTTCAACTCGTAATACTTTTCGAACACCAGCTCCGTTAAGGGTTAGCTCTTCTCCTTCAAATGTTACTTTATATGGAACTACTGCGTCTCCAACTCTAATTTGGGCTGTTCCCATAGTCGTTACGACTAATAAGATAGATAGGGTAATTATTTTTTTCATGATATAGTTTTTAATTGTTACAAAAGCTTAGTTCTGTATTTTTCAAAAAACTAACAAAATGAAATGTTAAAATTTTCTTTAAAAAGAAATTTTACATAAAAATACTATGCTTTAATCCATTTCTGAGTTCTAAACAAAAACGCAATGTACCCTCTAACATTCAACACATTAGGATCATCCTCGTCTACCCAAATTTTACATTTATAAACTTTCCCGTTTTCAGGATCCATAATGGTTCCATCTTCATATTCATTTCCATCTTTTTGCAAACCTTTGAGAATTACCATTCCTTCTATTGGCTTATTATAATCCTCGCCTTCGCATTCTTTACATAACTTATCACGATCAGATTCTTTTAAAATCCGGTCAATTTTACCATATATTTTACTTCCTTTCTTATAAATCACTACGATTGACTTGGCCTCTCCTGTATTGTCATCGATGGTTTTCCATTTACCAATAATTTCGCTTTGGGCATTGGCTAAACCTGTTATAAATATCAATGTGATAATAAGAATTCTAGATATGTTCATCTGACTAATAGTTTTAAACTTTTTGGTTCAATATAGAAAATATGATGATAACAAAAAAAGCTATCTGATTTAGATAGCTTTTGTTTTTTAAATTTTATTGGAAAAGAACTATTGTAGACCTAACATCCCGTTTTTAATTCCTTCACTAGCAGGCTCATCACCTAACCATATTTTAAATAATGCATATTTAAAGTCTCGTCCTTCTATAACACCCAGCTCTTTTCCATTTTTAAAAGCTTTCACTCCTTCGTCTTTTATATATACAATATCAAAAATGTCATTCTTTACTATAGGTTCATTAAAAAACTTAATAAACTTGTTTATTCTTTCCTCTAGCGGTTTGGTATTACCAAAAGTAGCTTTAGTAAAACCATCACGAACTGCTTTAATCATTTTCTTTTGTGTCACAAAACCTGAGACTATATTTAGTTTTATAGCCATCGTTTCGTTTGCATCGAGAATCGCTCTAGGATCCTTACTCTTTTTTTGTAGATAAAGTCCTCCCGCATATAAATCGATCCAAAGCATTTCACGCATCCCCGCTCCATTTAACTTAAGATCTGTATCCCCGAAATTTTCTTCGTAAGGCAGTACAGCTTTACCAACTCTGATTTGTGCTGTAGCCGTTGTTAAAGAAATAAACGCTACAACTAGTAAAGTAATTTTTTTCATCTTTGTTAAAGTTTTGTTGGGGTGTATTAGTATTAAAATTTTTTCCTCTTAATGCAAAAGTAATAAAATATATTATGCACGCATAGCAAGAATTAAAAAAAAATGTTAAATTGTGTATTTCACCGCTAAAACTATGCTTTTTATCCTAAAAGTTACCAAGCATTTTATCTTTCAAATCTTTATCTGCAGGATTATCTCCAATCCATATGTTAAATAATGCTTTTTTAAAGTCTAATCCTTCTACATAACCTTTTTCTACTCCATCTTTGTAGATCACACTTCCTTTACCTTGCTCATAAACAATATCATAGATCTGTCCTTTTTCAATTTCATCTTTTATAAATCCAACAAATGTGTTGATTCTTTTATCTAAAGAGCTTGTATTTCCTTTAGTAGATTTTTTAAATCCATCTCTTAACGCCGATTCCATTTTACTTCTAGACATCATACCCGATACTATATGTAATTTTATCGCCATTGTTTCGTCCGCAGCTGCGATTGAACCAGCACTAGCACTTTTTTTCTTAAGATATAACCCTCCATTATAAATGTCGAAAAAGAACTTTTCTCTTATCCCTTCTCCATTTTTCATAAGACTTTCTCCATTAAAAGTTACTGTATCCGGAAGTATAGCATCTTTATCCTGTGCCTGAGTAGTTCCTAGAGTTACTAAAAGAATAAATAATAAGCTAAATTTTTTCATTTTTATTAAATTAATTGTTTGTATAATGCTAAAATATTAAAAATTCTTCTTCAATTTTATAAGTGATGCATTTAATTCGAAACCTAACAACAGCAAATTTGCATTTAACCATATATATACCATTAAAATTAGCATAGCTCCAATCGATCCGTACAACTTATTATAGTTAGAAAAATTATCTATGTATACTCCAAATAAATATGTTGTTATCATAATAAGTATGGTAGTCATAAAGGCTCCTGGCGAAAAAAATCTATTCATTTTTCCTTCTGTCGTACCAAAGTAAAACAACGTTGCTATCACCAAAAAAATCATTAAAACGAATAAACCATATTTTCCAAACTGTAACCAAAAAACGGTATTATCCATGACTCCTATTTCTTTTAAGTTTTCCAATAAATAACTAAAGTATAGTGTTACAATTACAGTAATAAGCAATAACGATGCCACAATTAGTGATACTCCTAAAGCGACTATGTATTGTTTTACAAAATTACGATTCAGGGTAACGTGATATGAGTATTCAAACCCTGAAAACACCGCATTGATTCCATTTGTCATCAAAAAAAGTGAAAGCACAAAAACCGTGGACAACAAGCCTGTTCTTGGGTTAGCGGAAATATCATTGTATATCTCTTCAAAAAATAACTTAGACTGATTTGGCAATGCAGAGGTTATAAATTCGAAAAAATTCTCCTGAAAACCATCTATATGTATAATAGGAATTAGGTTTAATAAAAACAGAAGAAAAGGAAACAATGATAAAAAAAAACTCCATGAAATTGCACTGGCTCTTGCAGAAAATGTTCCTTTAACAATCCCTATTGTATAAATTTCAACTAAATCATAAAGAGAAAGTCCCTCAAAACCTGGAAGAATAATTTTTTTCCCGATTTTAACCAAAATATTTATAATCGGAATCTTATCGAGTTTATCTTCAACTGCTTTCGACATAGGTTATACTGCTTTCAAGCTCAAATCGAGATTATAAACAGAATGGGTTAAAGCGCCACTACTGATATAATTGACACCACATTCTGCATATTTTCGAACTGTTTTTTCATTTATTCCTCCACTGGATTCCGTAAGACAAGTATCTCCAATAAGCTCTACTGCTTTCCTAGTATCCTCATAATTAAAGTTATCTATTAGAATTCTATACACTCCAGGAGTTTTCAATATTTCTTTAATTTCATTGAGATCACGAGCCTCTACAATAATCTTAAGATCTCTATTGGTATCTTCTAGATATTTCTTGGTCTTTTCTATTGCATTGGTAATACCGCCAGCAAAATCAATATGGTTATCTTTTAGCATAATCATATCGTATAATGCAAATCTATGATTCTCACCTCCTCCAATCTTTACAGCCCATTTCTCGAGAGCTCTGATTCCCGGAGTAGTTTTTCTTGTATCCAAAATCTTAGTTCCTGTTCCTTCTAATAACTGTACGAATTGATTTGTCTTTGTAGCAATTGCACTCATTCTTTGCATTGCATTAAGTACTAGTCTTTCTGCCTTTAAAATAGATTGGGAACTTCCGGATATATAAAAAGCAATATCACCATATTTCACTTTGGATCCATCTTCAATCATTACCTCAATTTGCATTTCTGGATCTACATAATTGAATACTTTTTTAGCAAATTCTACTCCTGCCAAAACTCCTTCATCCTTTACTAATAATTTAGCTTTACCTGTTGCTGAATTAGGAATACAGGCTAATGAGCTATGATCGCCATCACCAACATCTTCTCTGATAGCATTTGCTATTATTAATTCAATTTCGTTATCAAATTGAGCTTTTGTAATCATATCGAATGGTTATTTTTGCTAAAGTAGGAAAAGAAGTTGGAAGTACGAAGTTGGAAATAGGATGTCAATAAAGAAAACTATAACAATGACAATTAAATTAATCGCCGTAGGCAAAACAGATCATAAACAACTAGAGAATCTTATTGCCGAGTATATTAAAAGATTAGGTTTTTATATCAGATTTACTTTTGAAATTATACCCGATATAAAGAATTCCAAAAGTCTAAGCGAAGCACAACAAAAAGATAAGGAAGGGAAATTAATTTTGACTAAAACCAGTACTTCTGATGTTTTGATACTGTTGGATGAAAATGGTAAACAATATGATTCTGTTGCTTTTTCACAACTTTTACAGAAACATATGAACAGTGGCATCAAACAATTGATATTTGTTATCGGTGGCCCTTATGGATTTAGTCCAGAGGTTTATAATCGTGCAAATGGTAAACTCTCATTGTCAAAAATGACATTTTCTCATCAAATGATTCGCTTATTTTTTATTGAGCAATTATATAGAGGTTTCACCATTCTAAAAAATGAACCTTACCATCATCGATAAGGCTCATTTAAACAGTTATTATACTTATTTATCTTTAATCAACTCTCTAAGATCACTAAAGGCATCTATCAAATCTTCTACCAAATCAATAGACACGGCTTCTTTATCCAAGAAGACAGATAGTTTTCCTTTTCTTAATTTAACTTTATACCCCTCTTCTCCTCTATAATTATAGTTCCAAGTATACGCCCCATGGCTTTTAGACATTTTTGTATCCAGATGGTCTTTTAAAAACTTTTTAACCTTATCCGTTTTATCAGAAGGAAAACTTGCCTTTAACGTATACATATCATCTGTATTGGAAACAGAAATATTTATTTTATATCTATTACTATCGTCGTCGCTAGAATAATTAACAGTTACTTTAGCATTAGAACTTGTTTGTGCGTTGATAACTGGCATAGTGAATGCCATACATAACATAAAAATGATTGTTTTCATAATATTCGCTTTTTGATTAATGATCCACCTCAGGCGGACAGTTTATTGATTGATGTTTGATGTTTGCTAATACTGAGCTTTAACTTTTTTCTGAGTTTGAAGTGATTGATTTTAATTCTTTACCTATTTCTACAAATCTCTTAATCAGTTTATCTGAAGCAAGATCTTTATTAAGATTAATCCTTAATTTATTACCTTTTAATCTCACTTCATACATTTCTTCTTCATCTATTTCTTTATTCCAGAAATACGTATTATCCTTAACGATCATATTTTCTTTACCAAATTGATCTATTAAATATGATTTTACATCAGATTTCATATACTTCATAAATCGTACTTTAATTCTATAATTATTGTCCATATCTAACGTAACAAAGGATCTATAGAATTTTTTATTCGGTGAATCTGAGTCGTATGTAATCGAAAACTCTGATGAAGATTTTGATGTACTAGTTTCCGTTGTCTGTGCTATGGTTGTGCATATTCCTAAAATAAGACTGGCAGTAATTAAAATTAATGTTCTCATAATATTTGATTTTGATCCGTCCGAAGCGGACAGGTTGATGAATGATATAGTTTATATCGTATTGACATATATTTTTTTGTATTCTTTTATTGCATTCCATATGTTTTGGACAGAACGTATAATGTCTTTATTTTTTTCCAAAGAAGTATTCATAAAAAATATAGCTCCCACTTTTTCCTTTTTATTAAAATACATCAACGTTAGTATTCCCGGATCTGATCCATTATGTCCTATTTTTCCGGTAGGGGAAACTTCCCAAAAGAATCCATAGTTATCCCTTAATTCTTTTTTAGTATTATATTGTTCTTTGGTTAACTTCGGAGACATCATTTCCTGAAAAGATTCAGTTTTAAGTATACCATCTTCTCCATAATATCCTTTCATAAGACCTTGTAGATATATAGATAAATCTTTTATACTACTTTTAAATCCTCCATCAGGATATGTAATTAATTGATACTTTGGGATTTCATTCCCTGCTTCTGTATATATTGAGGCATATTGTTCTGCGTTTGTAGATTCGTATGACCAACCAGAACTACTCATTTGTAATGGATCCAAAATATGCTCTTGTGTATACTCAGGAAATGACGTATTTGTTACTATTTCAATAATATATGCTAATAAAGCAGATCCTATATTAGAATATTCATATCTATCTCCTGGTTTTTGCTTTAAAAAATTATTTTTCTTATACCATTCGCCTTTCGGAGTTAAATGATTTTTCAGAAAGCTTTCCAAACTATATTGTTTATTAGACTTCATTAGTTTAAGTTCTCCATATTCTTCTTTGGTATAGTTTTCCTCTTTTAATTCTATACCCTTTTCAAAAACATAACTCTTTTCGTATGCATCTGTATCCAAAATAGAAGATGTATGAGTTGCCAAATGTTTTATGGTAATTGGAACTTCAGGATACTTTGGGTGATTTATGGCAAAAGGTAAGATATCATTGATCGGTGTATCTATTTTTAGTTTACCGTCTTCAATAGCATTCATTAAAGCTATTCCAATAAAAGTTTTAGAAACAGATCCGATATTTTGTATGGTATTTATTGTATACTTTTTCTTTGTTACAATATCGGCATAACCAAAGCCGTTTTCGTAAAGTATTGTATCCGGTGTCATTATAGAAACTCCAAATCCAGCTATTTTACTAGTTTTATATATAGAATCTATTTTTTTATCTAACAGATCTAAAGAGTTTTGTGCATTTACATAAAATGACACTACTAAGCATAGAATACTACTGATTGTTCTCATGATTTTTCGTTTTTTGATTGATGATTGATGATTGATGATTGATGAAATTCCTTTATTTTAAACTAAATGTGAGACCTACTCCTCTCACGCTCTCTATTGTTATATTATTATCTTCTTTAAAATACTTTCTTAATCTACTGATAAACACATCCATACTCCTTCCTGAAAAGAAGTCATCATTTCCCCAAACATCTTTAAGTAGACGTTCTCTTTTTATCATTGTGTTTTTATGATCGTATAAGTACTGAATTAAGATAGCTTCCTTTTCTGTGAGTTTTTGTCGCTCACCATTTAGTTTTAAGCAATGATTAGTAGCATCAAACTTATAATCTCCTATAGCAATGACTTCTTCGCGTATAGCCTGAACTCTTTGCGATCGCTTTAGAATATTTTGAAGTCTTAATACCAATATATCTGCTTCAAAAGGTTTTACGATATAATCGTCTGCGCCAAGTTTTAAACCACGGATTTTATCTTCTTTCATTTTTTTGGCAGTAAGAAAAACAAAAGGAATTTCTGGATTTAACTCTATTACTTTTTCTGCCAATGTAAATCCATCCATTTTGGGCATCATTACATCAAAAACACAGATATCAAATTGTTCTTCTGAAAAGATTTGTAAAGCTTCTTTACCATCTTGAGCCCAAACCACTTTATATCCATGAAGCTCTAAATATTGTTTTAAAATACTTCCAAAATCAAAGTCATCTTCTGCTAATAATATATGCTGCATAATTATTCGGTTATTGGTAATGTTATGATAAAAGTAGTTCCCAAATCAGGTTTACTCTCTAAAGAAATTGTTCCTTGATGTGCCTTAACAATCTGACTGGTATAAAACAACCCTAGTCCTAAACCTTTTACATCGTGAACATCTCCCTTACTAACACGATAAAATTTCTCAAAAATCTTACGTTGTTCCTTCTCATGAATTCCAATTCCATTGTCATGGATTGATATTTCATATTGATCATCTTTTAGATAAGTTCTAAAAATGATTTCTGTATTTTCTTTTCCATATTTTACTGCATTATCTAAAACATTTAATATTGCTGTAGTAAACATAAATTTATCAATACTTAAGTGTACTTCTCTAAATTCAATCTTCGAGACGATACTAACGTTTTTGTTCTGAACAGATAATTCAAAATCTTTCAAAACATTCTGAAAATATACGTCATCCAGTATTTCTTCTTTATTAATAACTATTTCCTCAGAACCTAAACTATTGGTAACTACCTGATCAACCAATTTCTGCAATCTACTATTCTGACGATCTAGAATATCTAATGTATTTGCAAATGCATCAGAAGAATTCTGTATTTCTTCTTTTCTTAAACTCTTAGAAGCGATACCTAAAGTTGCTAATGGGGTTTTAAGTTCGTGTGTAATATTATTTATGAAATCAGTTTTTATATCTGCTAATTTTTTCTGACGAATCAGATTCCTTATAGAATAGAAAAACAGACTAACTACGAAAAGAAATAATAATACCGAAAAAACAAAAAGCATAGCCATCTGTTTAAATACTATTCGCTTCCATCCTATGATGTTGATATAGTCCACAGTTCTAACTTCTATATCCAAAGACACATTGATCGACCCTCCGTTAATTTCGTTTTCATAATCAAGATCCGTAAACCACCGAGCTTTACTCATCACTACTTCATCTTCCTTAGGAAATTTTTCTCCAAATGAATACACATTTTCACCATCTATTGTGGAAAAAATAGTATCCAATTCTTCTTCTTCATAAATCACAATACTTTTAATATCCTTTTTATATTGAATATCATATTCTAAATTACGATTCGCTATTTCTTTCTTATAATACAACACAAACAAATGATTAAGAGAATCTGTTATTGGTTTAAACCTATTGAGAGCTTCTTTTTTAAGAATATTATTCTTTTTATATTCCACAAGATTTTCACTTAGATATGTATACCAAGTTTCTGCCAATGAATCCATTTCCTTAGTATTATCAATATTGCTAATCGCTTTCTTAGTTTCTCTAATAAAAGCATCTTTCTTTAACTGATAGGTATTATATACTAGATATGCCTGTATACCACACAGCGCTATAAGAGCTATGATAGATGTAATGATTAATGTATTTACTTTCTGCTTCATTATAAAGATTCTTTAATAATTTCAATTGCTTTTTGCAATTGATCCTGGGTATCTAAGATATAATGTTTTGGACTAAAATCTTCTCTAGGCATTCCATTTATATGAAATAACTTTTCTACCGGAATCTGAAAACCAATGTTGGTTTCTGGCAATGTGTAGTTATAGATAGCACCTAACAAATCTCCCATATCTGTACCTACTATTTCCGCTCTATTTAATCCATCAAAACCAATAGTCATACCTTCTCCCATACTACCAGTCCATCTACCACAAAGAATAACCAGTGGTTTCTCATACGCTTCCCCTCTTGGAGAGACTAATTCTATTGTATTTCTCTTAACTCCGTATAACTTTTCTTCATATACAAAACGATGACGTTGATAAGGAGCTTCTTTTTTGATAAATCTCCCCATAATAGCTCTTGCCACCGTTGTATTTCCGCCACTAGGCGTATCTCTAAGATCTAAAATAAGTCCATTAGTATTTTTTAAATCATCTAAAGCTTTATCAAAATCCTGAATTGTATTATTGTTGCCTAGAGCATTATTAATTGTGATGTAACCAATATTAGTATCAATTACTTTTGCTTCTACAAGCTTTACTGGTCTATTGTTCTTTATATTTTCAATATTGAATGTTAATGAGTCATTAACATTCAGACTTCTCTTAGAATTATGAGTTCCGGCTAATAGAAGATTCGCGGCATATTCATACATTTTGTTAGTATGCGCTTTGACACTTTTAGGCAAAAATCTTTTTATAGCTTCAGAAATTTCAATACCGTTATACGCCGTTATTTCCATTCCTAATACTATCCCAGATTTTTCTGCAGGAAACCCTTCTCTGATTGCAGATACCCTAAAACAATCATTCTTGTATGACACCCATATATCAGTTCCTGTCGGTATTAATCTACTTGATGAAGCCAAGTTGGTATTAAGACCAATATGACCATTATAAAGCTCATTATTAGTCATTTCTAACAAACGAATAAAATCATCATCATTTTGAATTGTATCCACAGAAGGTTGATAAATCCTTCTTACTTCGTTCCAATCTGTTTTTTGGACATCAAAATATGCAAAGTATTGATCAACTATTTTCCAATAATTTTCAAAGTCATTCTGATATTTAGTTTGTCCAAAGGAACTAGACACTACGCATAAAATGATGATGATTCTTAGCATTACTATTCGTTTTTTGATTGTTGATGAGATCAAAATTATAGCATAGTCCTAAACAAACCGAAGAATTCAGTATCGTTAACCCACCGTTAACGTTAATGAATCTTTATTATCTTATAAAATAAGGGGTTTAAGAGGATAAGTTAATACGGTATCCAAAGGGATAAATTATTACATTTGCGGACTAATAATATCCGTTGTCTATTGACGTCTTTAAATTAGAAATTCGTCAATTCGAGTGCTTCTACCATAGGAAGAAGTGTATCGAGAATAGAATTTCGGGTTAAAAAAGTTATTCTCGATACAATTTTTCTACATTTTATTCCGAAAAACCACTCGAATTGACGCTTTTTATCTTATTAATTTCAAAATTTACAACAGGCTAACAAAACACATCCTTTCATGCAAGCATATTTAAAGCTAATTAAATTCGATAATCTCATTCTAATAGCAATAGCACAATTATGTATTAAATATGGTCTTTTTGAACCTTTTGACATTGCTATTACCTTAAATGGATTCGGAATTTCACTTTTAATTATCGCTACAATTTCTTTGGTTGCAGCAGCAAATGTTATGCTATATATTGAAAACAGAGAATATGCTATTAAAAAAGAAAACACAAATAGCACAATCTCTGAAAAGATCGCTAATCGTCTTTTTATAGTTTTTAATATTATCGGCGTTGCCATTGGATTCTATCTATCCAATATCATAGGAAGCCCTAAGCTAGCGGCTTTGTTTATAGTAGTGTCTGGTATATTTTATATCTACGCTACATATTTAAAGGAAATTTTAGTTCTAAAAAACGTGATTATAGGTGTTCTAATGGCATTGGCTTTAATTTCTGTTGCAATTTTTGATTTACTTCCTGCTATCACCGATCAGAACAGAGCTTCGCAGAAAGTTATCTTTCTAATTATAGTCGACTATTCTATTTTTGCTTTTACGATCGTTACTATTCGAGAAATTGTAAAAGACTGCTTATCAATGGACAAGGATCATAACGCTGGCATACAAACTATTCCTATTGCCTTAGGAAAAGATCGCACCGTAAAACTCATCGGAGCATTAACTATAATTCCGATTGGACTAGTTATCTACTATGTTTACACATATCTATTTAGCAATTCTACTGCTGTTGTTTTAGTTTTGGGATTCTTGGTAGCACCTTTATTATATTTTATGTTCAAAAGCTGGAGCGCAGAAACCAATAAGGACTTTAAAACGTTGAGTCTTATTTTAAAAGTGGTACTGTTTTTAGCTTCTTCATCTATATTACAATTTCAATTTATTCTACTATAACCATATGCTAAAAGAATTATTAAAGAATCATAACCTTATTCTGGCGTCAGGATCACCTAGAAGGCAACAATTCTTCAAAGATTTAGATTTAGACTTCACGATCCAATTGAAAGAAGTCAACGAAATATATCCTGATCATCTTAAAGCATCTTCGATATCTGATTATCTGGCAAAATTAAAAGCAGATGAATTCACACAACTAAAATCAAATGATATTTTAGTTACTAGTGATACGATCGTTTGGCACCATAATAAAGCAATAGGAAAACCTAAAGATGCACAGGACGCTAAAAATATGATAGCCTCATTATCCGGAGAAACTCATGAGGTCATTACATCGGTATGTTTTAAGACAGCTACTACTACCGAAATTATAAATCAAATCACAAAAGTTACCTTTAAACCCCTTACTGCTGAGGAAATAAACTATTATGTGGATACTTTTTCTCCAATGGACAAAGCAGGCGCTTATGGCATACAAGAATGGATTGGTTATATAGGTATCACTCACATAGAAGGAAGTTACTTTAATGTTATGGGGCTTCCTGTTCAACTTGTTTATGAAACGTTAATGAAACTTGCCGGATCATAGCTTTATCGTAATTTGCTATATAAATGCATAAAAAAACAAATTATGAAAAAGTCATTGCTCCTATTCGGGATATTAGGCGTTCTGGTACTTATTGCTTGCAGTAATATCAAAGCAGATGAAAAGACCAAAAATGCTGAAAAAGTAATTACCGAAAATAAGGTATCAGCTTTAAAACCAGCAAAAGAGCTTTCAGAAAGTTTTAAAAAATACTGGTATGCAGGTAATGCAGAAATTACGTCTTATCAATTAGAACAAGCTCGATATGGTGAAATCAGGGAAGGAAAAGCTGTTCTCATTTACGTAACCGAAGATTTTCTTAGTAAAGAACAAGTCAAAGCAGATTATCAAAACTCTGAAAATATTCCCGTTCTAAAGCTAAATGCAACCAAAAAGTTTAATACTGGTATATATCCATATTCTATTATGCAAAGTACTTTTTACCCTGTTGCAGATAATCAACACGCCATTAAAATATCTAGCTCCATGCAAGAGTGGTGTGGGCACGTATATGCGCAATTAAACAATAGAAAGAAATTTGATATTATGTCTCACTCCTATTTTGAAGGGGAAGCAGATCAGAATTTTGCATTAGATAAAGAAATTCTAGAAAACGAATTATGGGCAAAAATTAGAATTGACCCTAATAACTTACCACAAGGAGATTTAAAAATTATTCCTTCTTTCGAATATTCTAGACTAAAGCACAAAGAGATCAAAGCATATTCTGCAGAAGCTACTTTGCAAAAAGATGCAACTTCTAATATCTATACAATAAGCTACCCAGAATTAAACAGAAGTATTAGCATTACTTTTAATAGTTCTTTCCCGTACGAAATAGAAGGATGGACAGAAATTTTTAAAAGTGGTTTTGGAACTAACGCTAAAGAATTAATCACAAAAGCTACCAAATTAAAAAGCATCAAATCTGCTTATTGGGGAAAGAATAGTAATAAAGATGAAGTGCTAAGGCAAGAACTTGGACTTTAAAAGAATACTATAAAAAATAATATTAAAAAAATCATACTATTATGAAACTAACTGAAACTGAAATTACTTCTCGACTAGAAAAAATGGATGGTTGGGAATATGAAGATAATGCGCTTCATACATCATTCGAATTCGAAAACTTTAAAGATGCTTTTTCGGCTATGTCCCGAATTGCTTTTGAAGCTGAAGCCTTAAATCATCATCCGGATTGGTCCAATGTCTATAATGTTGTTAATGTAAGTCTATCTACACACGATGCCGATGGTGTAACTGAAAAAGATTTTCAACTTGCCAAAGCTATTGATGGAATTGTAGAAGAAGAATAAAATTTAAGTGGAAATGAATATGTATTTGTGAAACATTTGGTTTCTACTTATGTTTGTATTCAGATTTTTAAATTTAGATTATGGGAAGAGCTTTTGAGTTCAGAAAGGCACGTAAAATGAAACGTTGGTCAGCAATGTCCAAAGCATTTACTCGTATTGGTAAAGATATCGTAATGGCTGTAAAAGAAGGTGGTCCTGATCCAGCTTCTAATTCTCGTCTAAGAGCAGTAATACAGAATGCGAAGTCTGTAAACATGCCAAAAGACAATGTAGAACGCGCTATCAAAAAAGCTTCTGATAAAGACCAAAGTGATTATAAAGAAGTGCTGTTCGAAGGATATGCTCCACACGGAATTGCTATTCTTGTAGAAACTGCTACTGATAACAACAATAGAACGGTTGCCAATGTGCGATCTTATTTTAATAAGTGTGATGGTAACTTAGGAACATCTGGTTCCGTAGAATTTATGTTTGATCACACCTGCAATTTTAGAATTAATGGAGAAGGTCTTGATCCAGAGGAATTAGAACTGGAATTTATAGATTTTGGAGCAGAAGAAGTATTCCAGGATGAAGATGGAATTTTAATTTACGCTCCTTTCGAAAGCTTTGGTGCTATCCAAAAAGAATTAGAAAGTAGAGAAATTGAAATCTTATCATCCGGTTTTGAACGTATTCCACAGGTAACTAAGAAACTTACTCCAGAACAAGCTGCTGATGTAGAAAAGCTTCTGGAGAAAATAGAAGAAGATGATGATGTACAAAATGTATATCATTCTATGGAAGAGTCCTCTTCTGAAGAGTAAACAAAAGCATAACAATACTTTATGAAAAGACTGCCTGATTAGGTAGTCTTTTTTTGTTATGTTTAAAAGGTATTTACGACTTAACAAAAAAATCAATGCAATTATGAAACAGTGGATCTTTTTGGTATTTCTTTTTATGGGATTATTTTCTCAGGCTCAAAATATGAACAATGATACGCTGGGTGAGATTATTACCAGAAAAGCGGATACTTTAAAAGGAATACCAGGAAACTGGCAATTTGTTTATAAAGAAACTCCTATGCTATGTATTACGGATGCAAAAAATAACAGAATGCGAATTATAGCTCCTATTACAGAATCTAGTAATCTTGATAAAGATTTGTTATTAGATTCCATGACTGCGAACTTTCATTCGGCTCTCGACGTTAAATATGCGATTTCTAATGGGATTCTTTGGTCTGCGTATGTACACCCTTTGAAAGAACTAAGTATAGAACAAGCGGAAAGTGCTATATCGCAAGTTTATCTTGCCGCAAAAACGTTCGGAACAACATTCTCTAGTACAGAATTGCTTTTTGGTGCTGGAGCACTAGAAGAAAAAAAGGAAGAACCAAAAAAAGAATTTATTAAGAAAGAAAATAGCGAAAAATTCTAAACTTCGGGTTCGGGCTCAAAACTATACTCAGGAATTTTTCCTTTTACGCCTTTAAAGAAACCATACATAGATTGTAAATCTTTTTCAATATCATCAGTAGGGTAAAACGGGGAAGATATAACCACTTGTTTTTTTCCAAAATCAAAAGCGACCATAAGGATAGGCACATTAGCAGCCTGGGCTATATAATAAAAACCTGTTTTCCATGAAGATACCTTTTTCCTTGTTCCTTCCGGAGCCAATGTCAATCTAAGTTCGTTACGCTTCTCAAACTCTTTTGCAATAGCTTCAACTTTATTTTGACCAGGGGTTCTATCCAATGCAATTCCTCCAACTTTTCTAAAATACCAACCAAATGGCCATTTAAAAAGTTCCTTCTTGCCCATAAAACTGATTTTAACACCGGCAACCTGCCGAATAAGCAACCCTATATAAAAATCATGCCAACTGGTGTGTGGAACTGCAATAACAACACACTTCTTTATATTGTCCTCATCAAAATCTCCTATCATCTTCCATCCCATAATTTTGTGAAATATAAAAGATGATAGTTTTCTCATTGTTATCTGATTATGGTATTATTAAGATTATAATGTACGATAAATTGCCTTCAAAGTATCAGCATTCATCTTCTCTTGCCAATTTTCACCTAAAGCGTTTTCCCATAAAGGTACTAAACCTAGCGCTACAGAAGCCATAGTATCTAGTTGTTCTTCTGTTACATCGGTACAAATTCCTGTAGGCAGTTCAATATTATGAACTTCTTTCATTTTCTTAAAAAGTGCTACACCCTCAGGGTAATATTCTCCAAGCTTATCAAAAACAATACAGTTCCCTATTCCATGCTTAGTTCCTAAAACATATGCTAATCCATAACTCATAGCGTGTGCAACACCTACTTGTGAATAAGCAATACTCATACCTCCATGCCAAGAAGCCATCATAAGTTTTGCGTCTGCCTCTTCTTTATCTAATGTTTTTTCTAAAAAGATTTCTTTGCAAAGGTCATATGCTTTTTCGCCATAACTCTGACTAAATGCATTAAGATACGTACCATTTAAAGATTCTATACAATGGATGTAACAATCCATTCCTGTATAAAACCATTGATCTTTAGGCACCTCTTTTATTAATTCTGGATCTAAAATCACCTGATCAAAAGGTGTAAAATCAGAATTGATACCTAATTTCTTTTCAGGGCCTGTCAATACTGTTGTTCTTGACACTTCTGCTCCCGTTCCAGAAATTGTTGGAATACCTACATGATACACAGCCTTATTGTCTACAAGATCCCAACCTTGGTACTCTGTAGCACTACCAGTATTGTTCATCATAATCGCCACTGCTTTTGCCAAATCCATTATAGATCCTCCACCAATACCAATAATACCGCTTGGTGTATAACTGTAGGCACTCTTAAACTTTGATACCAGTTGGTCTACCTGAGAAGTTTTAGGTTCTTCTTTCGTAGATATATAAACAATATTATCATTGCCTAATAAATTTATTCTATCTTCAATAAACGTTTTATTTTTTTCAAAAACATCATCAATAAGATAAATAAAAGGGGCTCCATTTTTTCTTTCAGGAGAGAGGATTTGCTCTAGTTGGTTAAAGGATCCTTTACCAAAAACCACTCTTGGTACCATAGGAAAATTCTTATGGGTTGATTCTTTCACTTTAGAGGTAACCGTAGATGTAATATTCAAAAGATTTTGTTTATTAATTAAATTCCTTGCTTTTTCTAAATCTTCCGGGGTATCTATTTCCACACCTTCATGATGTGTTTCTATCATTTTTATATTCTTACCATACTCTAGATATCTAATACATTCAATTTTCTCAGAAGCCTCTAAAGTTCTCATCGGTAGGCGATAAAAATCTAGAATTGCTTGCTTTCTAAATGCATAAATTCCTTTGTGTTTATAATATGTATGGCTAATTTCTTTATCTCTAGGATATGGAATTGGGGCGCGAGAAAAATATAAAGCGTAATCGTCTTTATCTACAATTACCTTCACGCTATTTGGGTTCACTATATCATCCCAATCATTCATTGGAGTCATAAGACTTGCTAGATCTATTTTATCCGCATCATCCCCTTGAAAGACTCCCAAAACCTTTTCAAGGCTCTCTCTTTCTGTAAAGGGTTCATCTCCCTGGACATTGACTACAATATCAATATCCATATTCTCCACAGCTTCAGCGATTCTATCACTTCCGCAGTCGTGCTCCTTAATACTCATGATAGCTTTGCCACCGTGCGCAGTAATTTCTTTAAAAATGATATCGCTATCGGTAACTACATAAACCTCACTAAATAATGATGTACTTACAGCAGCCTCGTATGTTCTTAGAATAACTGATTTCCCCTCAAGATCCTGCATTAATTTCCCAGGAAATCGGGATGCAGCGTATCTCGCAGGAATCATTGCGATAGTTTTCAGATTCGTTTTGTTCAAAATTGTGTGCTTTTTGAAGGATCAAAAATAACTTTTTTAAATCGATTTTCAAGAAGAGCGTCTAAATAGTTTTTTATAAACTTTTCTTAAACCAAAGAAAATCAGTATCACCAAAATAATTGCCAACGGTGCTATGAAAATAGATACTAGAGACATAACTGATGCTGTTCCTGTTTCTACAGTTGCAATAACAGGGTTTGCCAATCCCCCAGTAGTTGCTGTAGATGTTAACCTAGATGCTCCCATCGTACTTTTTACAGTGGTTGCTGTTCCTCCGCCTGCTATAATAGCCAGCGCCCAAGTTACTGCAGGACTCAAATCAACAACAGTTGACACCATAACTGCCGTACCGGCTATTGCTGCAAGAGGAATTGCTATAGTATCGAGTAAATTATCAAACCACGGGATATAATAAGCTAAAATTTCAACTACTGTAGCTATAGATAGAACGATTAAGGCTACATTACTCCCTACCCATTCCCAACTAGAATTTAAAGGAATAACTCCATAATGACCTGCCAAACTAACTGCTAATAATGGCAGAAATACTCTAAAACCAACAGAAGCTGCCAGTCCAATTCCTAAACAAACGCTTAAAATTGTTTCTTGCATTTATAAATAATTTAATTCTCAATAAAAAAATCGTCTTTAAAGCCAATAAGATACAATTTTTCTTTAGCTCTAGTAACCGCAGTATACAACCAACGTAAATAATCTTTATTGATTCCATCAGGAAGATACGGTTGCTCTATGAAAACAGTATCCCACTGCCCTCCTTGTGATTTATGACAAGTAATCGCATAAGAGAATTTTACTTGTAACCCATTAAAAAACTTATTGTTTTTCACTCCAAGAAACTTCTTATACTTTGATTTTTCTCCATCAAAATCTTTCATTACCTCCTGATACAATTTATTGGATTCTTCATATGATAAAGAAGGTGTTTCTGAAGTTAACGTGTCCAAAATCAAAACGGTTTCCAGTGGCTTTTGGTCTGGATAATCTACCATAGCAATCTTCACTTCTGCAAAACGAAATCCATACAATTCCTTTATAGCGTAAATTTCCAGAATTTTGATAATATCGCCATTTGCTATAAATCCTGCATCACTTTTATTGTCTAACCAAAAATAATTATTCTTTACAACCATTAAGTAATCCCCAGCAGAGAGTTCTTCTTCCTGAAAAAGTATTCTAGAACGAATCTGTTGATTATAAATATTAGCTCTTTTATTCGACCTAAGTATAATAACGGATTCCTCATGACCGGAACTAGCGTACGAATCATTTAAGGCATCCATAATATCGTGTCCATCAATCAATCTTATAATATCTGGATATCCTTCAATATTAAACTGGAAAGACTCATAAAATCCATCGTTCAAAAGCTCTCTTAAAGATGTTGCATTCATTAGAATACCACTATCCTCGGCCTGTCGAACTACTTCGTCTAATTCAATCTGGGTTACATCTTTATTAAAACCCATTGATAAATTATCAGCATCCAAAGCAGGACTCACTTCTAACCTAACCGGTGGCAACTGAGCTGTATCACCAATAAAAAGAATTTTGCAATTATGACCCGAATATACATACATCATTAAATCATCTAATAATGATCCATTTTCAAATAATTTACTATCACTAGGTGTATCGGGTATCATAGAAGCTTCATCTACTATAAAGATGGTATTTCTACTCTTGTTTTGTTTTAATTGAAAAGCCAGCCCTCCGCTACTCGTTTTTTTTGGGTAATAAATATTTCTGTGTATTGTCTGGGCTTGTCTACCCGAATAATTACTAATTACCTTTGCAGCGCGCCCTGTAGGAGCTAATAAAACAGCATTTAATTTTGCTTTCCCCAGATTTTTGACTAAAGTTCCTATTAAAGTTGTTTTTCCTGTTCCTGCATACCCTTTTAATAAAAAAAGTGAATCTTTTGTGCCTGATAAGATAAAAGCGGAAAGCTTCTGAAGTACAATATCCTGTCTTATAGTAGGTTCAAAAGGAAAATCGTCTTTTAATAACTGATAAAACTCTGTTTCCCTCATGAAATATCCATAATCCTTAAATTTATATTCTGTTAATAAATCAAAGATAGTAATGATTTTTTGGCTATAAACTTTTACGATTGAAAAAAAATTGTAGATTTGCGTATACACTAATGTCTAAAAGCTAAATTATAAAATGAAAATTGTTCTTCAATTAGTTCTATGGGTAGTTATCGCAGCCTTGGGTTACATGGTATACAATTCTGTAATGGGTCCTGTACGATTCAACAAAATTAAAAAAGTGCGTTATGCAAAAGCTATCGAAAATTTAAGAGATATTCGACAAGCAGAACTAGCCCATAATACGGTAGTTGGTAGATTCGAAAAAGATCCTGCCAAGTTAATTGCTTTTATAGATACTGCTAAATTTACTCTTACTCAACGTAGAGATTCTAGTTTTATCAGATTCAATAAAATCTTACAAATAGACGAACCAAGAGATACTGTTGTAGTAGACACACTTGGTTATGCGGCCATAAAGGATTCTTTATTTGGAGGAAGTGATCGTTACAAAACTATGATGAATGTACCTGTAGAAGGTAAAGACGCTAAGTATGACCTTGATGCCGGTTTTATTGATAAAAACGGAATTAGAATTAGCGTTTTTGAGGCTAAAGTTTCTAAAGATATTCTATTGCACGATCTAGATAAAGATTTATTATATCAAGAAAAACAAGTAAAATCTGTAGAAGGTGTAGATGGACCATTCTTATCAGTTGGTTCCATGCAGGAAGTAAACACTACAGGTAATTGGCCAAAAACTTATGACTCAAACGAAACACAAGAGTAATACTTTTGGTGATACAAAATATACATTGTCCATTCAGGTAAGCCTGAATGGACTTTCTTTTTGTACAGTAAATTCTGATAATGAGATAATTACTATAGAGCAAGATGATTTTGGTATACATTTATCTCCAGAGCAAGTATTAGAAAAGATAAAATACAATTTTGATCACAATACAGACCTAAGACACAACTTTGATGTCGTAGAAGTTATTTATCAAAACGATCTGTATACGTGTGTTCCTAAAGCTTTGTTTAATTCTGAATCTCTAAAAGATTATTTAAAACACAGCATCAAAGTATTAGAAAATGATTTTATAGCGTATGATGAATTGGATCAACACGAAATAGTTACCGTTTATATCCCATACACCAATATTAATAATTTCTTTTTCGAAACTTTTGGATCATTCACCTATAAACACGCTTCGACAATACTCATAGATAGTGTTTTATCAAAAGAGAAAAATAGCGAAACTACGAGAGTTTTTGCACATATGAATTCTAAAACATTTGATCTCGTAGTTACTAATAAAGGAAAACTACTATTGAGTAATTCATATATTTATGAAACCAGTGAAGATTTTTTATATTATGTAATGTTTGCTGCTGAACAATTAAGACTGAATCCAGAAGAGTTTAAATTAGTTTTCTTAGGTAACATTTCGAAAAACAGCTCTTGTTATACCATTGCACATAAGTACATACGTCATGTGGATTTTGGGAATAGAAACAACAACACCAAATTCTCTGAAGCTTTACCTCCTATTGATGATCACCAACATTTTGTTTTATTAAATCATTTTTAGCATGCGAATTATCTCTGGAAAATATAAAGGAAAAAGATTACAGGCTCCCAAAAAATTACCCGTACGACCCACAACCGATATGGCAAAAGAAGGATTGTTTAATATCCTTAACCATCATTATGTATTTTCTCAGGTTACGCTACTTGATCTTTTTGCGGGAACAGGCAATATTAGCTATGAATTTGCTTCACGTGGCGCAGAACATATTACGGCTGTAGATACGCACTATGCCTGTGTAGGCTATATAAAAAGTATAGCCAAAGAACTTGATTTCGATATCGATACCATAAAAAGTGATGTATACCATTATCTGGAAAAAGTAAAACGAAAATCAGATATTATTTTTGCCGATCCACCATATGACTTTACAGATGAACAGTTTTCGAAAATTGCTGAATTAGTTTTTAAGAACGATTTACTTAATGAAGATGGTATTTTGATTATAGAACATTCTAAACACACCAAATTGGATAGTGTTACTAACTTTAGTAATGGTCGCAAATATGGGGGTTCTGTTTTTAGTTTTTTTGAAAAAAGCAAGCTTTAGTAACTATCCTAAAAATATTATTAAATTTTTTTTTCTAAACACATACATTCATCCACATTTTTCTGTAGAACTTCCACAAGATCAAGTTTCATTGTTTTGAAGAATTTATATTAGAGTTATATAACTTATAAATTTTTCACATTATGATTGACAAAATCAAAAACTTAGGGACTTCTCTTAACAAAGAACAACAAAAAGAAATTAACGGAGGAAACATCGGTGGAAGACGATGTAATACAAATTCAGATTGCTGGAATATGTCTCCGTTCCTAGGACCTGGAGATGTCTCATGCAGATACACTCCTTTTTCCGGATTTAAGGTGTGTTTATTTAATTAATGTAATTATAGAGAAAAAGGAGTTATGCAATTGTATGACTCCTATCTTTTATCTATTTTTCTTTTTAGAAGAAACTCTAAACGCTCGTCTGGCCTTTATTTTATTATATAACACAATCACTACTACAAAAAGAGCTAGTATCGCGAATCCTCCCCTACCCATTAGGTACTCAATAATATCCATAGTTATAATTTTACCCTAGAGTCGATAAAAAAAGTAAGGACTTACATTTTTTATCTAATCTTCTTAACTATGAAGCTTCGGCAGATACTATCTAAAACCTTAAATAAAGTTTGTACTATTTCTTTATAGAAACTAAAGTAAAAAACAAATTAATAAAAACTTAACCAGTCATTACCGAGGTGCGTATAGAATATTCATCTATACTAGAAAGATTGCTAAGCGAATAAATCTGATGCGAGGTATTACTTATGATATCTTCATAAAATGCTAATATCTTAGCATCAAAACCAGGCGTATCTTCTGCAGTGATCTTAAAGATATCCATTTGATAGATAAAATTATTTAGAATATGATGACTAGAAGATAGCATCGCTTTATAAATCTTCAATTTTGCATTTTCTAATTTGACTTTTTTAAAGCGTCTGCGCATATCAAATACCAAGAAAACGGAAAATATTAAGAAGGGAATAATAAATTCATCAAATTGGAACTGCTCTATACTGGCTAAAAACACCAATAAATACTCAAAAAGGTCTAGTTCTAAAAAGATAGCTGAAAAATACACGAATACGGATAAGGATAATCCGATGATCGTAAGTTTGTAATTGTTCATTGGAGGGGGTCGTGAGATTTAAAGTAATGACGATTTGTGATTGTTTTTAGTACATTATGATTTTTATTTCTGGATAAAATCATATAAGGATCAATTGTTAAGCCGGATAAATGTACACAAAATTTAATAAAAAAGCGGTTTAACCGTAACTTATTAACAATGCACGCATAGTTATTCACAATTTTAACCATCTATATAAGACCTTACGATCAAAATCTGGCTACGGCACACATACCCCACATATAACCGTAGCCATTGATTTTTGTAATTGCTATTCAATTAAATGCCTACCTTTATTTATTGAATTGTGCTCTTACTATAAGTAAGTGTCATTAGGAGGCGTTTTGTTACTGTCTTTTTTGAAATTTCTTTCTTTTATTTTTTAGCTTGATTCATATATAGCTGAATGCCAGTATCAAGAACCTAATTTTTAAATCAAGAATATAAAAACTATCTATTCGATAGGCTATATCTTCTTAAATAAAGGAATTAGAAAATAATAAAACAGCCCTTTATGAATGTTAAAAAATTAACATCATTGTGTTCAAAAGGGGTACTTACGAAGTACCAGACTCCTATTTCTTCAGTACCCAGTCCGTAGTTCTGATATAGGCTGGTCCTGTGTCAAACACAAGTGACACTTAGCTCTGATACAAGTGGTGCTTCTGTTTACACATAGTCATGCTTCTGTTTTAAGTACCTCTATCCTATATTTGCGCTACCCCTTGCTAAGCTTTTAGATACGTGCACCCACTATCATTAGTACCCCAAGTGATCCTTAAGTATGAATTTACCCACTTATATAAGTACCCCCCTCCCCACTTATGGTAGTGAGTTTTGGGTGTTTTATGATCTTTTTTGTTATAAAAAAGTTAAAGAGAATGCCGTGATAAAATATACAGCATCGATTTGTATTCTTAACATATTAACTTCTAACCCCTCACCCTAACCCCTCACCCTAACCCCTGCCTGACTGCGAAGCAGGCTCTCCCCAAGGAGAGGGAGAACTTTATACGATTTGTTTTTATTATCTATATTAGATACTAATAAAAACTTTTTCTAACACCCTAAAAAACATCGAAAAAAGTGACCAAAATTTTGTTGTTTTTGGTATTAAACAGTTATTTTTATCATAATAAAATTAGTGTAAGTTCTCATAAATACTGACATACCTTAAATATAGATTACTATCCGTTTGGGATGCTATTACCGAATCGACACGGAAACTCATCTGAATACCGTTATGGGTTCCAAGGACAGGAACTCGATAACGAAATCAAAGGAGATGGGAATAGTGCAAACTTTAAGTTTAGAATGCACGATCCGAGATTAGGGAAATTCTTAAGCTTAGATCCATTATCTACACAGTATCCCCATAATAGTCCATATGCTTTTAGTGAAAATAGAGTTATTGATGGTGTCGAATTAGAAGGGTTGGAATATTATTACGCAGCAGATGGTAGGTTTATAGGTTTAGTTGGTGATAGTCAAAATGTTAGAGTAGTAAATGATGATGATATTACTTTTGATATGGCTACACATCTTGTTGAATTAACATCTGGTAATAGACTACCGAATGTTGCAAGAAATGCATTAATTAATGGTTCTGAAGATGTAGGGTTAAATCATAATGATTTTACTTACGTAGCAAGTATTATTAGACATGAGAGTTCTGGAAATGCTAATGAAAGCTTATTTATTGCACATACAGCAAACAATAGAGCCGATGCTATAGATAGTACAATGAGAGATTTATTAGCGACTTCATATTCCTCAGTACCTAATTCGGAAAAAACTAATTTAGCAGATACTAATAATTCAAGAAGTAATAACGCCAGAGCTGGGTTAATTGATGTTTTGACTAGTGATATAGATCCAACCAATGGGGCTGAATTTTGGGATGGAGTTGATCTTTTAGCTTGGGGGAATGATCAATCTCCATTTACGGTTGGAGGATCTAATGCTCACGCGAAATTGAGGACAACGGAATTTCAATTCCAGTTGATATTTATAATGATTTCAAAGACAGTATAATTTCAACTTATGGAAATGATATTAATTATAGTGGTTATGGACTGTTTAATTTAGAATTACCACACCCTGTATTTGAAAATGACGTTTATTGGAATTTTATTGATATAAATCCACCATCGTTAACAAGTGATTTAAATACACTCATTACACCAACTCTTGAGAGATCAGAGTATAGATTTCCTGCTGTTCGAGGACCGAATAAAGGGAATATTACTTATGAAGCTACGGTTACAGGTGGTAAGTCAATATTCTGGAAACCAAACAATTAATCAAAAAAAGAATGTTAAAGTTTATCTGTTATTTTTTTTTCATCATAACACTATTCATCTGTTGTGATAAAAAAGTTCATGAAAAGAAAAGTTTAGTAAAACAAACTTATCAGAATATTGAGAACACAAAGAAGTCTAATAATCGATTTTTTAAGATTTATAAATATTTAATTTCCGGTTCTCCTTATGTTATTAAGTTTGTAAAAAAAGATACTTTGCATTTATCTTATAAGAAAAAGATAGAGTATATAACTATTGAAAATATTTCAAAACGAAACCTATGGGTTATTAGTTCTTATGATGAAGAATATAAAAATTTGGTTAGTCAAACTTCTTTAAAAAGACATGAAAATGAACTTAAAATAATTACAAATATATATCATAAAGAAAAACTGATAAGTTTAAGAAAAACTAGAATTAATTTGTTTGATACGGATTTTATTGATTCCCTACTAATAAATGAAAATCTTTTATTTTTAAATGATTTAGACTATTATTCACCTCCTATTAAAAGCTCTTCAAGCTTATTGAATAAAATTAGTTATGCTGAACTACCAATTAAAAAAGATTATTATCAAATTAAAGAAATTGTAGATTCTTCATTTATTTCAGATGGAAAAGAATTAGAATTTAATAATTTTCAAAAAACTATTTTTTTTCGTGATGATTCTTTGAAACTAAAAAAAATAATTAAACTTGGTAATAAAATAGTTAACTACAAAATTATTCTTTTGGAGAAAAAATAGATACTTTTTTTATAGCAAAATTAAAAAGAGTTAACGATAATTTGAGTTTATGGGAAGGGTTTGATCGAAATTTATCTATAGGTTTTTCACAATATTCTAATTATATATCTAATAAAGATAGTGTTATTTTTAAATCAACTAATTCAATACCTGATAAGGTTATTTTGAATAGAGATTATAATTTTAAGAAAGGAAAGATTTACTCAATTATAAATAATATCAAAAAAGATTCATTGCTAACAAGAATACCCCGATAGCCTTTAGATTCGTATCAAGATAATTTTATGATTAAATTTAAAAAGAACGGAGTGAACTTTCCCGATCGCTAGATTTATAAGATCCAGTCCGCGTATTAGTCTCCGTCCTTTTTTCAAGTTACTTAGAACCATATAGAATTTTAGTTTGTCCTTATTAAAGGTCTTAGTTAAAGTAACTCAATTATTATCTTAAAATTAAAGTTATGAATTTTAAAAAATGTAATTGGTATTGATATTAGTAAAAATACCATTGATGTATGTAATCATTTAGATCAGAAAAATGCTCAATTTAGTAATAGCAAGAAGGGTTTACAGAACTTTTATTTGTGGGTCAAAAGTTCAAAAATGAAATCGAAGATGTGCTTTTTGTGTATGAACATACAGGTATGTATTCGCATTTAATAACCGAGTTTTTAACAGATAAAGAATGCCATTATCACATTGCACCTGCTTTAGATATAAAGCGTTCAATGGGAATCACAAGAGGCAAAGACGATGTAATTGATTCTAAAAGAATTGCTTTATACGGTTATCGATTAAAAGATGAAATAACTCCAACAAAAAGCTACTCAAAATCCATTACTCAATTGAAATCATTGATGAGTCTTAAAGCTAAGCTAATAAAACAACGAGCCGCTTATAAGGGTACTCTAAGTGAGCAAAAAAACATATATAAAACAAAAGACTTTAAAATCATTTTTGAAGTCCAGGAAAAGATGATTCGTTACATAACAAAACAAATCAAGACTCTTGAATATCAAATTTTGGAAGTTATAAAAGTCAAGAGGCATTGAAACAAAGTTTAAAGTTAATTTTAAGTATTAAAGGTGTTGGAATGCAAATGGCTACAACGATGATTATTGCTACAGAAAACTTTACCAAATTTAAGAACTGGCGAAAATTTGCATCATATTGTGGTGTAGCTCCTTTCCCTTATCAATCAGGAACAAGTGTAAAAGGACGTAATAAAGTCTCACAACTCGCTAATAAAAAAATAAAAGTATTGATTCATATGTGTTCAATGGTAGCAATTCAACATAATCCAGAGATGAAAAAATACTATGAAAGAAGAATTGAAATAGGTAAAAATAAAATGAGCACAATTAACATTATTAGAAACAAGTTAATAGCTCGCATTTTTGCAGTAATTGATAGACAAACTCCATATGTGGATACAATGAAATTTGCTTAAAAAATAATTTGAAAAAGCTTGTTTTAATCATAGAATACGCGGATTTTCAATCCGTGCATTTATAAAAAAAGATACTATAATTTATAACAAAGCTACTTTTACAATAGCTTTTGTTGTTGTAAGAATGTTCAGTGCAGAAACCAGCTACTCGCCATAAGCTACTCACCATAAGCCTCCAGCTTATTATGTATTTTTTCTATTTCTGTATCCACATAAGACTGTGCAAAATGTACATATCTGTAAAAAGAATTACTATTAGCGCTATGACCGCTAATAGACCGTACTAAATGTTCCGGCATTCCTAAAATCAACAAGGTGGTAATGGCAGTTCTTCTCATCATATGAGAACTCATTTTATCACAAAAACGTTCCGGCTTTTTATGAGCGTTTTTAGAAGCGTTATAGGCTTTGCCTTGTCGTTCTCTAGAAAGCTCTATAGGAGCTGTAAAATTAGCTTTCTCGCCAATACTTTTTAAGGTTTTATTAAAATTAAACAAAGTAATCGGTGTGAATAATATATTCTTATTACTTCGGGATTTATATTTCTGATAGATGTCTACTGCATATTTTGGAAGTTTTTACCGCACTGTATGACTTTGTTTTTTTACTTTTCACCTTTAGATACCATTCTCCATTTTGTAGTTCAAAATTCTTATTAGTTAATAAAAATATATCGGAGAATCGTAAACCTGTGGTACACCCAAAAACAAAGATATCTTTAATACGTTTTTCTGGAGGAGTTAATATTTTCTGGAAATCCTGATCATGAATCAGAAATTTTAACTGTTCTGGAGACAATACCAAGATATCTACTTCTTCTTTACGTACATATAACAGCTTATGAAAATCCCCGGTATTATAGTGTTTTTTCGTTTTTTAGGTAATTAAAAAAGGTACGTATCTGTTTCATATTGGCACCTACATAATTATCATAGCACCCTTTTTTGTACATAAAATCAGAGAACTTGCGATAGAACTTTTTCCAGTAATTCTTTTCAGAGGCTAGTTCTCTCTTGGTCAATTTGCTCGCATCACTAATACGTAGTTCAAAATCCGTAGCGATAGTAAACTCAATCAAGTTATGAAGTACATAGCTATAATTATCAATAGTACCTTTGGTGATCCTAGTTCCATTCTTTTTTAACCGTTTACCCGTTTCAGAATCACGAATAAACTGCTTAAATAACGGTATGATTGGGGTCG